>SVEK01000042.1 GCA_015057405.1 Lachnospiraceae bacterium
ACTGCATTAGATAATATATTATTCAAAACCTGTTTAATACGGATTTCATCACCATAAAGTACGGACGGCATTGTTTCATCAATATCAAGTTCTAACTGTAGCTGCTTTTGTTTCGCCCTGATATCTGCCCCGAGAATAACGTCATTTAACAGAGAAGATAATGAATAATCCGCCTCCACAATCTGTAACTTGCCAGCTTCAATTTTTGAGAAATCCAAAACATCATTAATCAATGCAAGGAGCATTTGACTGGCGCTCTTAATATTACCTGCATATTCATTAATGGTAGCGTCATTATTTTCCCGCAAAATCATTTCATTCATACCAATTACAACATTAATTGGTGTACGGATTTCATGGGACATATTTGCAAGGAACTTCGCCTTTGAATCCGCAGCAGCAATTGCCACCTGCTTCTCTTTTTCCACACTCCAGAAATCTCTTAGCGTTCTTACAGAAGCTGTAAAAAGAAGAATTACCAGTCCCAGACAGAGAGAAACACCATTCAAGAAAGCATCCACCATATATACCAGACTTATCTCAAACACTCCTGCTACAATCAGTACACCCAGCCCTATTGCAACTTCTCTGTACTCCTTTACTTTACCGGTTATAATATCCCGAATAATTGTAACTAACATAGTAATAAGCAATAGCCCAATGTTAATATGGGACAGTGTCATAGACTCAAAAAAATCACGTATATTGAACACCTGTAAAACAACAACTATAACAAAATTAACTGCCGTTAACATGCAAATTAACCTGTATGCTTTATTATATCTGTCATTTTGAACTTTGTTTATGTAGGAAGCAAATGGATACGGAAGCAGAGCAATAAGCAAAAATCCCATCCACATGGCGATTGTTGCACTTGGGAATACAAACTGTCTAATCTTAGATTCTGCAATTAACCATCCGGAAGCAACCAACAACGCATCACCCAAGTAAAGCAATGCAACATCTTTCTTATATATACGTTGCAACACATAACTAATAATTGAAACCATCAGACTGACTATAAACAAGAATACAGCTATAATAAGTCCCGGTGCATACACCTCATACAGTCTTCCTTTTATATCTACAGTCTCACCCATATAAATATCACCAACATAATTAGCATAAGAGGACTTACTCATAAACTCCACACGCAAAGTTTTTCCCGCATCTGAAGAATACAAAGGAAAAATCACATATGCCATTGTGCTTGTCTTTCCAAACTTCTGACTTTTTAAGGTAGAATACTCCTTACGAAGTTCATCTCCTACATAAAACTTCATCTCCTGTTGCAAACTTCTAAAACACAGGGAAGTACTCTCTAATTCGGGAGACAACTGTGTAACTATTGTTCCCCACTCCCCATATTCAACATCACAGATTCCGGGAATGGCTACCTCATTTAAGGTTCCGTCCGGCATCTCCTGAAACCACTGCGCGTCAAAATTACGAAAAGTATTTTCACTTATTTCCGCTTTCTCTTGCCAGATAATCTCGCCTACAACAAAAAATAAAAATGACCCTATCAGCATACACGTCAATACAATGCTTAAAATCTTTGCTGCTCTATCTGCACGTTCTTTCTTTTCCATAACCCTACTCCTTACACCCAAAAACAAATAACAGATTTCATTCTTTTTTCATTATAACAAACATTAATTAAAATTTATATACTAAATTTTTCTATTGTATAAATTTTCTATTATTTCGATTTTTCAGTCGGTTTATTCAGCTACAATTTAAAATGTAGTATAAGTTGAGTAACATAATTATATTAACTCCTGCTGATAATTCATTTTAAGTAAATTAGTATTATGATGTGTGCTCTCTTTTCGGAAAATGAGCTATTGTCAGTATGGGAATATATTTTCCTCTCCGCCGCAGTGCGATCCTTAGCGGAGCGTTTTTATTATATAGGAGAGTTCTTTTCGAGAACTTTCCTATATATAAAAAAGGGCTTCATACAATTTATACCTTGCATGAAACCCCGGAGGAAATCATATTATTATATCTTTTCCAGAATCGTATAATCCTTTTTTGTGTTTGTAATATATCCTATAAAAATCTTTGGTAAGATTGCCAAGCGGAATTGGCTCTCTGTTCAATGCTCTTGCAAAATACTCTGGTCTTTCCTGGGAAGTTCCTGTATAATCCATACAATAAGTGTTATTATTCCCCACCAGATATATCTTCTCAAGCAAATGGTCTATCATACTTACATACAATACATTTTCTTCAATGTACATTTCAATACGTGCAATATCCTGCTCGTAATCCACTTCATAATCAGGATTATCCTTAAGCAACTTTTTGATTCTTGCCGTTCTTGATTCTTCGTCCGAATCACCTTCTTCAAGAACGGGAGGCAAAACAATATGCGCTTGCTCTGTATTAATCCTGTCGCATAACTTTGGCGACGGAAGATTTCCGAGAATATAATTATCCCCTTCACATTTTGCCAAGCTCATAGCTGTGGGACACAATTCGTATCCGTACGCTCTGTAAAATCCATGATTGGTTGTAAATTTTGTCAATTCTTCACCGGTTTCATAATCAACTTCAACCACGCTTCCCTTATAGTCAATTCCCTTCACCTTAATATTACCGCTCATACAATATACTCTTTTGTTAACATCTTCATATTTTCCAAGAGAACGGACGGTGCTAAGGGGTAATTCATATGACTTTAACAGACTTACGGTTCTTTCTTTCTCATTGATTGTATATATTCTTACATATGAATTCTTTTTCCCGTCAAAATAATTTACAGGCCTCCTGTTGTGAATGTGATTATCGTAAATGATAAGTTGGTGCGTATCCCTTTTATTATCAAGCTTTTCCTTAAGAAAATATGCCGAATGCGCCTGAAAAAACCATTCCATGTCTCCTATCGGTCTAAGTACTTTATTTTCAAGGGAAGAATCTTTGAAAAATTCCGGATTCCCAAGAACCCATAACACTTCTTTCTTCTCATAATTAACCTTAATGACTGCGTGACAGTTTCGCATACAAACCATAACAGTTTTCTTGTCTTTATCATATTCAACCGTATTTATATGCGCCCAGTCGACTGAATCAACGAACTTTTTGTCCATGTAATCCTTAAAATTAACTTCATTTACAATACAACCTGTAGCCCTGTCAATCTCTATAATCGTGTCCTCATACGTATTTCCTTCAAAGGAATTACTTGCACAAACAATATTTCCGTCATACAGTTCGCAATAGTCGTGATGGGTTCCTTTTTCAATGTTATACTCTCTGTAACATCGTCCCATCTGGTCAACCTCAAGAAACTTAACTGATGCAGGATTGGTACTTGTCGCCCGGGTAGCCTTGTGCCCGGAGAAAAGCATTCTTCCTCCCGATATAGGCTGAAAACCGTAAGTTTTTGGTACCATTCCAAATATAAAACGTACATCCCCGTTTCTGTCAAATGCAACAGGATATACCTTATCATCTCCGCCGTATATCAGTGTCAGATCGTACAAATATCCCGAATCATATTTTTCCCGTACAATCTTTCTTGCAGATGACCTGTCAGATAAAGGTTCGGGTATTAGCACAACATGTTTACACTTCACTACCTTATTCCTGTCATTAACAAGCTCTATCTTAATATAATTCTTTCTGTCACCATATAAACCCATAATGGGAATCCGATGCGCCTTCGAAGCAGGAATACTATATACTATATCTGTATCTGACGTTTTCCCCTTAACTTTAACTCTGACCCGATACTCTTTTGGGGTAACAAATAGTGCCATGGCACATAACGGAGCATATTTATACGGATTTTCAATAATAAGCATGTTGTGAAATGTATATTTGCCGGATTCCAGACACCTGTCAATAGCAGCCTCAACTTTACGCGATGTGCGCATAACCGACTCATACTCCGGGATATTCGACTCTCCACCACCGAAAACATTCTGCATCGATTCCGGACACTCTTCGTTTACGCCGGTTTGTTCTACTGTCGTAGAATACCCTGTTCCAGACTTCTCGCAGCGCACTCCACTGCTGCCGCCTCCACTTTCTTCACCACGCCTTCCGTCACACTCTCTATCACTTTCTCCGTCGCATTCTATGCTGCGTTTTCCTTCAAACTCTCTGACATAACTTGAAAACCAATGCTTTGATGATATTATTTTCTGCCCATATAGTCTGTTTACCGCCTTATCAAAATAACTATATTTCATATTTTTCAAGCTCCTCTATAACGTACGAAACACATTGTTCTATAGTTTTATCTGTTGTGTTAATCTCAATATCACAGGACTTTGGTGCTTCATAAGGATTTCCGATTCCTGTAAAGTTAGGTATTTTCCCTTCTCTTGCCTTCTTGTACAAGCCTTTTACGTCCCGTTTTTCACATTCCTCTAACGTAGTGCTTACATATATTTCAACAAATGAGTCCTCTCCAATTATCTCCTTTGCCCGTTCACGGTCTTTTTCATACGGCGATACAAGAGAAACAAATACAATAAGCCCCGCATCATTCATCAGCTTACATATATGCGCAACCCGGCGTATATTTTCAATTCGATCCTCCTCTTCAAACCCAAGGTCTTTGTTGATTCCAAGTCTTATATTATCTCCGTCAAGAACCATTGTGTGTTTGCCGTTAGCAACAAAACGCTGCTCAATTTCATTAACAAGTGTAGATTTTCCGGAACCGGACAATCCTGTAAACCACAATGTTTTTGGTGTCTGGTTTTTGCTCGCGGAACGAATCTGCCTGTCAATCTTCATTTCATGCCACACAAGATTATTGCCTCTTCTAAGGTCATGGCACACAATACCACATGCCGCAGTCATATTAGTCACACGGTCAATAAGAATAAATGAACCTAAATCTCTGTTATTTTCAAATTTGTCCATTACTATCTTTTCACTGAGAGATATTTCGCATGAAGCTATCTCATTTTTATTAAGTCTCGTTGCCTTAATGTGATGTCCTTCATTAACGTCGATAAGATACTTAATCTTCATAACAGTAGCCGGAACCATTCTTGTTCCAAGCTTAAGATAATAGCTTTTTCCCTCAACCAGCTTATCATCATCCATCCACAACAGGTTCGCCCTAAACAAATTGGTTAGTATAAGACTATCGCTATCAGTAATCACACAACCCCTTGAAATATCTATCTCTCTGTCTAACTGTATGTTAACAGCCTCTCCTGCATGAGCTTCATTTACATCTTTATCTGTTACAAGAATCTGTTTAACACCTGCTTTTTCCCCACTCGGAAGTACTGTAACAGTGTCTCCCACACTGACACATCCTCCTGATATCTGCCCCTGAAAGCCTCTGAAATTTCTGTCAGGACGACATACCCTTTGAACCGGAAGTATAAAGTCTTCATTTCCTTCATTTTCGGTAACATCAATTGTTTCAAGGTAATCAAGAAGGGACTTTCCTTTATACCAAGGAGTATTTTCGGACTTGCCGGTGAGATTATCCCCAACAGTAGCCGATACAGGAATCGAATAAACACTTTCAAAATTATGCTCTTTGCACAAATCATTAAGTTCCTCTTTTAATTGGTTAAAATTATCCCTGTCATATCCCGTTGTATCCATTTTGTTGACTGCAAAAACAACATTTTTAATTCCCATCAATGCACAAATTCTTGTATGGCGTTTTGTCTGAATAAGCACTCCTTTAGAAGCATCTACAAGTATAACCGCAAGGTCTGCAAATGACGCACCAACTGCCATATTTCTTGTATATTCTTCATGTCCCGGTGTATCTGCAACGATAAAACTTCTTTTATTGGTAGTAAAATATCTGTAAGCAACATCTATTGTTATTCCCTGTTCCCTCTCTGCCATAAGGCCGTCCAACAGCAATGAATAATCTATCTCACCGCCTACACTTCCAACTTTACTATCTAACTCAAGTGCTTTCTTTTGATCTGCAAATATAAGTTTTGCATCATACAGCATATGTCCGATTAATGTAGATTTTCCGTCATCAACACTTCCGCATGTAATGAATTTCAATAATCCTTTCATCTAAAAATAACCTTCTCTCTTTCTTCTTTCCATACTGCCTGTCTCTTCATGGTCTATTACCCTGCTTGTTCTCTCCGATGATACCGCACTTAAAGTCTCCTCAATTATCTGTGAAAGAGACTCCGCCTCTGATTCCACACCACCGGTTAACGGATAGCATCCAAGCGTTCTAAACCTTACCTTTTTTTGAACAATTTCCTCACCGGGAAGTAGTTTTAACCGTTCATCATCAACCATAATAATGTTCCCGTCTCTGTATATAACAGGCCGTTCCTTTGCGTAATACAACGGAACGATATCAATATTTTCTCTCTGTATATATTGCCAAATATCTTTTTCCGTCCAGTTGGATATCGGAAAAACTCTTATACTTTCTCCCTTAAATATTCTCGTATTATACAACTTCCACATTTCCGGACGTTGTTTCTTGGGATTCCATACATGCTCATTATTTCTGAAAGAAAAGATACGTTCTTTCGCCCTTGATTTTTCTTCATCTCTTCTTCCTCCGCCAAATGCTGCAGTAAATCCATACTTATCAAGAGCATCCTTTAATGCCTGGGTTTTCATAATGTCAGTATATGCTGAACCATGGTCAAAAGGATTAATCCCCTGTCTTACTCCGTCTTCATTAACATAAGTAATCATCTCAATACCATACTTCTTCGCCACATTTTCCTTAAAACGAATCATATCCTTAAATTTCCATGTGGTATCAATATGCATAAACGGAAATGGTGGTTTTTCCGGATAAAATGCTTTCATCGCCAAATGAAGCATAACAGAACTATCCTTTCCTATCGAATACAGCATTACCGGTTTTTCACACTCTGCTGCCACCTCTCTAATAATGTATATAGCTTCCGATTCCAAGCTGTCCAGATGTGACATCGACATTACGCAATCTCCCCCTTCACCAAATCCAGTATTTTATGTCTTAAATCTACAAATTCACTTGAGTAAACCGTTCTCGGCCGTGGCAATTCAATCTCTATTTCGCTGTCTATTTCACCGGTTGACGAAGATAACACAATAACCCTGTCCGCAAGATAAACTGCCTCTTCAACGCTATGAGTTACAAATAAAACTGTTTTTCCTGTCCGAAGACAAATATTTTGCAATTCTTCCCTTAAACGATTTGACGTCTGCTTATCAAGAGCAGAAAACGGTTCGTCCATCAAAAGTATATCTGACTCCATGGCAAGCGCCCTCGCAAGGGCAACTCTCTGTCTCATGCCTCCCGATAACTGATGAATATAGTATTCTTTATAGTCATCCAGCCCCACCATACTGAGATAATACATAGCTTTCTCTTCCCGTTCTTCTTTTGGCACGTTATTCATCTTCATCCCAAACTCAACATTATCAAACACATTAAGCCACGGGTACAATCCATGCTCCTGAAACATAACAACCCTGTCAGAACCGGGAGTCTTCACAATCTTTCCATTGCAAACAATATTCCCGTGACAAGGTTTTTGAAGGCCTGCAACCAATTTTAATAATGTGCTTTTTCCACATCCGGACTGACCTACAATACAAACAAATTCACCTTCGTTAATCTCAATATTAACGTCCCTTAATATATACTCCGGTGAATTCTCATATTTGACGGAAATATCATTCAAAATTATTGACATAATAATTAACCTCCTCGGGAACCTTTTTTACTATCTCATTTTTCTTAATGAGCTCCAAAAATAAATCCATTGAAGCCATATTATATTCTGCGTAAAAACCAATCCTGCCGTATGCGTCCGTAATAACACTGTCATTAAGCAGCTTCCCTGTTGCTTCGTTTATTTCATTATTAACCCGCTGCATGCACTCTTTTTTCCGGCTGTTAAGCTCATCCGTCATCTGCCTGTGAGCATCAAGAAATGTCCTGACAATATCCGGGTTATGTTCAAGAAAAGAATTTCTTACAACAACCACCGCAACATCATAATCACCTTCATAACATATTTCATCATAATCAAGAACAAGTTTTGCACCATTTTCCAAAAGGGTTGCACCCCACGGTTCCGGCACTATAGCTGCATCAATATCGCCTCTGCTCATAGCATTCCCCACATCAGCATTAGATATTGCAACTACCGCAACATTTCCTCCGTCTGTATCTGTCTTTAACTTTGCTCTTTCCAATATATCAAGCAGACACAGATGCTGAGTGTTCCCAAGCTGCGGAACCGCCACAATCTTACCGGCAAGGTCAGCAGCACTGTTAATATCCGTACCTTTTCTTTTTACAAGAACAGAGCCTCCCTTTGATACTCCCGCAAGAACTTTAATTTCTCCCTCTGAAATAGAGCCGGCAGTAAGAGCCGGCACAGGCCCAATAAATCCGATATCAATACTCCCGGACAAAAGAGCTTCAACCTCCATAGGCCCTGCATTAAAAGCAGTCCAGTTAATGCTCACATCTTCACCTAACTTTTCTTCCAATATTCCCTCAGATTTCATCAAAAGAGCCTGGGAATGGGTAATGTTATTAAAATACCCGATATTAAGTTCATCAGACCTCTCAATCTTTTTGCAGCCCGTAATGAAAAATGTACCTAGGATTGTCATTACCAAAAAGGACTTTATGATGCTGAGTTTTTTTGATTTCACCCTTTTGCTTCCTCCAATCCTCTCTTTAGAGCTATACGTCTTTCCACCGGGAAAAATATTACTTTCTCAACCACAATTCCGACTACAACAATTACAATCATTACAAGAGCAACCTGATTAATATCGTTCAAGTCCCTTCCGTTAACAAGAGTTTGACCGATTCCCGTACAGGTAGTCATAACTTCACCTGCCATCAGTGCTCTCCATGCAAATGACCATCCGTGCTTTAATCCTGCTATAAGCTCAGGAAGACACGCCGGCAGTATTACGTGCATATAAAGTTTGTTTTTCCCCGTTCCCATAGTCTCGGCAACCATCTTGTATATAGGCTGTACATTTTTTATTGAATTATAAACTGATATGGATATTCCAAACGATGAACCCATGATAATAACGAACAATATAGAACCGCTTAAGATTCCCCTCGGAAGCCCGAACCACATCATGGCAAAGGGAATCCAGCACACACTTGGTAAAGTTTGAATTCCAAGAATAACCGGTCTTAAATTATCTGCAAGAAACTTAAAGCGGTTAAGCATTAACCCAATAAGCATTCCGACAGCTACAGAGATAATATATCCTACAATACAACGATATACAGAATAACCTAATGAAATGAACAGTTCTCCGTCCTCACACAAATTAACAAGACACTCACCTATGCCAACCGGCGACGGAACCTGATATGCATAACTGACCTGAAGAACATCAACCGCCATGTAATACACACCCTGCCATGCACAGAGCAAAATAATTAAGAACACAATTATCCTCATATTTTTCAACCTTTTCCCATACTAGCAACAACTCATTTTTCGAAAAAAAAGCATATATCATAATCCATATTTACCTAATATAAATTATCAGCAGGATTGAACATAATTATGTCACTCAAAATATATTTTTTTGATAATTTTTTGACAAAAAAATGGCAGCTAAACCATATTTTTACAGACAATTACGCACCTCATAAAATACCTTATGACAAATACCTATTACCAACTTTCGTACCCAAATTTATACTTCCTCAATCATCGCGCAACCGCACAGCAAGTGGTTTATGTTGCGCACATTTTGTGAGCTCAACATTAAAAAACGGACATTACCGGGAAATCAACACTTTCATTAATTGTGTTTGATATCGGAAATGTCCGTTTTTATATTCTGCACTTATTATATTATAATAAATCATCATAGTCGCTGTGGTACAACACTATCTGCCCCTGACTTCTCGTTTTATTCAAATCTATTACCCGCTGATTTTCGCTGCCTCTGTATATCAGAGTCAAATTACGTTTTGCAAGTACAAACGGTCCGTCCACGAGCACATCTGCAAGTTCCAGCAACTGCCGTATTCCCTCATCAGGTTTCTCCAAAAGCTCCTCATATACATATCCGGTGTATATCATCAGATGCTTTCCCATTTTTTTGACCTCTTTTGCAATAGGCACCAGTGCTTCTGCCTGACACATAGGTTCTCCGCCTGAAAAAGTTACTCCGCTAAGCATTTTATTATTTGATATCTGCGAAATAATCTTATCAACGTCAGCATCTTTACCTGCAAGAAAATCATGGGTATCCGGATTATGACAGCCCTCACAATGATGCGGACATCCCTGAGTGAATATTACATATCTTAACCCGGGACCATCCACGATGGAATCCTGAAGGGTCCCGGCAATTCTTAATTTATTCAAACATGCTGTGTTTAACACGATCTCTTTCCTCTGCACGCTTAGCGTCATTGAAACGCTCTGTCGTGCCTACCAAATATCCTGTAATACGACGAATACGTTCGAACTTAGTTTTTTCTCCTTCTTTACGTCCGCAACGTGGACAAACTTCATCAATTACACCTGTATAGTTACAAATCGGGTCACGGTCTACCGGATGATTAACTGAACCATATCCAATTCCATTTTCTTTCATACAACGAATTACTGATTCAAAAGCTTCCGGATTCTTAGCCGTATCACCGTCTAACTCAACATAACTTATATGACCTGCATTAGTCAGTGCATGATAAGGCGCCTCAATTTTAATCTTATTAAATGCACTTATTGGATAATATACCGGTACATGGAATGAATTAGTATAATACTCTCTGTCCGTAATACCTTCTATAATTCCAAAACGCTTCTTATCTAATCTTAAAAATCTTCCTGACAAACCTTCCGCAGGAGTAGCAAGTAACGTGAAATTCAAGCCGGTCTTTTTAGACTCATCATCCAGATATTTTCTCATATAAGATATGATTTCATATCCTAAATTCCTGCTCTCTTCACTTTCTCCGTGATGCTTACCGGTAAGAGCAACTAATGACTCTGCCAATCCGATAAAACCTACACTTAATGTACCATTCTTCAATATTTCTCCAATTTCATCATTGGTACCAAGTTTATCTGAATCAATCCAGATACCTTGTCCCATTAAGAACGGATAATTTTTAACCGTCTTTTTCTTCTGGATACCGAATCTGTGCAAAAGCTGTCTACAACATAATTCTAAACGCTTGTCGAGAATTTTATAAAACTGTTCCATATCCTTAGACTGGAGAGCAATTCTTGGAAGGTTAACGGATGTAAAACTCAGGTTACCTCTTCCGCATGTAACCTCTTTTCCGGAGTCATAGTTATTACCCATAACTCTGGTACGGCATCCCATATATGCTACCTCTGTATTATAGTCGCCCTCTTTGTAGTACTGCAGATTAAACGGAGCATCTATAAAACTGAAATTAGGGAACAGTCTCTTGGCAGATACTTTAATCGCCATACGGAACAGGTCATAGTTAGGGTCTTCCGGATTATAATTAATACCTTCCTTAACTTTGAAAATCTGTACAGGGAAAATTGCTGTTTCACCATTTCCAAGACCGGCATAAGTAACCTTCAAAAGGTTTTTTATAGCCATTCTTGCCTCAGGAGAAGTGCATGTTCCGTAATTAATTGAGCTGAACGGAACCTGGGCACCTGCTCTGGAATTCATTGTATTCAAATTGTGAATTAAAGATTCCATTGCCTGGTATGTCTCCTGATCAGTCTCTTTCATCGCAATCTGTACAGAAGTCTTATGGCACTTGCGAATATCCTGTTCATCCGGAACGAATCCAAGCCAGTTTTCGCCTTCCTTCATCATCCAGTCAACAAATATATTCTCTCTGTCATTAATGTTAGTCATGTCGATACTTTCCGGCATCACCTTTATCAATGCTTCTCTAAACTCATCCTCATTCACTTTTTCACAATCATATTCAAGCCACAAATAACGCTGTACTGCATCGTAGTACTCTTTACGGAAAGTCCAGCTCACTCCGTTTGCTATAGCATAATCAAAGTTAGGGATTGACTGTCCGCCATGCATTTCATTCTGATTTGCCTGAATAGCTATACATGTCAATGCTGCATAACTTGCAATCGACTTCGGCTCACGTATAAATCCGTGTCCGGTAGAAAAACCGTCTTTGAACAGCTTTATCAAATCAATCTGACAACAAGTCTCTGTCAGCATATAAAAATCTTTATCATGAATATGAATATCACCATTAATATGCGCTGCCGCAATATCCTTTGGTAAAATGTAGTTGTCTACAAAGTAATTAGCTCCTTCGGAACCGTATTTCAACATGGTTCCCATTGAAGTATCCGCATCGATATTTGCGTTCTCACGCTTAATATCTGCATCAGCTGCACTTGTAAATGTCAGCTCTTTATATATATTAACCAAATCTTTTTCTGTCTTACGAACTTTTGTATGTTCTGCACGATATAAAATATAGGCTTTTGCAGTCTTCGCAAAACCATGGGCAATCAAACGCTCTTCCACCAAATCCTGAATCTGCTCCACATCAGGTGTCTGTCCCTCAGGAATAGCTTCTACTACTTCATCTATAAGTTTTTCAAACTGATAAGGTGCAATAGCCTCTACCTGAGCAGCATCATTAGCTTTACGAATAGCCACACGAATCTTAGTTACGTCAAACTGTGCATACGAACCGTCACGCTTGTTGATCATCTGCGGATAATTAATCTTCTTTTCCATCAAAATCCCCTCTCCTTTACTACATTTAGCATAAACCACTTCCATAAAACACTATATATAGTATCATGCATCCAAACTTAATTCAAGATATATTTCATAATTTAGTATATGTTTACTCTCTTTTCAAATACTTTATATTGACCTTTACCCGTATGTCCATAAAACAGTTAATTAATCTTTTTCATATCATTCTTATAGGCGTTAGTGCCGTACCACCATTTCCCCTTATTTTGGGTAATTTTTGTTTTTGCCGGAACCTTCACTCTGCTTAACGGTAATGACGGCGATGAATAAACATCCACTCCCCGCAATTTACGACATTGCCTTGCATCTACTTTAGATAGATTTTTTACAAAATAGAAATACATGTAACGCAGATTCCTGCACTTATTAAGTTTAAGATTTGGCAGAACCGAATCGTATATATACAGCTGCTGAAGATTTTTATATGCATTCAGGTTAAGATTTTTAAGAGAAAAGTCGGAAATGCTTAGCACCTTAAGATGTTTTTTTACTCTCGGTAATTTCAGTACCTTCGACTTGTTTGCGCCGTAAGCAGTAAGCACCCTTACTTTGTCACATTTTCTAACGTCAAGTTTTGATAACTTAGTTCTATAATCCGGCTGTATATTGACGGTCTCGGCATCCGGAGCAATAATTGTAAGCTTTTTACTTTTAACACCCGTTAAGGAAAGGTACCCAATTTTATTATTTTTCAAATCTATTTTTTTACCGCTGAAATGCGACAAGGAAATACTTGACAGATTAGGCAATTTTTCAATTCCCTTAAGACTTGATATTTTAATGTAAGGTTTTGAATAATGTATTCCCTTCTTAACATAATTAATATTAGCTGTTGATAACTGTAAAATGGTACTTATCTCACATTCATCAAGCCAACCGTCCTCATTTTTGTCATAAATGACTTCTTTTATCCCATCAAAACCGTAATTCCTTCCGCCCTTTTTCAGTAATTTGAAAATTCCCGGAAAGTTTGCCTTGTTAATTGTAAAACACGAAAATGTTTTTGGCTGGCTCCAGTTACTGTGCCATGTACCGACATCTTTATTCACAAACTTCGTCCTTACGTGAAAATAAAATGTTCCTCCATTTTTTCCTAACATCATTTTATCAAGTAAAACCTTTGCTTCCGTCACTTCAAATGTTTTAACAACCTTCTTAAACCCCTTATCCGCAGCAAGCTCACATTCGTACGACACAGTACTGTCACCTTGATAATAACTCTCGATTGAACCCCAGGAAATTTCAAACTCTCCCTTTTTGTCAAACTCAATCGGATTATAATTAAGATAAGGAATAGTAGAAATTATGGACTCTGCTGCCTCAGCCTCGGCAGATGAGGTGGTTATCATTATGCCGGCCATAACTCCTGCCGCAAGTAGTATTATTTTGTTAACTGATAAAACTGTTTTTATTATTTTCATAAAGTAACTCCTTCAAAATAATATGACGAAAATCTATAAATATTTTCCGGGTGATACACCGTAATGTTTTTTAAATAATTTGCAAAAATAAGCAACATCTGAATAGTCATATTTGTATATAACATCTGTCAGACTATAACCGGCATGCAAATCATTTTTAGCTTCCTCAAGGCGACGGGTTTGTATGTAAGAATTAATTGTTTCCCCCGTATAAGTTTTAAATAAGCGCATAAGGTGCTCCTTTGAAACCCCCAACTCATCCGCAATACTCTGTATTGGAATCTTATGACAAATGTTTTGCTGAATATATTCAAGAGCAGACTTAACGTACCCTTCCTGAACCGTCATTTTAGGGTCATCTTCAACTGCTGCATACCCTTTATCCGAAAGATAAAATAACAGTTCAAACATTTTGCTCATTATAAAGAATTTATTTGTATCAGATATTGGGGTAGGAAGTTTCATAATGTCTTCAAGAATTATCTTACATGGTGTCTTTCCCGCTTCAATTTTTTTTGGAAAACAAATTCTTTTTCCTTTATCATTCAAAATTTCTTTGATACATAAAGTATTCGGATGTATAAGAAAATGATATGACCATCCGGACTTTGTATGATATGTACTATGAAGTTGTCGGGAATTAATAAAAAGAATGTCATCTTCACAAAATTCTATTATTTCACCGTCCAGTATCAATGTCCCATCTGTCTTAGGAAACAATATCTCAATCTCATCATGCCAATGAGGTGATACATTAACCCCGGGAATTGCATACAGATTGTATTGATAAAAAGTAAAACCACCCGTCGGACGAACCCCGTCTTCACGATACTTAATATAGTCTTTCATCATATCACCTCTTCCTTATGCCTATTATTATGATTATTTTTACATCCTAATAATATACATCATTATTATACCGTAACTTATCACTTTTTTACAATGAGTATATTGCTTTAATAAATTATACTGAAAGCAATTCGACCGTGGTGTATCCGGGGTTGGGCTATTTGACATAATAACGTCAAAATATCAAAGATTATCAAATTATAGGAGGTAAATGTATGTACAAACGAGCAATCAGCTTATTACTTGCAGCAACTATGGTTGTCACTACTATGCTTTATGGTAGCGCTGATGTACAAGCGGCAAAAAAAGCCGTAATCAAAACAAAAAAGATTTCAATTAAAGTTGGCGAAAACAAGCAAATTAAAATAGCTAACAAAAACAAAAAAGCTAAATACAAGTTTTCGTCTTCTAAAAAGACAATCGCAACAGTTAATTCCAAAGGAATTGTAAAGGGAAAAAAGAAAGGAAGTGCAAAAATTACGGTACGAGAGATTCTAAAAAATAAAAAGAGAAAGCTGGGTACAATTTCTGTTAAGGTCTCTGCGAAAAAACCGGCACCTCAACCAACTAACAACATTGTCTCAAACGTAACAGCTCAGCCTGTACAACCGACTCCGAATGTTGTACAACCAACTCCGGAAGTAACAGGAAAAAATCTTGTAAAAGGCTGGACACCTTTCAATAATGATTCATTACCTGCCCTTACTTCAATAAGGGATGCCAGTGTAGACGAAGCAGTGAAATTTACTCACCAGGAATGGATGGGAATAGACTATACTGACGCACAAGGAAATGATGTAACCGGTTCGGAAGTATACAATATTAATGTAAAATCAGCATCTGTTACTTCTACTTCAAACGTTTCTTATGATTCGGTAGCAGCTGCAATAACCGGTGCAAGAGACTATAAAAAAGAAGCTTCAAAATATGTACAGTTTCTCACAGGAAAAGACAGTTCTGTAACAGACTGGTCACTTGTAGTCGTTAATAATCATACAGAAGCAAGTGCTCCTGACTACGAAGACTTTTACAAACCTGACTACGAGCAAAAAGGTTCTTGGAAAAATAATCTTACATTGCCGGCAAGCTGGACTTATTATGGTTTCGATTTCCCAATCTACACCAATGTTGATATGCCTTGGCAGGGAGAAAAAGTACAGTCACCTATGTGTGCAGTCGACTATAACCCTGTAGGTATGTACAGAAAGAACTTTAAAGTTAATCCGGGACTTGTACAGTCAGGCGGAAGAATTAACATAAGTTTTCAGGGAGTCGAATCATGTTATTATGTTTACATAAACGGACAGGAAGTCGGCTACAGCGAAGACTCTTATAGTCCGCACAGCTTTGATATCACAGACTATTTGTATAAAAACAGTGACGGCAGCATCGATACTAATGCCAACAATCTTCTTGCAGTAGAAGTTCACAAATTCTGTGACGGAACATGGATGGAAGATCAGGACTTCTTATATGACGGCGGAATATTCAGAGATGTATATATGTATGCAACACCTCTTATTCACCTTGAAGATTACTTTATCAATGTAGACCTTGATGATAACTACAAAGATGCAACTCTTACACTTAAAGACGTAAAAGTCAGCAACTACAGTACATCAGATATAGCCGACGGAGAATATGCAATTAACGTAGCACTCTATCATGAAGACGGTGTTCCGTTTATGAACGGATGGAGTATTGATATCCCGTCTATGGCTGCCGGTTCAGACCAAAGTGCTTCCATAACAGATGTAGATGAAGCAACATACCCTGTTTATGAACCAAAACTCTGGTCATGTGAAGACCCTAATCTCTATGTAATGGTTCTTTCATTATATAACAAAAAAACCGGTTCACTTATTGAATCTGTATCTCAGAATCTCGGTTTCCGTGAAATAGAGTTTACTTCTACCGAGGTAAATGAAAACGGTAAACGTATAACAAACGATTATCAGCAAATGACAATTAACGGACAACCTTTCTACCTTAAGGGAGTTAATCGTCATGACACCGATCCTTTATACGGCAAATACTGTCCTCATGAAGCACAGTTTGAAGATGTTAAACTCATGAAACAGTATAATATTAATTCCATTCGTACATCTCACTACAGCAATGATGAATATTTGTATTATCTCTGTGAGAAATACGGATTATATATGATGGCTGAAACCAATGTTGAGTGCCATGCACTTCAAAACTCCGATGAAAACCTGAAAATACCATTTAAGAAACTTGTAATGGACAGAACAATTACCGCCTTCAACCGACTTAAAAACAGAACTGCTATTATAATGTGGTCAACAGGTAACGAAAATCATTATAACGATAATAAAAATTATTGTGACGGAATGTTCTATGATCTCATATGGTACTTTAAGGAGCACGACTCAACACGTCCTGTACACTCTGAAAGTTCACATGCAGAAAACGGTGTTGATGTTGATAGTGAAATGTACCCATGGGATCCTAAAGGAATTGTTTATAAAGGAAATGTTACAATGCCTTATCTGATGTGTGAGTATTGTCTTTCAATGGGAAATGCAACAGGAAGTGTTAAAGAATATTGGGATTCTGTACGTAATGCGAAAAACAATAACTTCCTGGGTGGATTTATCTGGGTATGGGCAGATCAGTCAAGATTCCGTTCAATAGAAGATATTCTTCCTAATAAACTGGTTACAGGAAGTACATATGATTACTATTCAGAAGAAGATGCTCTCCAGAATCTTTATAAGGATGAAAATGATGGTAAATTCTTCAGCTACGGCGGAGACAACGGAGATATAACAACCGAAACAAATTTCTGCGTATGCGGTATTGTATCACCGGACAGAGAAGTTCAACCTGCAATACACGAAGTTAAATATCAATATCAGAACTTCTGGTTCAATGACACCTCTGAATCTGATGTTGCTAACGAATGTGTGTGGGTATATAACGAATCAAGTTTTGATAACCTGAACAAATATGATGTAATATATGAAGTATTTGAAGACGGAAAACTTCTTGGTTCAGGAAAAGTAGCTGATGTTAATGTCAGCCCACGTGATACAGTAGAATTAAAAGTTCCGTACAAACAGTTCATGCCTTCAGAACTTAAAAACGGAAGCAAGTATTATCTCAATATTTCGGCAGCAGTTAAAGAAGATATTTATGCAAATATTGACGGAAATAATATGATTCTTATTCCAAAGGGACATATAATGTCATATGAACAGTTTGAAATTCCGGAAACAGCTACTAACGTTACACGAACGATTGCAACCAATCCTGTTAACATTAAAGATACAGATAACTGCTACGAAGTAAGCGGAGATTTGTTCAGCTTTAAGCTTATGAAAGATACAGGCGCCATCGAAAATTATGTCTACAAAGATGAGCTCGTAATAGAAAAAGGCCCAACACCTAATTTCTGGAGAGCGCTTACAAACAACGACAGAAATTATGAAGGTGCATGGCGTAATGTCGGAGAAAGTGTTCGAGCTAATGACATTAACATGTCAGTGAACGATATGAACCAAAATGTATTTGAAGTATCCTTATCATTTGACAAAATGAAAGATGTATATGTAACAATAAAATATACCGTTGACGGTAGCGGAGCAATAAATGTTGACGTAGCATATGATCTTGCAAATGCCCCTGTAAGCAACAAACGAATGCTCAGAGTCGGAAACGATTTCATACTGCCGGCAGGATATGAGAATGTAAACTGGTTTGGTAACGGAGCATATGAATCAATGAGCGACAGAAATACATATGCTATATACGGAGCATATGAAACAACTGTAAATAAAATGTTCCATCCTTTTGTTGAACCACAGGATACAGGTAACGTACTGGGAGTAAAATGGTTCACCGTAACCGACCCATCCAAGAAAGCAGCTGTTGCTATTGCAAGCGAGGGAGAATTTGAGGCATCGGCACTTCATTTTACAGTCGATGACATTACAAATGCAAAACATACATATGACCTTTACAAATATGATGAGACATTCCTTTCAATCAACAGCAAATCAACCGGCGCAGGTAATTCATGCTTTGGTCCTGATGTACTTGAGGAATACAGGATATATGCAGACCAGACTAATTTTGATTATTCATTCACTATAGTTCCTTATACGGCAACCAATGCATGGGGAGATCTTCCGGGATATGTAGCCGACGTTACAAGACAGTATCGTGCAGAAGCAGACAATTATTCTTATTCGGCGGTTACTGACAACGATATTCCTGACCCAAGACCTACTCCAAGTCCGGTACCTGCAACAGCTACACCAACTCCGTCAGCAAACGTGCCTGTTGCAACGCCACCGATAACGGAAACAAAAGTAACTCCGGCTCCGGTTAAATCATTTAAGGTTAAAATGAAATCCGGAAAAGTTATCCTCAATTGGAAGAAAAATAAAACGGCAACAGGATACGAAATTCAACGTTCCCTTAAAAAGAACAACGGATTCAAAAAATTAGTTCGAATTAAGAAAAACAGTATTGTAAGTTTCACAGATAAAAAAGCTAAAAAAGGCAAGACTTACTATTATCGAATCCGAGCATTTAAAGCTGATACCGGTACTACATATGGAAAATGGACAAAAACAGTAAAAATTAAAGTACGGAAAAAATAATTTGTCAGCCATATAAATACTTCTTATCAGTAACATATGACATTTGATTATACGAACAATTAAAGATTAATATTTTATACGATATCCACACATATTTAATTGTAAAGAAACATTCATTATGCTATAACTTTACCGGCTGTTTACATTGTTAAAATAGCCGGTAAAATTAATGTTTGGAGGCAGAAAGATGAAATAATTTGTAGGAATTGTATTGTCGTTTTTGTTCGTTATGATGCTTGCAATAAGTACTAAAAGCGCCAAAGCAAATGTAGTTTTTGAAGAGACTACGGCTTATCCGGTACAGGATATGATATCATTCGATCAGGCTGTCGGAGTTTCCTGGGAAATGAAATGGAATCTTGATAAAAACGCAGGCGTAACTGATCAGATGCGTTACGGTAAATTTACTATTGGCACCAAAAGCTTTGTTCGTATCAAATCGAACCTGACAGACATGGATGCATTTGCAGCTAAAAACACGCTTAGAATATATGCAAATGAATCAATGGCTACACCTATAGTTGAAAATGGTATTGATTATGGTTCAGGTGATGACTGGTTGATTCTTGAACCGGGTACATATTATATGTATTGCGGAACAAGCCTTTACACCAAGCAATCATCCGCCCATACAACAAAAGTTATGATTGGTGTGCTTGATTACAATAGCGCCACAGCTATAGAACAAATTGCAAGTGCCGACAGAACAGAAGTTACAATAAAAGTAAACACAAAACTTACAGGCGATTACACGACAGTAAGATGGAGCAAAGACCAGGTAAACCGCGTTTCCCCTATTGCTCCTAATGTAAATGCAGACGGAACATTTAAAGTAACAGAAAACGGATGGTATACGGTAATGGTTCCCGGTAAATCCACA
>SVEK01000006.1 GCA_015057405.1 Lachnospiraceae bacterium
CGGGCGGTGGAGGATATAAACGTTCTGTTGCTGTAGAAGAGTTATATTATAACGAAGACGGAACGATTGAAACTATTCCAATGACCGGAGACGGTCCGGAAGCCTGCGATACACTTAATCCGTATCAGCGTGTAGAAGCTGAAACTATGGCAGAAGGAAAAGGAATTGAAAAGCAGTGTTTCTATCCTGATGAACCTGAGAATAAGGATGTGTATGTAACAGATATTGAAAATGGAGACTGTATAGTAATTAAAGATGTAGATTTTACCCAGTATGGTGCAGTTGAATTTATAGCACAAACATCATCTGAGGTTGCTAAGGGAGAGACTGCCGGACATATTGAAGTAAGACTTGATTCCGAGAAAGGCGAGCTTCTTTGTGATTATGAAGTTTTAGGTACGGGAAGTTATGACTTATGGTCTTCAACAACTGTTGATATTGATAAAACAAAAGCAACTGGAACACATGATTTGTATTTGTGTTTTACCGGTGATGAAGAGAAGACTAAGCTTTTTAAATTTGATTACTGGCAGTTTACTCAGGATGAGATTCCGGCAACACCGGTACCGGTTGTTACTGCTGCACCGGTTATTTCTCCTGCTCCGGTAAACACTGCGACTCCGGCTCCTAAGGAAACAACGGCACCGGAAATCAAAGCTCCGGCAAAAGCAAAGATTAATTCTGTTAAATCTACAGGTAAAGGCAAAGTAAAAGTCAACATTAAGAGAGTTAAAGACGCTAAAGGTTACAGAATTAAGTATTCAGTTAATAAATCATTTAAGAAAGCTGTCAAATCTATTGTAATAAAAAAGAATACAGTTACAATTAAGAAGCTTAAGAGTCGTAAGAAGTATTATTTTAAGGCGCAGGCATTTGTGAATGATGCAACCGGGAAAAAATTATATGGTAAATTCAGTAATACTGTAAAAGTTAAAGTTAGGTAATTTTTGTGAAATTAATTGTTAACTATTTGTTGTTTTTGTAGTATAATTAATTTTGATAGTGATAACTATATAATTTTTTAAAGGGGTGTTTATAATGAAGTTAAAGAAGGTTCTTAGTTTAGCGTTAGCATTGATGCTTGCAGTTCCTGCTGTATCATCTGCACCAAAGGAGGTTAAGGCAGATAATCCTATTGTTCAGACTTATTATACAGCGGATCCGTCTCCGATAGTCGTTGGAGACACACTTTATCTGATTACAAGTCATGATGAAGATATACTTGAAACCAATAACCCTTCCCAGGATTATGATTTCTATACCATGAAAAACTGGAAGTGTTATTCTACAAAAGATATGATTAACTGGACTGACCACGGAACTATATTTGGACAGTCAGAGTTTGAATGGGGACATGATTGGTGTTTCAGAGCATGGGCTTCCCAGTGTGTTGAAAGGGACGGAAAGTTTTACCTTTATGTTCCGATTCTCAGAAAAGCCAATTATGGCGAACCGGATTACGAGTTATCTGATTCGTCTG
This sequence comes from Lachnospiraceae bacterium, assembly GCA_015057405.1. Lineage (GTDB taxonomy): Bacteria > Bacillota > Clostridia > Lachnospirales > Lachnospiraceae > V9D3004. The sequence goes on from SVEK01000006.1 coordinate 1,481, forward strand.
ACCCAAATGCAAAACAGGTAGTAGAAGACGGAACCAAACCGTTTGATGATAAGAAAATGTGTTATCTGTCATTTGTTAAGAGATTGATTCCGGATATTGAAGTTGGTGATTATGTTTCATTTACTGATTCTCCGGGATATGGTATTGGTGTCGCAGTTGCAGATACTCCGTACGGTCCATATAAAGATGCAATCGGAGAGCCGCTTATTACCGGTGACTGGAATGATATCGACCCTACCGTATATGTGGATGATGACGGACAGGCATATCTTTTCTACGGACAGACACTTAAATATTGTCTGTTAAACGATGATATGATTTCACTTAAAACCCAGCCTGCAAAGTTTAATGTACCAAACTATGTAGAGGGTCCTTGGTTTACAAAACATAATGGAAAGTATTACTTTATGTGGGCTGCTAATGGTGGTGCAGTGTCATCTGAACATAAAGGCGGAGAGAATCTTCAGTATGCATATTGTGATGAACCGTTAGGTAATTATACATATGGAGGAATTCTTCAGGAAACTACGATGGGTAACAGTTTTACTAACCATCCGGGAGTATGTGATTTCCAAGGACGTTCCTATCTGTTTTATCATGTAAATGTATTGCCGGCAGGAGGATATAACAGTTATCACAGATCAGTATGTGTTTCTGAGATGTTCTATAATGATGACGGAACAATAGAATTAGTTCCTATGCCTGATTCAGTAGATCCGATCGACACATTTAATCCATATAACAAAACGGAAGCTGAGACAATTGCGTGGGAAACCGGAGTTAAGACGGGATGGGATAATGGTACCCCTATCTGCAATGGTGAAAGTGTATATGTATATAATATGCACGACACTGATTATATTCAGCTTCGTAATGTTGACTTTGGAAATGAAGGTGCAGTATCATTTACTGCTTCTGTAAGAGATGCTAAGAATGATGCAGGTGCATCGATTGAAATTTATGTTGATGATGAGCTTGTTGGTACTGTTGAGGTTGATAATTACTCAGACCAGTGGAAAGAGATTTCTACAAAGTTGACTAAAACAGTAACAGGAGTTCATGACCTTAGATTTGAGTTTAAGGGAGCTTACGAAAAACCGGAAAATGAAACAGGTGAGCCAAATAATCCGGATGCATTAGTATCTGCAGAGGATACCGGAATGTTCAAGTTTGATTATTGGAAATTTGATACCCAATCAATGCTTCCGACTCCTACACCGGTTGTAACTGCAGCACCGGTTGCAACTGCAGTACCGAATGATCAAAATGCGCAGGCTACACCTTCACCGGCACCTGTTGCTAAGGTTAAAGTTGCAAAGGTTAAAGGTTTAAAGATTAAGAAGAGTGGTAATAAAGCAACTGTTTCATGGCAAAAGGCTTCAGGAGCTAAGAAGTACGAAGTATATTATGGTACCAATAAGAATTTCAAGAAAGCAACTAAGAAAATTGTTGTTAAGAACAAAGTTGTGATTAAGAAATTAAAGAAGGGTAAAACATATTACTTTAAAGTAAGAGGTTTTGCCAACGGAGATAAAGGTAAGAAAGTATATGGTAGTTTTTCTGCCAAGAAAAAAATACGCCTTTAATAAAATATGAGGAGAAACTAATATGTTTGTTAAAAAGATTTTGAAAAAAATAACTACAAGTGCAATAATAGTTGCAATGGGTGTTAGTTCGCTTGTAGGAATTAGTTTTGAAAACAGTAAGGATATAAAAGCAGAGAATCCGATTGTTCAGCATTTATTTGCGCCTGACCCGGCACCATTTGTATATAATGACAGGGTATATGTGTATACGACACATGACGAAGATATAACTGTAGGTGGGTTCTACACAATGCTCAACTGGCATTGCTTTTCCACTGACGACATGGTGAATTGGACTGCGCATGGACAGATTTTCTCTCTTGACGATCTGGCGTGGGCAAATGACCGAGCATGGGCTGCGCAGTGTGTTGAACGAAATGGTAAGTTTTATCTGTATGTTCCGGTAAAAGCGGAAGAGTCAGGTATATGTATAGGTGTTGGTGTTAGTGATTCACCGGAAGGTCCATTTGTTGATGCAATTGGCGGACCCCTTATTGACGAGGGTGACTGGAATGACATTGATCCAACCGTTTATATTGACGATGACGGACAGGCGTACCTTTATTTTGGTAATCCGGAGCTCAGATATGTAAAGCTTAATGAGGATATGATTTCTGTAATGCCTGATGATAATGTTAGATTTAATGAAAAAAAATACAAAGGTTTAGATGAACCGATTGAAGTATGTACATTTGCTAATAAAATTGATATGACAGTAGAGTCGTTTGGCTCCGGTAAATCTGATGATTCTGCTTCTTATGCAGAAGGACCTTGGTTCTACAAGAGAAACGGATTATACTATATGGTTTATCCTGCTTTTGGAGCATCAGGTGGAGAGAACATATCTTATTCAACCAGTGAAAGTCCGACAGGACCATGGGTGTATGGCGGAAAAATTCTTGAACCAAATAATTGTTACACGATTCATCCGGGTGTGTGTGATTACAAAGGTAAATCATATCTGTTTTACCACAACAACATATTAGACAAGAGTTCATCATTCCATAGAAGTATGAGTGTTGAAGAATTTAGTTACAATGAAGATGGATCCATTGATCCTGTTGATCAGACGCTTGAAGGTGTAAGTGCCGTTGCTAATCTTGACCCGTATAAAAGGGTCGAGGCTGAAACTATAGCGTGGTGTCGAGGTGTCGATATAGCACATTGTGTTAATGGTGGGTGTAATGTAATCAATATTCATAATGAAAACTTTATTAAAGTTAAGAATGTTGATTTTGGCACCAAAAGTCCATTGTCAGTAACTGTTAATGCGGCTTGTGCATCGGCAGATTTTAATGGAACTGTAGAATTCCGTATAGATTGTGATGAAGATCTTGAAAGCGAAGTTTCTGATAATAAAGAACTGCTTGGCGAAGGATATGATATTCATAATACCGATGTTAATTCGGGTGACCTTATTGCAACTGTAAAGGTTGGTTCTACAGACGGAGCTGATAAATTTAAGGATATAACAGCAAAACTTACGGAAAGTATTACCGGTGTACATGATTTGTTCATAGTATTCAGAGGTACAAAAGATGCTCCGGATGAAGATGAAGATCTTGCTGATGATACCGGAATGTTTAAGTTTGATTATTGGTCATTTGAGAAGGCACCGGAGCCGGCAACGCCAACCCCTGTTGTAACTGCAGCTCCTGTTGCAACTGCAGTACCGGGTGAGCAAAATGCGCAGGCTACACCTTCACCGACCCCTGTTGCTAAGGTTAAAGTCGCTAAAGTTAAGGGCTTGAAGATTAAGAAAAGTGGTAAGAAGGCAACTGTTTCATGGCAAAAGGCTTCAGGCGCTAAGAAGTACGAAGTATATTATGGTACCAATAAGAATTTCAAGAAAGCAACTAAGAAAATTGTTGCTAAGAACAAGGTTGTTATCAAGAAATTAAAGAAGGGTAAAACATATTACTTCAAGGTTAGAGGTTTTGCAAATGATGCAAGCGGTAAGAAAGTTTACGGTAGTTTTTCGACAAAAAAGAAAGTTAGGATATAATTAACTAGTTGTTAAAAAAGCTTATAAAATTTATAAAATCTGCTTGATTAAAACTCCTTTGAGAATTATAATGTTCTCAAGGGAGTTTTTTCTAAATGCAAAAAAACAAAAGATTACGTTGTGAAATTAACTGCTACAAAGATGCTTGTGATGTTATAGTAATTTGATGCAGGAGCAAAATCTCGTAAATGAGATTTGATTTCAGTGGTAATAACGTAATTGGAAGGGAGAAAAAAATGAATAAAAAGATTCTGATTTTCAAACAAAAGCGTTTTTTACTTATGTTTGCGATATGTTTGGTTCTTGTTTTTGTTACATACGCAGGCATTAATTATGGAGATTTGTTTAGTCATGCAGAAAGTGAGGAGGTTCTTACTTTCTCAAAAGATTCGGGGTGTTATGATGAGAGATTTGAACTATCAATATCCGCTCCGGAAGGGTCAACAATATACTATACTACTGACGGAAGTGTTCCGGTAAAGGGTAAAGAAGGAACAAAACAATACACCGGCAGTATAACAGTTGATAATCTTTTGGGAACTTCGTTGTTATTATCAAATGCTGAAAATGCAGCAAAATATTGCGAGGATGGTTCATATTCTCCTGATGCTTCTAAATTGGACAGAGCTACGGTTATAAGAGCAATAGCTGTTAATGATATTGGGGTTTCATCTCCTGTATCTACAAGAACATATTTTATTAACAATGATATTGCAAGTAAATATAATGGTTGTCCGGTTATGTCCATTGTTACTGACCCTGATAATCTTCTTAATGACGATAGCGGAATTTATGTTCTTGGTAGTAAGTATAAAACAAGTCAAGATATTCTTGATGCTAACTTCATGAATAAGGGTAAGGAGTGGGAACGTGCTGCTCATATGGAATTCTTCGATGAACAGGGAAATAAGGCTTTGTCTCAGGGTATTGGAATAAGAATTCATGGAGGATATACCAGAAGAGAGGCTCAAAAGAGTTTGAATATATATTTCCGTGATGAGTATGATTATGGTAAAAAGAGTCTTAAAGGTTATGAGCTTATTCCGGGTTCTGTGAAAACATATTATCAGAACACCGGCAGTGCTGATGATGCTGTTAAAGATAAGTACAGTAAAGTTATGGTTCGTAATGGCGGTAATGATGCCGGTGAAGGAAAATACAGAGATGTATTTATTCAAAAAATGGTAGAAGGAAGAGCATTTACAACCCAGTCATCGAGACCGTGCATGGTATATCTTAACGGAGAATATTGGGGAATATATAACCTTACGGAAAAGTATTCGGATGATTATCTTGAGGAAGAGTTTGATGTTAATAAGAACAATGTAATAATGTACAAGAACTTCGAGATTGATGAGGGTGAAACTCTTGATCCGGAAGGAGCAGAACTTGCGGAACTTGAGGCCCTTGGGGACCTTGATATGACTATTGAAGCAAACTACAAAAAGTTCCAGGATATAGTCGATATTGACAGTTATGTGGATTATTATGCAACAGAAATATACATAAATAATAATGACTGGTGGAGTGGTGAAAGCGCAGATACTCCAAGAAATAATATACAGTTTTGGAAAGTTGCCGATCCTTCGTCTGAAGATCCAAATAACCCTTATGCAGACGGTAAATGGAGATATATGTTGTTCGATACTGAATGGTCCACAAACATTTACGGCGGATGGAAGCAGGAAGCTAATTGGGATTATGACTCTATTCTTAATCATGCCATGGGTGCTGATAATGGATATAACGGAGACCCGATATTTATTGCATTGATGGAAAATAGTGATTTTAGAAAACGTATGACCAATACTATTCTTGATTTGCGTAACTGGAACTATGAATACAGTCATTGTATGCCGGTTCTTGAACAGCTTAGAGATGAGTATAAGGGTTATAACGAAAAACATAAGGTAAGATGGAACAGCGGAAATGCAGATGCCGGTTATAATGGGATTAAAACATTCATTCAAAACAGACCTGGTTATGTTCTGGGTATGTTAGAAGATAATATGGATGAGATTACAGAAAGTGACAGAGTTAATGTTTTTCTGTCAGCAAAAGCATCAGGAGATGTTAATCTCAATAATGCAATAAAGATTAACACAATAATGCCTGATATTGCAAACGGTTGGAGCGGGACCTATTATAAGGATTATCCGATTACGGTTCGTGCAAATGCACCTGAAGGATATGTATTTGCCGGATGGGAGTTAAACGGATGTGAAGCTGTTAATTCTCTTGCATATGAAACAGAAGTAACATTAACTTCAGGTAACGCAAGTATTAAAGCGTCATATGTTAAGATCGGGGAAGATATGGAGATTGTAACAGGTGCTGACAAGGGCTACATCGTTGAGTACGTGGTACCATTTGCAACGAAGAAACAATCCGGTGACAAAGTTGGATTTGAGGTACAGATTAATGATTGTACCGAAGGTTCAAGATACGGAACACTCAATCTTTTTGCAACAAACTCTCCATATAACAGTGGCGAGGAATTTGGAACAATTATTCTTGATGCTAACGAGTCATCAGCAAATGTATCCAATGACAGTATTAAGGCAGTTGCAACAGATAAAAAGATAATTGCAGACGGAATTATTGAAGATGCGTGGTCAAAAGCACCGTCCGTTTCGCTTAATAATTACCAGACGGCTGCGGGAACAAAGCATTGTAATGCATCAGCTAAGTTTTTGTGGGATGCTGATAATCTGTATGTGATGGTAATTACTGAAGATGAAGACATGTGCGTTAATGATAATACATATGAATCTGATTCAGTAGAGATATTCTTTGATGAAGATGCTCTTAATCCTGTGGAATATGATTCAGATATGTTCCAGTATCGTACATTATTTAATGGTACCAATGAATGGGGCAAGCTCCCAGAGAATCCGATAGCATACAATGTAGTAACGGCAGCTAAGCGAACAGGATATCAGGTTGAGTATAAGATACCATTTAAAAATGCGAAGACAAACAATGATAAAGTTAGTTTTGAAGTGCAGGTTATTAACAGTATTAGTTCATATACTGAGGGAAGAGTAGGAAAGCTCACAATGTTTGGAGCAGCTTCTGCATTTAATAATCGTAACCAGTTTGGTATGATTAATCTGTGTGACTCCTATCCGTCAGGCAGTGCCGGTATTGATGAAGGAAATGCATATGCATTAAAAGTAAGTAAAGAAATAACAATAGATGGTATATGTGATAGCGAATGGAATAACGCTAAAGAGATTGACATATCATATTATACTGCAAAAACGATTGATGAAGAACCATATCCACAGGATATTTGGGCTAAGGCAAAGTTAATGTGGGATGCTAATAACCTTTATGTGTTGGTTGTTGTAGAAGATCAGGATAAATGCAGGAATTCCGGAACTGAAAGTGATGCGGTAGAAGTATTCTTTGATGAAGATGTTTCAGAGACTGCTTTAAATAGTACGGCATATACAGAAACAGCATTCCAATACAGAGTATTCCAGGATGGAACGGTAGATGAGGTTGATTCTATGAAGAATTATTCTGTGGCAGGATATAGCGTTAACTCCGGGGCTACTGCAGCCGGAAAGTTTGTAAGCTATGTTGAAGTTCCACAGCCGTCACCGACACCGGCTCCGACAGCTGCACCGACAGCCAGACCGGATTCGGAAGGATTTAAGGTTACATTTACTACAGATTCCCATGCAACAGTTACCACATATAAAACTCAGGATTATACGGATGAATCCGGCAAAGCGGTTAATCAAAGTTACGCAATTGCCCGTGATTCTCAAACCGGAGAGGTTGATGTAAGTGGTGATGGACAGGTTAATTATACAATAGTTATGGATGAGGGCTATGAGATTGCAGATATTGTTATCGGGCCTTCAGGAATGTATAAAAATCATAAAGGTTCTGCTGATACAGGACTTGATAACACTTACAGAATCACAAAGATAACCGGAGATATGTCTGTTGCAATTACAACAAAACCAAAAAGTGGTGATTCGGGAAATGATGAACCAAAGTCGGAATTTACAGTTACATTTACTAAAGATGATCATGTTAAGGTAACTACGTATATGACTCAGGATTATACCAATGAACTTGGAAAGAAGACTAATCAGTCATCTGCCGTAGCGCGTGATTCTGTAACAGGAGATGTAGATATTTCAGGTAGTGGACAGGTTAACTTTACATTAGTACCTGATGCCGGTTATGAGATAGTTGATGTCAGTGCAACTCCGGCGATGTACTTTAAGAATCTTAAGGGACCGGAAGATACAGCATTAGATAATACATATCGATTAACAAAGGTGACGGGAGATGTTAGTGTTGTCATTACTTCCCAAAAAGTAGGTGGGGGAAATAATCCGAGTCCTACTAAAACGCCTGAAGGTCAGGTTACAACTCCTACTAAGAAGCCGGATGTAACTGCTGTTCCTACGCCGACAAAGAAACCGGAACCGACCAAAACTCCTGAGGGAACCAATCCGGAACCGACCAAAACTCCTGAGGGAACCAATCCGGAACCGACCAAGGCTCCTGACGGAACCAATCCGGAACCGACTAAAGCTCCTGAGGGAACCAATTCGGAACCGACTAAAGCTCCTGACGGAACCAATTCGGAACCGACCAAAGCTCCTGACGGTATTAATTCGGATACAACGGCTAATCCATCGGGTAATGGACAAAATAACTCAGGAACACAGTTGCCGACAGATAATACCGGTATTACAAATAACGCAGGTAGTACGGATAATGATGTTAATCCTGTAAAACTTGGTAAACCGCGTATTACTGTTAAGAAGAAAGGCGGAAAAAAGGCAAAGATAAGTTGGAAGAAAGTTGCAGGTGCAAATAGATATGAATTGCAGTATTCTCTGAAGTCTAACTTTAAGAAGGGACTCAAAAAAATAATTCTTAAAAAGACATCTGTTACAATTAAGAATCTGAAAAAAGGTAAAGTGTATTATTTCAGAGTAAGGGGTATTGCAAAAAATGGCGGAAAGAATATTTATGGAAAGTACTCGTCTAAGAAAAAAATAAAAATTTAATTCATTCAAAAAGTGTATGATTAATAAATAAAAATAAGAGTATAATTTGTACTTGACAAAGGCTGTAATATTATATATACTACCACCTGTAAAGAAAAAAACTTTACAGGTGGTGTCTTTTTATGGATGGTATAGATAATTCTTCGCCGGATATAAAGTACGAATACGTATTATTGTTTGATTTTTATGGTGCTCTGCTTAAGGATAAGAATTATGTTATCTTTGAAGATTATACATGTAATGACATGTCGTTGTCTGAGATTGCAGTTGAGCAGGGGATTACAAGGCAGGGTGTAAGAGACTCGATTAACAGATCAGCTAAAAAACTTATTGATTGTGAGAATAAGCTTGGTTTGATTAAAAGATTTGAAATGGCAAAGAGCATGGTACAGACTGTCAAGGATGAGATTCAGCAGATTAGAATGATTGATTTTGATGACGCCACACAGGATATTGAACCGCATCTGATTGCAATAGATAATGTGGCTAATAGTATATTGGATGAGTTATAGATTGTCAGTATGAAGTAATGAGGAGGATATTATGGCATTTGATAACCTTACAGAAAAACTTCAGAATGTATTTAAGAACCTAAGAGGTAAGGGACGTCTTACTGAAGAGGATGTTAAGATAGCGCTTAAGGAAGTTAAGATGGCTTTACTGGAAGCTGATGTTAACTTCAAGGTAGTTAAGAGTTTTATTAAAGCAGTTACAGAAAAAGCAACCGGTCAGGATGTTTTGAATAGTTTGACACCCGGTCAGACAGTTATTAAGTATGTTAATGAAGAAATGGTTAACCTTATGGGTGGTCAAACAACTCCGTTAGCATTACAACCAACCAATGAGATTACTGTTATTATGATGTGTGGTCTTCAAGGTGCAGGTAAAACAACAACAATTGCAAAACTGGCGGGACAACTCAAATCAAAAGGCAGAAGTCCTTTGCTTGTGGCCTGTGATATATATAGACCGGCAGCTATTGACCAGCTTGAGAAAAATGGTGCAAAGCAGGGAGTTCCTGTTTTTTCCCTGGGAACCAATAATAAGCCGCTTGATATTGCTAAAGCAGCATATGAACATGCCCGTAAAAATAACAACAATGTTTTGATTATAGATACTGCCGGAAGACTTCATATCGATGAAGATATGATGGGTGAGCTTGAAGAGATTAAGAATAATATTACGGTTCATCAGACAATCCTTGTAGTAGATGCAATGACCGGTCAGGATGCAGTTAATGTATCAACTACATTTAATGAAAAACTTGAGATTGATGGTGTTATTCTTACTAAGCTTGATGGTGATGCAAGAGGTGGTGCTGCGTTATCGATAAGAGCGGTAACCGGTAAACCGATTCTGTTTGTTGGTATGGGTGAAAAACTGTCAGATCTTGAGCAATTTTATCCGGACAGAATGGCTTCAAGAATACTGGGTATGGGGGATATACTAACCCTGATAGAGAAAGCTGAAGCAGAGATTGATGAAGAAAAAGCCCGGGATATGGAGAAAAAGCTTCGAAAAGCTGAGTTTAATTTTGAAGATTATCTTGAACAGATGCAACAGATGAAAAAAATGGGAGGATTAACCAGTATACTAAGTATGCTTCCGGGGATGGGACTTCCGTCCAATTTGGACATAGATGATTCGGCATTGTCAAAAGTTGAATCAATTATATATTCAATGACAAAAGAAGAAAGACTAAAACCCTCAATACTTAATCCTTCGAGAAAGCAAAGAATTGCTAAAGGTGCCGGCGTTGATATAAGCGAAGTAAACAGACTTGTTAAACAGTTTGAACAGGGCAAAAAAATGATGAAACAGATGAGTGGTATGATGTCCGGCAAGAAGGGTAAAAGAGGTTTGTTTGGTAAGATGCCGTTTGGCATGTAACAATGTTAATTCTATACATTTTATAGATAGTTTATTATAAGGAGGTGACATTAATGGCAGTTAAAATCAGATTAAGAAGAATGGGTAAGAAAAGAGCTCCTTTCTACAGAGTAGTTGTGGCTGATTCACGTTCTCCAAGAGATGGTAAGTTTATCGCTGAGATTGGAACATATGATCCTAACCAGGAACCAGCTATGTTCAAGGTTGATGAGGAAGCAGCTAAGAAGTGGATATCTAATGGTGCTAAACCAACTGAGACAGTTGCAAGATTATTCAAACAGTCAGGAGTACTCGGAGAGTAATACTAAGACAGTCCGTAAGTTATCATCATGGTCGGAGTTTTGATTTATTTAGTCTCGGAAAGAGTGAAATCTCTTGCCGAGATGGTATCTCCGGCAGATGATTATTACGTGAGATTGGAGGAAAAATGAAAGAGCTAGTTGAAGTGATTGCAAAATCACTGGTTGATAACCCGGACGGAGTTAATGTTGTTGAAAATGAAACTCCAAAAGGAACTGTTGTTGAACTTACAGTTGATGCCTCAGATATGGGGAAAGTCATTGGAAAACAAGGACGTATTGCCAAGGCTCTTAGAACTGTTGTTAAAGCAGCAGCTTCAAAAGAGGATAAGAAAGTTATTGTAGAAATTCAACAGTGATGTTCTAATTATACGGGTGCCATTTGCATTAGAGTTATGATGTAATTGTGCATCCGGTTTTTGTTTTTATAGTTATACATTTCGTGGAACATTGTGATAGTTATGTGGAATGCAGTGTCAATTAGTGGAATGTTGTGGTAAATAGTAGAATGTTTGTTTAATGCAAATTGTATATAATTAGGAGAAATAATTTGAAAGTTGATAAAGAAGAATTACTTAGAGTAGGAACGTATGTTAATACACACGGAGTAAGAGGCGAGATAAAAATATATCCTCATACTGACGATGTGTCCAGATTTTCTGATCTTGATTATTTTTACCTTGATACAAAAAAAGATGGGCTTGTTAAGTATGAGATTAAAGGTGTTAAATATTTTAAAAATATGGCAATCCTAAAACTTGTCGGAATTGATAATATTAATGATATTGAAAAGTATAAGGGCAGTGATTTGCTTATAACAAGGGAACAGGCCGTACCACTTGAAGAAGGTGAGTATTTTCTTTGTGATATAATTGGTGCAAAAGTGATTACGGATGAGGATAGAGAACTTGGTGTGATTAAAGATGTAATTCAGACAGGTGCTAATGATGTATATATTGTAAAACAACAAAATGGGAAAGAAGTTCTTCTGCCTGTTATACCACAATGTATACTTGATATTAATACAGAAGAAGGAATTGTTAAAGCTCATATTATGCCGGGACTTCTTGATCCGGTTAGTGCTGAATAACAGGTAAGGATTGATTATGAATTATTATGTGTTGAGTTTATTTCCTGAGATGATTGAAGCGGGAATGAAAACTAGTATAACCGGAAGAGCAATTGAACAGGGAATTATTAATCTATATTCCATTAATATACGGGATTATTCGAAACGTAAGCACAATCAGGTGGATGACTATCCATACGGTGGTGGTGCCGGAATGGTTATGCAGGCAGAACCAATATGTCTTGCATGTGAAGATATACGTAACAGAATTGGCAGAAGTCCCCGAATAGTATATATGACACCTCAGGGAAGAGTGTTTAATCAAAATATTGCCAAAGAATTGGCAAAAGAAGAAGAACTTGTTCTTTTGTGTGGTCATTATGAGGGGATTGATGAGAGAGTTATTGAAAAAGAAGTAACCGACTGTATTTCGATTGGTGATTATGTTCTTACCGGTGGAGAGCTTCCGGCAATGGTAGTTATGGATGCTGTTTCAAGGATGGTACCTGGAGTATTAACCAATGAAGATTCGGGAGCTGATGAAAGTTTTGAAGGGGACTTGCTTGAATATCCTCAATATACAAGACCACAGGAATATGAAGGGATGTCTGTTCCTGAGATACTTCTTTCAGGTCATCATGCTAATATAGAAAAGTGGAGAAGGGAACAATCATTGCTTCGTACGGCAAAATGGCGTCCGGATTTGTTAGAAAAGGCAGAATTATCAAAAAAAGATATTGAGTTCCTGAAAAAAACACTTGCAGAATGATAATATGTATGGTAAACTAGAAAAGCTGTGAAAAATAGATGGTCCGCTGTTTTAGTTATGTGCTGATTCAAGAACATCAAGAATAATTAGGAGGATGCACAGATGAACGATATTATTAAGAAAATTGAAGACGCTCAGCTTAAAGCTGAAGTACCTGAATTTAATGTTGGTGATACTGTAAAAGTATACGCTAAGATTAAGGAAGGTAACAGAGAGAGAATCCAGGTATTCGAAGGTACTGTTATTAAGAGACAGAATGGTGGAGCAAGAGAGACTTTCACTGTACGTAAGTTCTCAAACGGTGTTGGTGTTGAGAAGTCATGGCCACTTCACTCTCCGTTAGTTGAGAAGATTGAGGTTGTTAGACTTGGTAAGGTTAGAAGAGCTAGACTTTATTATTTAAGAGACCGTGTTGGTAAGGCTGCTAAGGTAAAAGAAAGAGTTAAGTAATTTTAATTTTTAATACCTGATAATAATTAGGGGACATTTCGATGTCCCCTTTGTGTTATAATTATTCTGTCGGGAAGCGGTGTGGTGTATGAAAAGAAAAAAAGTCTATATAAAAAATAAGAAATATTCCGGTCTGGCAACATCAGATAGCAATAGCCGGAAAAAGAAAAGACGAATATTACTTGAAATAATTTTATATTTTTTTGAAATAGTATTAGTTATCGGATTTGCTTATGCATTGGTTAACTATGGTTTTATCCGCAGTTCAATGGTGGGAGATTCCATGGTTGGGACTTTAAATAATGGAGACGAAGTAATCATTAATAAATTGGTTTATCGTATGTCTTCACCGAAAAGAAATGATATCGTAGCATATAGTAAAAATCTTGGTCATGGTAACATTTCATTTAAGCGCGTAATAGGATTGCCCGGAGAAAAAGTGCTTATTAAAGAAGGAAAGGTGTTTATTGACGGAGAAGAACTGATTGAGGATATAGAAGTTGAGCCAATGAAAACCGGTGGGCTCGCTGAAGAGGAGATAACATTAGAGGAAAATGAATTTTTTCTTTTAGGAGATAATCGTAATAAAAGTGAAGACAGCAGATTTTCGGAAATAGGAACGATTGTAAGGAAAGAGATAATAGGTAAAGTTTGGATTAAGTTGAAACCATTTGGTTTTGTTAATAATAATTAGTATATTTTATATTAAAAGCAGTAGATTTTATTTACTTGTAATAAAATTGATGCATTAAAATGAGGTGGATTGGTATGAATATTCAGTGGTATCCGGGGCATATGACTAAGGCTGTGCGTATGATGCAGGAAAATATCAAACTGGTTGATGTAATAATTGAGTTGATAGATGCAAGAATTCCTATGTCTAGTCGTAATCCTGATATTGCAAAATTAGCTGCTAATAAGATTAAAGTTTTACTCCTTAATAAATATGATTTGGCTGATGAAGGCAAAACAAAAGAATGGCGAGAATACTATAAAAATCAGGGGTATCATACTGCATTGGTTAATTCAAAATCCGGAAAAGGTGTAAGAACTGTCAATGAAGTTATTATGACTGCGTGTAAAGAAAAAATTGAGCGTGACAGAAAAAGAGGAATAATTAACAGACCGGTACGAGCTATGATTGTAGGGATACCAAATGTTGGTAAATCCACGTTTATTAATAGTTTTGCCGGAAAAGCATGCGCAAAAACCGGGGATAAGCCCGGGATTACTAAAGGAAAGCAATGGATAAAACTCAACAAAAATGTTGAACTTCTTGATACGCCGGGAATATTGTGGCCAAAATTTGAAGATAATGAGGTGGGGCTTAACCTTGCATATATTGGTTCAATCAATGATGAAATATTACAGCTTGAGGAACTTGCTTGTGAACTGATAGAGATATTACGTGATAGATATACTGATAAGCTTGCGGAATATATGGGATTCGATCTTGCGGGAAAAGCATTTGAACTGCTGGAAAAATATGCATTAAAGCGTGGTTGCATTGCGAAAGGAGAATTACCGGATTTGTCAAGAGCCGCAATATTATTTATGGATGATTTTCGCGGTGGAAAAATTTGCAAAGTAACATTGGAAGATGTCCCTAGTGAAGTATAGTATTGACATGCATGGATTTAGAGTGCTGTAAAGTAATATAGCTGTAATGTAGAATTATTTGGGTGTATAATGTATAAGAGCAAAAATATACTAGGGGGGATATTATGTACAATGAGGAAAAGATTAATGATAGTCTTGAATTTGTAAAACAGATAAAGTTGTATGATTCTATAGACCCTGTGCATATATCCAAAGAGTATTCTTCACATGGTTATTTTGATATTGATTCTATAGAAAACAGTGATAATGTATTTGATGGTATATCAACTGATGACGAAAGTATTATTTCCGACAAGTTGCCATCAGGCCCTGTCAGCAGGTTAAAATCGTTATTTGGAGATATAATATATATCATCATATGTGTTCTTGTATCTGTCGTACTTGCATATGGGATAACACATTATGTGGCACATCATACAATTGTTGACGGTAGTTCCATGAATGATTCATTACAGGACGGGGACTGCCTGATTATTGAGAAAGTGTCGTATTATAATCATTTACCTGAAAGATTTGATGTGATTGTTTTTCCTTATTCAGAAGATATTAATTATATTAAAAGAATAATTGGTCTTCCCGGTGAAATAATACAGATAATTGATGGTTATGTATATGTTAATGATGTGTTATTAGAAGATGATATATATGGCAATGCATTAATTAATGATCCGGGTGTTGCCTCAGTTCCTGTTTGTCTTGGTGATGATGAGTATTTTGTGCTTGGAGATAACCGTAACAGTAGTAGAGACAGCCGTAAATCAGATGTTGGTTTGGTAAAGAAAGACAGTATTGAAGGGAAAGCGGTATTTCGCATTTGGCCGTTTGGAAATTGGGGCAAAGTAGAGTGATTTTTGTATGTGATTTCGTATATGTAGAATTTTTGCTGCATTTTTTGTGCAAATTGAATAAAAAAGTAATTGATGAATGAAGTGGCGTCACCTTTTTTTGGTTATTATGTCAAAAAAGGTGATGTTTTTTTGTAAAACTTTATGTGTGATAGTTTGCTATACTGATGTATACAAAATTATAGGAGGTTATATTGTGTATGGAGTATGGTGAATTTGTTACTGAAGTAAAAAAAAGGTTGAGTGAAAAGTTAGGGGGTGATTATGAAATTGAATGTAAAAATATGTTGAAAAATAATTCGTGTATTTACAGAGGCATTATAATAAAAAATTTGACAGACGATAATAAAGTTGCACCTGCTATTTACATGGAAAATTGGTATGATGAATTTAAATCAGGTAAAAATATCGATACAATTGTTGAAAGCATTATTAGTGTTTATACTAATTGTTGTAAAATGGGTTATGAGATGCAGTTAGATAAACTGGCGGATGATTTTGAACCGGAGAGATTGTTTTACAGATTGGTTAATTTTGAAAAGAATGTTGAAATGCTTAGTGATTGTCCGTTCATACCATTTCTTGACCTTGCGATAACATTTCATTATTTATGTTTTGATAAGGGAACAGAAATACATAGTTTTAGGATAACAGATGATATTATGGAAAAATGGGGTATTAACGTAGAATATCTGATTGGTGAAGCTGAAAAAAATATGAAAAGACTATTTCCGGATAAGTTAATGTCACTTGGTGGTATGATTAGGGATATGATTGAAAGTGGAAATTCAGAATTATGTTTCGGTGAATTCGAATATGATGATGTTGAACCTAATATGTATGTGTTGACTAATGAGTACGGAATAAACGGCGCAGCAGCATTATTGTATTCAACTAAGCTACAGCAATTAGCGGCGGAACTCGATTCTGATATATATATTTTGCCAAGTAGTATTCATGAAGTGATAATGGTATCTGCAGATACAATTCAGTCTACGGAATGGCTCAAGAATCTTGTTAAAGAAGTTAATTTTTCAGTGGTTAATTGTGAAGAACAATTATCTGACAATGTTTATTTGTTTGAACGTAATTCGGGAAATGTAAGTATGTTGTAAATTAGGTTATTTCTATTAAATATGTGATATATTAAACAATTTAGTTTTCTTCAGATTATTTCTGTTTTAATCAATTATTATCAATTAAATAACATTATATGAAACATGTGTAATGCTTGAAAATGTAAAGAATTTACAGTTGTATTATAGTGATTATACAGGTAAGTTAAAATTGACAACAAAACATTATTAGGTATATAATAGCTTGTAATTATATCTTTTCAGATTAGGAGAATTTACGATGTCTATTTTAGTTACCGGAGGTGCCGGATTTATAGGTTCGCATACAGTTGTTGAATTGTTAAATGCCGGTTACGAAGTTGTTGTTGTTGATAATTTGTGTAATTCCAGTAAGGAATCGCTTGTGCGGGTAGAGGAGATTACCGGAAAATCCTGCGTTTTTTACGAATCAGATATAAGGGACAAAGAAGCTTTGTGCCGTATATTTGAGCAGGAAGGTGTAGAAGCTTGTATTCATTTTGCAGGTTTAAAGGCTGTTGGGGAATCTGTAGAGAAACCGCTTATGTATTATGACAATAACATCAACGGTACTTTGGTGCTCCTTGAGGTGATGAAAAAGTACAATGTTAAAAATATTGTATTTTCATCTTCTGCAACCGTTTATGGTTCTCCAAAAGAGATTCCTATTACAGAAAACTGTCCAAAAGGAGATATAACTAATCCATATGGTCATACTAAGTCGATGCTGGAACAGATTCTTTCCGATGTATATAAAGCTGACAATGAGTGGAATGTTATACTGTTAAGGTATTTCAATCCGATAGGAGCTCACAAAAGCGGAAGAATAGGTGAGAATCCTAACGGTATTCCGAACAATCTAATGCCGTATATTACACAGGTTGCAGTAGGTAAACTTAAATGTCTCGGAGTTTTTGGCAACGATTATCCGACTCATGACGGAACCGGAGTAAGAGATTATATTCATGTAGTTGACCTTGCCCTTGGTCATGTTAAAGCATTGGAGAAGATTAAGAATAAGTCAGGTTTGTGTATATATAATCTTGGAACCGGTAAAGGATACAGTGTTCTTGATATCGTAAAGAATTTTGAAGAAGCGTCAGGATGCAGTATTCCATATGAAATTAAACCACGTCGTGCCGGTGATATTGCAGAGTGTTATGCGGATGTTAGTAAAGCAAGAGATGAGCTTGGCTGGGTGGCAGAGTATGATATAAAAGATATGTGCAGTGATTCATGGCGTTGGCAGCATAATAATCCGAATGGATATGAGTCATAATATTTTTGAAGTTAGCATACTATAGTATTTTTGGGTTTTACTATTCGTAGTATGTTGAGAATATATGTTAATTTAATGTTTTTGATTGTTGAATATGAGGAGGACAAATGATGTTGTGTAATTGTGTTAAAAAATGTATTGCTTATTTGTTAGTGTTGGCTATGACTTTTGGTTGTTTTTTTGGTGCAGAAACAAAATATGCCGGTGCTGCAGCAAAAGCTAAACTTGCAAAAAAGAAAGTTAACATTTATATAGGAAAAAAACATACTATAAAGATTAAAGACAAGAAAGCAAAATGTACATATACATTTTCTACTAATAAGAAAAAAATTGCTACGGTTTCAAAAAAAGGTGTAGTAGTAGGAAAAAGAAAAGGTACAGCAAAGATTACAGTTAAAGAAAAAAATAAAAAGAATAAAAAGACAAGAAAACTTGGTGTGGTCACTGTTGTTGTAAAAAAGAAGGTTGCAGATAACAATAATTTGACAGATGAAACACCTACTCCGACAGTTTCAGCTAATAATAACGGTACAGCGGATAATGTGACAACGGTTGCTACTCCGACTCCGACACCATTATATTTATCATATGATTTTTCTGATGGTAATATTTCTGATTTTGTTGCTCAGGGAGAGGGTGTACGTATCGAACTTGCGCCAACAGGTTATGATGACGAGAATTGTCTTAAAGCATCTAACAGAATTAATCGTAACGGTTGGTTTGGATGTGGTATGGGATATAATGCTGCCAAGTCACTCCAAGCGGGAAAAATCTACGATGTATCATGTTATGTAAAGAGTAATAACAGTGGTACAGATACGATTACATTAAGAAGTATTGTTCCTAATAACAGAGGCGGTTTTTCGTTCCCGACCCAGGTTGGAGAAAGTGTTAAAGTAAAAGGTGGAGAATGGACAAAAATTGATGTTGTTTTTGCTACTCCTGATAGTATAAAAAATGGTCTTGTTTTGTATTGGGATGCTGAGAGTACAAGTGATATGTTCCTTGATAATCTTGAGATACGTGAATCAAAAGGATTGGATAGTACATTTAAGGATACATTTTCGGAGATATTCGGATATGTAGGTGCTTGTAATACGTATTCTCAAATGAGAGACAATAAAACCTTTACAACATCACTCTATAACAGTGTTACTATGGAAAATGAAACTAAACCTAACACATTTTTGACAGGCTCTAATTTTGGTGGAGGAGCTAATATAAGTGATACATTGCCGGATGGATATATTTTGCCTGACAGTTATCGTGATTCCACGTATCCTGTGCTTAATTTTAAAACCTTTGACGATGTAATCAGTACGGCTTATGAGTATGGATTTAAAGTTAGATTCCATGTTTTGGTATGGCATTCACAGACACCGGAGTTTTTCTTCAGAAATAATTATGATGAGAATCGTGGATATGTAAGTCCGGAAGTTATGGATGGAAGAATGGAGTATTATATTCAAAATGTTATTCATCATATTTACAACACTCCGCATGGTAAAGACGTTGTGTATTGTATTGATGTTGTTAATGAATACTTCCATAATTATGATCAGGGAAATAAATCGCCTTGGAATGCTGTTTATTATCCGGAAGAAAAAACTGAAAGTGACAGAACAGATACACCTGAGTATGTTAAGAAAGCATTTGAGATAACTTATGATGCTCTTGGTGAATTTGACCTTCAGGGTAAAGTTAAACTCTTTTATAACGATTATAATACATACGAAGTATGTAACAGAATTATTACTTTGATTAATTATGTTAATTCAGATCGTAAAATATGTGACGGAGTCGGTATGCAGTCTCATTTGGATGTTAAGTATCCGACACCGGGCCCGGATGGTAAAATTGCAATGACTATTGATGATTTTGCAAGAGAAGGTTTTGAAATTCAAATAACAGAGCTTGATGTAACTGATTATAATAATTCAGGAATGCAGGCACAGTATTACTATGATTTGATGCATATGCTCGTATCTAAAAAGAAAGCGGGTGTCAATATAACCGGTGTTACATTCTGGGGATTATGTGATACTAACTCATGGAGACGTGATGGTAAACCGCTGTTGTTTAGTGCGCTGTTTTGCCCGAAGGATTCATATTATAAAGTACTTGACGCAGCAAAGGCTGCATGGGCTCAATAATGCATTTAGAATTAAGTAATAAGGAGACTTGGTAATATGCAGTCAAAGAATTCAAAACGATTAATTGGTCTTCTGAAGACAACTGCCTTAATAATAGGCATTGCAGGCGCAGTAGCACAAACGAGGTCTGCTAAAAAGAAGTTGAGATGTAAAAAAACGATTAGTTTGATTGTCGGTCAAAAAAAATGCCTTAAAATTAGCAGATGCAAAAAAAATTGTGAGTACATTTATACGAGTAATAAGCCAAAATGTGTGCTTGTTACAAAGTCCGGAAAACTTAAAGCTCTTAGTGTTGGAAAAGCCCGGATTGTTATTACCGAGATTAATAAAATTACCAATGAGAAGTGTAAAGTTGGTGTAATGAATGTAATCGTTGAACCGATTGTGTTTGAATACAATACAATATCAGAAGAAACTGTTGGCAATACGACCAGGATTAATCAAGATTCAAAAAAAAAAGTAATTGAGAATCATACTAATTGTAGTGCAAAAGTTGACAGTGCAGGTAAAGAAGCCCGCTTACCGAATGGTGAATTAAGTGGTGATAGATTGGAGCCTGCATACGGTTCATACAATTTAGGGAGTTTTTTAGTTAAGGATGCGGTTAAAACTTCGATACCGATGAACAATCTTATTAAGTATGGTGCAAAGTGTTATATATGTTTTACGGCAGAGCAAAACACCGGCGATGAACTGCTTGTTTCAGTAGGTTATTCAGGTGTTAAGTACAATAAAGAAGCTAATCAGGAAAACGATGTGTTTATTGGTGAATCAAAAAATATTAAGATTATGTCCGGTGAAGCATATGATCAATGTGTAGAACTCGATGTTGAAAAATATATGTTGGATTTTTCGATTGATTTTTCGTGCTCTGTGGATGCAGAGATTAAAATATCCAATGTAAAGGTGACAACAACTCCTTTTGAGGGAGCAGATTATGACAAAATGCTTGAGCAGGGAGTTATAAGCGTAGGTAATAACGAAAGACTTAAAAAGGTTATTAACAAAGCAATGTCAGGTGAAGATGTTACACTTGCGTATATTGGTGGTTCTATTACAGAGGGTTGTGCGGCAACTGATGTTACGATTAATTCGGATTGTTACGCTGAAACTTCATATAATCTGTTTAAGACAAAGTTTGGATATGGTGATGGCAGTAATGTTCATTTTATTAATGCCGGTATGAGCGGCACGCCTTCTTCGCTTGGAGTTATCAGATATCAAAATGATGTTCTCAATCAGATGAAGTATGGTAAGTTTCCGGACGTTTTGTTCATAGAATTTGTTGTAAATGATCATGCAGAGTGTACTAACGGAGAAGGAATAGAGAGTCTGATACGACAGGGGCTTATGCAAGGCTCGGCAGTATTCCTTGTATTCGCCCATACTGTAAACTTCGACACGGGGAAACAGGAATATTATATTCCGCTTGGAGAAAAATATGACCTTCCGATGGTTAGTGTCAAGAATTCTTTTGAAGGTTTTGTAGATACTTCCAATGCAAAAGAATGTGATTTGTCCAGGTGGTTTTTCTGGCATGATACACTTCATCCGGATGTGCCGGGGCATCGTCTTATGGCAGATTTAATAATGAAAGTGTTTGATAATGCTTACCGGGAAGAAACATTGCCTGATTCAATAAAGGATGTCGGATGTATTGAACCGGTATACGGCAGTTCATTTACCGGAATGACACTCCTTGATGCTAATATAGATATTGATGAGGTGGACGCAATCGTATCTCTGGATGTTGGAGATTTTTGTGAAACAGACAGAAATCAGAATTGTTTTCAATACGCAAAAGGCGGGAAGAAAGATGTTGAGTGGTTTCCGTACTGTTGGATGCATCAAAAAGGGACTGACAGTTTCAAAGCTACGGTAAAATGCAGTAATATGATGATTGCATATAAGTTGGCAAATGATGATGCATACGGCGTTGCACAACTTTATGTGGATGGTAAGCTAAAAGAAACGATGAATGCTTATCAGAATGACGGATGGAACAATGCAACTGTCCGTATGGTTTTCAAAGAAGATAATATAGAAGAACATACATTTGAGATTAAAATGGCTGATGGTAATGAAAATAAAAAATTCACTATCTATGCTATTGGTTATACCAATTCGGATGAATATATGAATTCGCTTAGGTAGATTAAAGGTTGTTGTAAAAACTTGAAGATAACACCGGTCAGAGCCTGACCGGTGTTGTTTGTAATAAAGACAGATTTTAATATATGGAGGATGGGAATATGGATTATTCGCAAGGTAGTGGTAAACAGTATCATATTCAGTGTGCTGCGGGTGATGTGGGCAAATATGTAATACTTACAGGTGACCCTAAAAGGTGTTGCAAGATTGCTCAGTGCTTTGAGAATGCAGAGCTTATTGCTGATAACAGGGAGTATGTAACATATACGGGATATCTTGATGGTGAGAAAGTCAGTGTTACGTCTACCGGAATTGGTGGTCCGTCTGCCTCTATTGCGTTGGAGGAACTTGTAAAATGTGGAGCGGACACATTTATCAGAGTAGGAACTTGTGGAGGAATTGAATTGGATGTTATGGGTGGTGATATCGTTATTGCCAGCGCTGCAGTGAGAATGGAAGGCACAACCAGAGAATATGCTCCGATTGAATATCCGGCAGTTGCACATTATGATGTAATTAGTGCACTTGATTTGGCGGTTAATAATCTTAAACTCAGACATCATATCGGTGTATGTCAGAGTAAAGACTCATTTTACGGACAACATAATCCGGAAATTATGCCTGTTTCATATGAACTTGAAAATAAGTGGGAAGCATGGAAAAGAATGGGGTGTCTCGCTTCGGAGATGGAAAATGCGTCGTTATTTATTGCAGGAAGTTTTTTAAGAGTAAGGGTCGGTTCTGTTTTGCTTGCTCTTGCTAATCAGGAACGTGAAAAAGCCGGATTAAACAATGAACAGTGTCATGATACGGAATGTGTTATAGATACTGCTGTTGAAGCAATAAAAATACTTATAAAAAAAGATAAGGTTGCTTTATAATATCTGATAGTATATAATTATCTAGTGTGTGATTAAATGAATGATGTTCGAAAAAGGAGGACAATAAAATGGGTTTTTTTAAGAATGTTGACAATATGGGCAAGGACGATATGGATGAAACATTATCGGTGTTTGATGAAATAGATGTTAATTCCGATGAGTACAAAGATATTGAAGTTGAGATGCTTGATGCTATTGATGATATAGAAGGCCTTGAAGATATGGAAGGTCTTAGTGAACTTGAGTCTTTAGATGGCATTGAAGATTCTGATATGTCAGAAGTTGTAGCTGATGCTGTTGTAGCTGAAGAAAGTGATGCTATGGCTGATTATGTTTCAGATGATATCGATGATGCATCTGAGTCCGCTATGGATTCTGTTGAAGACGAATTGATGCAGGATACATATAGTGATGCACAGGATGTTATGGAAGAAGCAGAAGAAGTATATGCAGAAGATGTTGTTGAAGTCTCATTGATTGATAGTGGCAGTGAGGACATTATGGATGAGACAACAGTTGATGAACCGATAGATCCGATTGATGAGATAGAAGAAAAGGAAGTTACCGTGATTACACGCGGTACTACAATTAAAGGTGGTATTTCATCTGATTGTTCATTAGAGGTAATGGGTATTATCAACGGTGATGTTGAATGTCAGGGTAAACTCTCTATTTTTGGTACAGTTAGCGGTAATACAGAGGCTTCAGAGATATTTGTTAATACTCCGATTAAACTTGTTGGTGACCTTAAGAGTACAGGATGTGTTAAGGTGTCTGAAGAATCAATAGTAGTAGGTACAATAAAAGCTGCTTCAGCATTTATTGCGGGAGCTGTTAAGGGTGATATTGAAGTTGCGGGTCCTGTTGTAGTTGATGCTTCTGCAGTTGTTCTTGGTAATATATCTGCAAAATCACTTCAGCTTAACAACGGTGCTGTTGTTGAAGGTGTATGTACAGTAGGTTCTGTTGGCGCTGATGTAAGTAAAATATTTGATTAATTAATAAGATAAGAGGAGTTTTGTTATGACCGGATATAGTCGTGTTTTATTAAAACTTAGTGGTGAAGCTCTTGCCGGTGAGAAAAAGACCGGATTTGACGAAGCAACATGTATATCAGTAGCAAAGCAGATAAAAGAACTTAGTTCTAAAGGTACTGATATTGCAATTGTTATAGGAGGCGGAAACTTCTGGCGCGGAAGAACAAGTGAAACTATTGACAGAACAAAAGCTGACCAGATTGGTATGCTTGCAACAGTTATGAATTGTATATATATGTCTGAGATATGCCGATACGTTGGCATACAAACAGAGATTATGACACCGTTTCAGTGTAGTGCATTTACTACATTGTTTTCTAAGGATAACGTTACAGAGGCTTTTAAGCAGGGTAAAGTTTTATTCTTTGCCGGTGGAACCGGACATCCTTATTTTTCAACGGATACAGCAACTGTATTAAGGGCTGTTGAGATTGAAGCAGATGTGATTCTTGCAGCTAAGGCAATAGATGGTGTTTACAGCGCAGATCCTAAGGTTGATGCAAGCGCAATTAAGTACGATAAACTTAGCTTTGAAGAAGTTGTAGATAAAAAGCTTGGAGTTATTGATCTTGCGGCATCAGTATTATGCATGGAAAATAATATGCCTATGCTTATTTTCGGACTTAATGAAGAGAATTCAATTGTTAACGCCGTAGAAGGCAAATCAAACGGTACAATAATAACAGTATAGTTTACTGTTTTATAAGAGTTATGGAGGATATATACGATGGAAATTAAAGAATTTGAATCAAAGATGGAAAAGTCACTTGCTAATCTTGAGTCAGAATTTGCTGCAATAAGAGCCGGACGTGCCAACCCGCATATTCTTGATAGATTAACTGTTGATTATTACGGAGCTCCGTCAAACTTACAGGCGGTTGCCAATATTTCCGTTCCGGAAGCAAGAGTTATACAGATTCAGCCATGGGAAGCAAGTCTTATCAAAGATATTGAAAAAGCAATATTGACTTCAGATATTGGCATCACTCCTTCAAACGACGGAAGAATCATTCGTCTTGTGTTCCCTGAACTTACAGAGGAACGTCGTAAGGAGCTTGTTAAGGATGTTAAGAAGAAAGCAGAAGCATCTAAAGTTGCTATCAGAAATATCAGACGTGATGCCAATGATACAATAAAAAAAGAACAGAAAGCTAATGAAATATCTGAAGATGAAGCAAAACAGTCAGAAGATGAAATTCAAAAACTTACAGATAAGTATATTGCATTAGTTGATAAAACTACGGAAGAAAAGTCTAAAGAAATTCTTACTGTATAAGTCAATAGAAACATCTGTGAATAAATATAAGGCGGAAGTTGTCTCGGTTATTTTGTGAGCGGGATAATTTCCGCCATTTGACAAAAATCAGAAATAAGGAGAGCAATATGGCTGAAAACAACGTACCACAGCATGTGGCAATTATATTAGACGGTAATGGAAGATGGGCAAAAAAAAGAATGTTGCCACGTAATGCCGGTCATGCACAAGGTAGTAAAACAGTCGAACAGATATGTGAAGATGCTGAAAGTCTTGGAATTAAATATTTAACAGTGTATGCATTTTCTACTGAAAATTGGAAACGCCCTAAAGATGAAGTGGCGGCACTTATGAAACTTCTTGATAAATACCTTAAGAATTGTATTGAGCGAAGTAATAAAAACAATATGAGAGTTAGAGTGTTAGGAGATATAAGTGCACTTGATGTTTCTTTGCAGGAAAAGATTGTTGAACTTGAAGAGTGTTCTAAGAATAATACCGGACTTAATTTTCAGGTTGCCCTGAATTACGGAAGTCGTGATGAGATGATTAGAGCCATCAGGAAATGTATGGCAATGTGTAAAGACGGAACCATAGAACCTGAGGATGTCGACGAGGCATATTTTGGAAGATTGTTGGATACAGATGATATTCCTGAGCCGGATTTATTGATTAGAACCAGTGGGGAGCAACGTTTGTCAAACTTTTTGTTGTGGCAGGTTGCATATTCGGAGTTTTATTTTACAGACGTTCTTTGGCCTGATTTTAATAAAAAAGAATTACAAAAAGCGCTGGATTATTATTCTACGAGAGACAGAAGATACGGCGGAGTGAAGTAGTTGGGGGAGTTATATGTTTATTACCAGAACAATAAGTGGAATTGTTTTAATGATATTGATTATATCAGGAATCGTTGCAGGCGGACCGGTGTGGTTGGTTGCTACGGGTTTACTTTCTGTTGTTGCAACGTACGAATTATTAAGAGTATTGAAACTTAATAAGTCTGTGATAATGTATGCAGCTTTAATTGCGGATATCCTGTTATATGTGCTGCTTTATATGAAACATAATGACATGATTCTTATGTTGACAGTTGCTTACTTTTTAGTTGTTATGACAATTTATGTTGTAAGATGGCCTAAGTATGAGTCGGTAAATGTGGCGTACGGACTGTTTGCATTTGTGTATGCAGGTCTTTGTATATCCTATCTTTATCAGATAAGAGCATTGACTGACGGTATATATTATATGTGGCTTGTATTTATCAGTTCGTGGGGAAGTGATACATGTGCATATGTTGTCGGTATGCTTTTTGGAAAACATAAATTATCAAGTACGTTAAGTCCTAAAAAATCAATAGAAGGATGTATTGGTGGTGTTGGTGGTGCAGCAATTTTGGCAGCCATTTATGGTCTGTATCTTATGAATGCACTTGATGATGGAAGACCGTTATACATTATGTTTGCCGGAATTTGTGCTGTTGGGTCAATTATGTCACAAATCGGTGATTTAGCAGCATCAGCGGTGAAACGTAATAATAATATAAAAGATTATGGAAAACTGATTCCGGGTCATGGTGGTATTATGGACAGATTTGACAGTGTAATGTATGTTGCACCTGTTGTATATTATGTAATAGTACTCATTACCGGATAATAGGAGGATTTAATAGTGAGAAAAATATCCATATTAGGTTCTACCGGTTCGATAGGAACTCAAGCTTTGGAAGTGCTTAGAGATAATCCCGGTGATTTTAAGGTAGAATGTCTTGCAGTAAAATCCAATTATAATAAACTTAATGAACAAATACGGGAATTTTCACCTAAAATAGTCTGTGTTTATGATGAAAAAGCGGCAAATGAAGCGAAAAAGGTTCTTCCTGATACTGTCGAAATTGTTACGGGGATGGATGGCTTGATTATGTGTGCCACAATGGAATCTGTAGATATTGTTGTTGGTGCTGTTGTTGGAATGATTGGAGTCAGACCTGTTATTGAAGCTGTCAGGGCAGGTAAGGATATAGCTCTTGCCAATAAAGAGTCGTTAGTAACGGCAGGTCATATTATTATGCCGATGGCAAAAGAAAAAGGTGTGTCAATTTATCCGGTAGATAGTGAACATTCCGCTATATTTCAGGCATTGCACGGGGAGAATAAACGATCTGTTTCAAAGATTATTCTTACAGCTTCCGGTGGTCCGTTCCGTGGCAGAAAAAAAACAGAACTTGAAAAAGTCACTGTTGAAGATGCATTAAAGCATCCTAATTGGCTAATGGGTAAAAAGATTACCATAGACTCTGCTACGATGGTTAATAAAGGCCTTGAGGTAATGGAGGCAAAATGGTTGTTCGATACGGATATTGACCGAATACAGGTTCTTATCCAGCCACAAAGTGTTATTCATTCAATGGTTGAATTTGATGATGGTGCAGTTATAGCCCAACTTGGAACTCCGGATATGCGTTTGCCGATTCAGTATGCGTTGTATTATCCTGACAGAATTTATCTAAAGGGTGAGAGGCTTGATTTCGGAAAGATTGGTCATTTGGATTTTGAGGAACCTGATTATGAAACGTTCGAAGGACTCAGTCTCGCGCTTAGGGCAGGAAAAACAGGCGGTACGATGCCTACAGTATATAATGCAGCCAATGAATGTGCAGTAGCAATGTTCCTCGACAAAAAGATCGCTTTTCTTGATATTCCGGCACTTATTAGAAAAATGATGGAAAATCATACTGTAATTGATAATCCGGATGTAGATACTATATTGGCGGTTGAGGAAGAAGTTTATAATAGGATTAGTAAGGAAGGTATATAAAATGAGTATTATTATTGCAATGCTGATATTCAGCGTGATTGTTATATTTCATGAATTGGGTCACTTTCTTCTTGCAAGACTTAATGGAGTTGAGGTTACAGAATTTTCATTAGGTATGGGACCAAGAATAATTACCGTTTGTAAATCAGATGAAGGTATGCGTGTTAAGTTTTTTGCATCTACAAGGCAATGCGAAGAAGCCAAAGGCTGGGCAGGTCATACTATGTATTCGGTAAAAATATTACCGTTTGGTGGTTCGTGTATTATGTTGGGTGAGGATGATGTTGTAGATGCAGAGAATGCATTTTGTAAAAAAAGCGTGTACGCAAGAATGTCTATTGTTTTTGCCGGACCGTTCTTTAATTTTATTCTTGCATTTATTCTGGCAATTATTATTACAGCGGTAGCAGGTGTTGATAAGCCTGTTATTACTTCTGTTGAAAGTGGTATGCCTATGGCTTTGGCAGGTGTTAAAGCCGGGGATGAAATTGTTGAGATTAACGGAAGCAGTATTAATATTGATAGGGAAATATCTACTTATTTTACATTTAATCCCATATCAGAAGGTGACGAACTTGATATTGTTCTTAAACGTGGTGATGAAACTTATTCGGTTAAAGTAAGTCCTGTCCTTGCAACTGCAGAAACAGTAATTGACGGCGTGGCAGTCGGTGCTATGGACAAAAAGGAGGAGCCTGTAAAAACATATAGGTATGGGTTTGGATATGGTTCTCCAAGACAAAAATGTGATGCGGTTTCAGTTCTTAAGTATTCTGCATACGAAGTAAAGTATTGGATTGTTACAACAGTAAAGAGCCTTGGTATGCTTGTAACCGGTAATATTGGAAAAGATGACATATCAGGTCCGGTTGGTATCGTATCTGCTGTAGGAAGTATGGTTGATGAATCAAGTAATTACGGAATCTCTTCAGTGCTTCTTACGTTGATATCATTTAGTATTTTATTATCGGCTAATCTGGGTGTTATGAATCTGTTACCTATTCCTGCATTGGATGGCGGAAGACTTTTCTTTCAGATAATAGAAGTTATAAGGCGTAAACCGATTGCCCCTGAAAAAGAGGGAATAATAACGATGATAGGATTCGTTTTACTGATGGCGCTTATGATATTTGTTATGTACAATGATATTATGAAATTAATCGTAGGTTAAGTAGGAGAGATGTTAGTATGCATAGGGAACACACAAAAACAGTATGGGTAAATGATGTTAAACTCGGTGGATGTAACAATGTTGTTATTCAGTCTATGACCAATACAAAAACAGAAGATGTAAAAGCAACAGTTGCCCAGATTCATGAACTCGAGAGCGCGGGTTGTGAACTTGTAAGGTGTACTGTTCCTACAATGGAAGCTGCAAAAGCGTTTAAAGAGATAAAAAAACAGATAAGTATTCCCCTTATTGCGGATATACATTTTGACTACAGACTTGCAATTGCAGCAATGGAGAATGGTGCTGACAAGATTCGAATTAATCCGGGTAATATTGGAACTACAGACAGAGTTCGCGCGGTAGTTGATGTTGCAAAAGAACGTAATATACCTATAAGGATTGGTGTCAATAGTGGTTCTTTGGAAAAAGAGAAAATTCAAAAATATGGTGGTGTGACCGCAAAAGGGATTACTGAAAGTGCTCTTGAAAAGGTGTCCATTATTCAGGACATGGATTATGATAATATAGTCATTAGTATTAAGTCTTCTGATGTTATGATGTGTGTTGATGCTTACAAAATAATATCGACAATGACTAATTATCCACTTCATGTGGGAATTACTGAGGCGGGTACAGTAACCTCAGGTAATATTAAATCTGCTATCGGACTTGGCCTTATTCTTAATGAAGGAATAGGAGATACAATCAGAGTATCTCTTACCGGGAATCCTGTAGAAGAGATTTATTCTGCGAAGCTTATTCTTAAAACATTGGGCTTAAAAAAGGGTGGAGTAAGTGTTGTATCCTGTCCTACCTGCGGCAGAACCAATATTGATATAATTTCACTTGCTGCGAAAGTTGAAGATATGGTAAAAGATATTGATATGGATATTAAAGTTGCAGTAATGGGCTGTGTTGTTAATGGTCCCGGAGAAGCAAAAGAGGCTGACCTTGGTATTGCAGGCGGAAAAGGAGAAGGCTTACTTTTTAAGAAGGGTGAAGTGCTTCGTAAGGTTCCGGAGGAGAGTTTGCTGTCAGAATTGATGAAAGAGATAGAAAACTTTCGATAATAATTAGGGGTGATACGATTGAATATTTTTCAAAGTTTTGAAATGCTAAAAGTGGACAAGGAATTGTCCGCTTTATTTGACAATGTGGAAGTTGTACGTCTTAAAATTAATCGTGATAAAAGGATTGTTAACATATATGTTGACAGTCCTAAGATATTTGCATTTAATGATAAACTTAATTTGGCAGAACAATTAAAGAATCAAGTGTTTTTTACAATGGCAGATACTGTTAATATTGTTGAACATTTTAGTTTGCCGGGAAATTTTGAACTTTCAAGAATTTTTTCTTTGTACAAGAACAGCCTATATGATGAGATACAGTATAACAATCATATGGACTATCATATTCTTATTAATTCACGTGTTGAAATAGATGATGTTAATAACAGAATTATAATTGATACGGATAAAGATTTTGCCTCTGAGAAAAGATCACAGAAATTGACTGAGTGGTTAAAAGATATGTTTGTTAGGAGATTTGACATAGAGGCAGAGGTGATAATCAATCTTATAGAGGCTGAATCACCGGCTGGTGCTGACACTAATATTGCACCATATGAAATATATGATTTAAATACTATGAAAAGTTATAAAGTATCACCGCTTGATTATGACAGGGGTGTTATTTCTTCTGATGAATATGATAACGAAGAAGGAAAAGAATTCGTAACGGTTACATCAGGTGACGGTTTCATGGCGGAAGAATTTGGTCTTGAAGCAGGTGAACATGATCCGGATGTGGCCTCTGAAAATGCGGCGCAGATTACCGGAAATCAGGCTGTCATGAATGGTGATAATTTCATTTCTTCGAGTTCTGATAATGATAGTACAGTAAAGGGTGCCAACGGAAAAACAGATGCTAATAAAAATGATAAAGCTGACCGTAAAACAGATAAATCAAATGAGAAAAAAGGTGAAAACGGGAATAAGGATTCTAAGAAAACCGGAAGTAAATTTGAATATAAAAAGTCTGAAAAAAGTAAACAGGGTACAAAAAGAAAAGATTTCAAAAGGAATGAATATAAGAGATATAATAATTCCGTTGATGAAGATATAATATACGGAAGAGAGTGCGAGGGCGATGTTGTTAGGATATGTGATATAGTAGGAGAGTCCGGAGAAGTTGTAATACATGGCATGATAGATTCGGTAGATGAAACTGAACTTCGTACAGGTAACATTCTGCTCACCATCAATATTACTGATTTTACTGACACGATTGCTTTCAAAATATTTCTCAAGCCGTCAGCATATGAGGCTGATATGGGATATTATAAAAAAGGTAAGTTTCTTAAGGTAAAAGGTGTTGCTGAAGTAGATAAATTTGATAATGAACTTGCAATATTGAATGTAAGAGGTATAAAACAGGCAGAAGCATTCAGTAATAAAATAAAAAGGGTTGATAATTCAAAAGAAAAAAGAGTTGAATTACATTGCCATACACAGTTTAGTGATATGGATGGTGTGTCTTCGCCTGATTCTATAATCTCCAAGGCGCTTGAATGGGGGCATAGTGCTATAGCAATTACTGATCATGGAGTAGTGCAAGGGTTCCCGGTTGCAAATCATGCAATACATGATCTTGCCAAAAAAAATGAAAAAGCTAAAGATTTTAAGATTATTTATGGTGTTGAGGGATATTTGGTTGATGATGAAATCCCTCTTATAAAAAATGAAAACGGACAAACTCTTGATGATACATATGTGGTGTTTGATATCGAAACAACAGGACTAAATCCATATAATCATTATATAATAGAAATAGGAGCTGTTAAAATTTGTGGCGGAAATATTGTTGAACGTTTTTCTGAGTTTATTAATCCGCTTGTATCTATTCCGTACGAAATTGAAGAATTAACAGGAATAAAAGATTCTATGTTAAAAGATGCCGGTCTTGTAGAAGATATATTACCGCAATTTCTTGAGTTTGCAAAAGATTCGGTACTTGTTGCCCACAATGCTGAATTTGATGTTAACTTTATTAGAATTAAAGCTGAAGAACTTGGAATAAAAACTGATTTTACTGTTGCTGATACTATGACCCTTGCCAGACTTCTGTTGAAAGATTTGAAAACATTTAACCTTAAGAGTGTTTCAAAGGCTTTAATGGTACCTTTAGAAAATCACCACAGAGCAGTTGTGGACGCAGAAACTACTGCTGGTATATTTATTAAAATGACAGAGATGTTACGTGAACAGGGAATTAGTAACTTAAAAGAAATTAATGAACTTGGGAAAAAGGATGTTGACCTTATAAGAAAAACTCCGTCAAATCATATTATTTTGTTGGCGGCGAATGATATCGGAAGGGTTAATTTATACACACTGATATCAAAATCACATATTGAATATTTTAACAGACAACCTAAGATTCCTAAGAGTCTTATAACCCGGTACAGAGAAGGCTTGATTGTTGGTTCTGCCTGTGAGGCAGGAGATTTATTTCAGGCAATTCTCAGAGGGCAATCCGAAAAAGATATTGAACGGATTGTTGATTTTTATGATTATCTTGAGATTCAGCCTGTGGGAAACAATGAATTTATGTTAAGAGACAGCAAATATGGTTTCAGGACAATAGAGGATCTAAGAGATTTAAACAGACGTGTTGTGTATCTTGGAGAGGCATACAATAAACCGGTTGTTGCTACTTGTGATGTGCATTTTCTTGATCCTGAAGATGAAATATATCGTAGAATTATTATGGCAGGAAAAGGTTTTGAGGATGCTGATATGCAGGCACCTCTTTATCTTCATACAACAGAAGAAATGCTTGAAGAATTCAGCTACCTGGGGGAAGAAAAAGCTTATGAGGTAGTTGTAACTAATACGAATCTTATTGCTGATAGGATAGAAAAAATATCACCTGTAAGACCTGACAAATGTCCTCCTGTAATTCCGAATTCTGATAATGATTTGCGCAATATCTGCTATGAAAAAGCTCATTCGATGTATGGTGACAAATTACCGGAGATTGTTGAAGCAAGATTAGAAAGAGAACTTAATTCAATTATTTCTAACGGATATTCCGTTATGTATATTATAGCTCAGAAATTGGTTTGGAAATCGGTTGAGGACGGATATCTTGTTGGTTCAAGAGGTTCTGTTGGTTCTTCTTTTGCAGCAACTATGTCAGGTATTACAGAAGTTAATCCCCTTCCGGCTCATTATTATTGTCCGAAATGTCATTACTCGGATTTTGATTCGGATATGGTAAAACAATATCGTGATAAATCCGGTTATGATATGCCGGATGCAAACTGTCCTGAGTGCGGAGAATTAATGATTAAGGACGGACATAATATACCGTTTGAGACATTTCTTGGTTTTAAAGGAAATAAAGAGCCGGATATTGACCTTAACTTTTCGGGTGAATATCAGAATAATGCACACAAATATACAGAAGTTTTATTTGGTGAAGGGCACACATTCAGAGCCGGTACCATCGGTACCCTTGCAGAAAAAACAGCATTTGGTTTTGTAAAAAATTATTATGAAGAAAGAATGATTTCAAAACGAAAAGCTGAGATTGAAAGAATTGCAAGAGGATGTACCGGTGTGCGTCGAACAACCGGCCAGCATCCGGGAGGAATTGTTGTTTTACCTCATGATGAGGAAATATATTCATTTACTCCTATACAGAAACCTGCAAATGATATGAGTGTAGACACTATTACTACGCATTTTGAATATCATTCCATTGATCATAACCTTTTGAAACTTGACATACTCGGGCATGATGATCCTACCATGATAAGAATGCTTCAGGATCTAACCGGTGTTGATATTTTTGAAGTTCCGTTAAGTGATGAAAAAGTAATGTCGTTATTTAACAGTACGGATGCCCTTGGTGTTCGTCCGGATGATATTGGGGGATGTGATCTGGGTAGTCTTGGTATTCCTGAATTCGGAACTGACTTTGCAATGGGAATGTTACGTGAAACGGAACCATCTACATTTTCAGAATTGGTAAGAATCGCAGGATTGTCTCATGGTACTGATGTATGGACTAACAATGCACAGGATTTGATTAAGTCAGGAGAGTGTACTTTGTCGACTGCAATATGTACAAGAGATGACATTATGACTTATCTGATTGAAACCGGAGTTGATAGCAGTGAAGCATTTGATATTATGGAAAATGTCAGAAAGGGAAAAGTTGCTAAGGGCGCATGCGATAAATGGGAAGTATGGCGTGCTGATATGGCAAGTCATGGTGTCCCGGAATGGTATCTGGAATCCTGTAAGAAGATTAAATATATGTTCCCGAAAGCTCATGCGGTAGCATATGTTATGATGTCGATTAGAATTGCGTGGTTTAAGGTTTATCATCCGTTAGCATATTATGCAGCATTTTTCAGTATTCGTGCAAAAACATTTGACTACGAGATAATGACCAGAGGAAAGAGCAATCTCGAAAAACATATGAAGCAGGTTCGTATGTTAGAAAAGCCTACTGCTAAAGATAAGGAATTGATAAAAGACATGAAAATTGTTCAGGAAATGTATGCAAGAGGATTTAAATTTGAGCCAATTGACCTATACAAAGTAAAAGTGAATAAATTTCAAATTATTGATGGTAAATTAATGCCTGCTCTCAATACAATCGAAGGTTTGGGAGGTACAGCAGCAGAAGCTGTCGTAAAAGAAGCTGCCAAAGGTGAGTTTTATTCTATAGAAGATTTTAAGCAAAGAACAAGGGTCGGTAATAAAATTATAGAAAAAATGAAAGAACTGGGATTATTTGGTGATTTGCCTCAGTCGAATCAATTATCGATAATGGACTTTCTTAACTAATTATGTTATACTGTTTGGTGGGTATGATTAGTTAGGGGTGTATGTTTTATTTACTTGTGGAGGGATGGCTTATGTTTGCAAAAGATATGCAGCCAAATGGAAAAATTTCTATTATGGTCGATAAATTGAGTTTTGATTCCAGTATTAGTATTATACGCGAAGATTATATTTTAATTGATTTAATTGAGGTTAACGAAAAGATTGTTAACTTCCCTGAAAATATCAGAGCTGATCTTATTTATTTTGATGAAAATGAGAAGCTGTTTTCGTGGGAAAATGTTCAGATTGTGCCTGTAAAATTTAAGGACGGACGAAAATATCATAAGATAAACATGCCAACTGAAGAAGGTAAAAAATATAATAGACGCAGACATTTCAGAATGTACATTGGAAGAAATATGCGTGTTGATTTGAAGAAGGCGTCGAATTCAGTTTCAATAATGCCTCTTATCAAAGATATTAGCGCATCAGGATTTTGTTTCATATATAATGAACCTCTTGAAGTGGGTCAGAGGGTTGTCCTTTATTTTGACAACAACGACAATAAGGTTATGTCTTTTTCCGGTAAAATTGTACGTATTCATTACAATGAAAACATTGATTCTAACATGTATGGTTGTTCTTTGAGCGATCCTTCGGGTGTTCTTGGTAAGACAATTAATATTATGCAACAAAAACAAATTAATGAAAAAAGGAGGTAGTATATGGCAGGTAGAAGTAACGAAAAGGATTTTTATGATTATTTTTTAGAGTTTTCAGATCTTACATCAGTATTCAGAATTATTACAAGGAATGAATACATTGCTTTTGGGAAATTACTTGAAATACTGGGGGAAGATAATACAGACGGTAAAATTTACCTTGAAGACATAAAAGGGGTGCTTGATATTCCGATGCCGAAGGTGTCTATGCTGGTTCAAAATATGAGTGATAATGGACTGGTTACATGGAAACTTGATGGAGAAACAAAAAAAACATATGTTAAGTTAACTGAATCAGGAATACAAAAGTATAATCTTCAAAAGGTCGGAATGAGTAATATTCGTAATCGTATTGAAGAAGAGATGAATGATGATGAAAAAGATATAGTGTTTTCTGTTTTTGATAAAATCAGTACAGTTCTTAAAGAAGAAAGTGATCATGCAAAAGCATATGTGGAGTTAGTCAGTGGAGATTTTGGATCTGAAATGAATGTGATTGGTTTGCTTATGCCAAAAAGTACTGTTACATATATAAATAAAGAAGAGTCGTTAGATGTTGCTCTTGACATATTGCATAATAGTGGATTCTCTACAGTTCCGGTTGTTGATGCAGAAGGAAAATATGCCGGGACAATAAGTGAAGGTGATTTCCTTTGGTATATAAAAGAACATGGTGTGGAAGCATTAAAATGTGCAACTGTGGGAGATGTTTCTGATATCAATCGTAATCCTGCCGTACATGACATTGTTGATAGTAAAACCATAGTGCATGATATCATGTCTCAAAACTTTTTAAGTATGGTAGATGACAGGGATTGTTTTATAGGAATAATAACAAGGAAGAATATTATTAAGTTCCTTAAACAGAAAGTTGAAAAGAAAAAATAAAATAATTTAGTTGTAGAAAAATAAAAAACACTGTAAACGTACGATTTACAGTGTTCAGACTGTAGACAAAGTGGCATCAGGACATAGGTCCTGATGCCATTTTTCTTTCTGACTATTCCCAAATAGCAGTAGTTTTAAAAAAATTGATTTAAATGGCTCTAAAATCAAGCCTCTTTTGTGCTTGATTTTTGCCAGTTTCTTTAAATTTAGACATGCAAAGGTTAGACCGACTTTCATTTCCATTCGACCTTTTCCGTACATCTGTGTATATCGAAATCCATGGTTCTCTTTAGCAGTTCCAAAAATTCTTTCTATGGTTTCTTTTCGTAGTTTATATAAATCGCTCATACCTAAGGTGTGCCGTATATCTTCGCACGTCTCCATGTATGGTTCCCATATATGACGAGTTATGACTTTGACATGATTCTTACTTTCCGTACATCGACTTAAATATGAACAGTTTTTGCATATAGTTCCACAACTCTTGTATTCGCGATAGCCTTCCCGGTTGGTTGTTGAGTATTCTAACACCTGATTGTTAGGGCATATGTAGCAGTCATAGTATTCATCATATACATACTCATACTTTTTGAAAAATCCCTGCTTAGTCATAGGTCTTTTATACGGAAAAAGCGGGGTGATTCCATCATCCAGTAATAGTTTGGCAATTGCGGGTGTACGATATCCGCTGTCGGCTATCAATGTTTCAATTCCAATATCTTTTATCTTATCATATAAACCTTTAAATGTTCGGCTGTCATGAAGGTTTCCGGGACTTACTGTATATCCGAGTATCCATCCGTGCTTATCACAGGCTGTTTCTATTGCATAAGCAAAAACCTGTTTATGTTCTCCTTTATGAAACCAGCCACTTTCAGGGTCTGTTGTACTTGTTTTGATTTCTTTTTCTTTCGCTCCGCTACATGGCGGATTAGAATCGTCGTCCTTGTCCTTTTCTTTAAGTTCTTTTTTACCATGCTCTTTACGGTCATTATTGATTTCCTTTCGAAGCAGCTCTTCGTAAAACAAAGCTTCTTCATGGGCAATTCGTTTCTGCATCTTCTTATTATTAGCACGTGCTTTTACATGGGTTGCGTCTACAAATACTTCCGTTGGATCAACCAGTTTAAATTTATAACATTCTGCCAGTATCCGTTCAAATATCTGCTCAAATAAATCCGTGTCTTTAAATCGTCTTGAATAATTCTTTCCAAACGTAGAGAAGTGGGGAACTTTATCACACATATCTAATCCTAAAAACCATCGGTAAGCTACATTGACTTCTATTTCTTTTATGGTCTGTCTCATACTGCGAATTCCATACAGGTATTGAATAAAGGGAATTTTAATCAGCATTACGGGATCCATACTTGGTCTTCCGTTATCGTGACAGTATTTTTCTTCTACCAATTCATAGATAAAGTTCCATTCGATTGCTCTATCTATAATTCTAAGCAGATGATCCTGCGGAACCATGTCATCCATACATAGGAAGTGTATTTGCTCTCTTTTTCTATCTGTATTGTGTGTCATCATAAGTATCCACCACCTTTTTTAGATACTTATAGTATACCAAAAAACAGCCAAAAAGTCCTGAAAACAAAGGATTTTCTGGCTGTTTACGAAAGAAAAATCCGCGGCATTGCCACGGACTTTGTCTACAGTCTGAACACTGTAAACGTACGATTTACAGTGTTTTTATGGGTTGGGCTATTATAAAAATAATAGTTAGCAGTCCGTAGGGGAATCGAACCCCTGTTTTCGCCGTGAGAGGGCGACGTCTTAGCCGCTTGACCAACGGACCATCAACATTTGCTATCATACACTACTTTAAAATAAAATGCAAGTGTTTTTTTTCGAAAAATGTAAAAAAAAAATTTTTTGAAAATATATTGCTTTTTTTAGTAATATATGGTATCATTCGTATGAAATGTTAGGTAAAGAGTTGATGAGTTAAGAGTGAACGCGAGTTCACTCTTAACTTTTGTGTGAAAAAAGGTTTTGTTTTTTTGAGGTGATAAAGATGAAAAAACATGATGAGTACGTACTAAAAACCGAAGCAATACTTGAGCCTATTATTGAGGCTAATGACTTTGAACTTGTAGATGTAGAGTTTGTAAAAGAAGGCAATAATATGATACTTCGTGCTTATATAGATAAAGAAGGCGGCATAACTATTAATGATTGCGAAATTGTTAATAGAGCACTTAGTGATAAGCTTGATGAAGAAGATTATATTGATGAACCTTATATTTTAGAGGTTAGTTCACCGGGGCTGGGAAGACAACTTAAGAAGGATAAGGACTATATCAGAAGTATTGGTAAGGATATTGATATTAAACTTTTTAAGGAAATTGTTTTGGTTGAAAATGGTAAGAATATTAAAGCAAAGGAATTTTCCGGGCGACTTGATGGATTTGATGAAGAAACCATTACCGTGTTCCTTGGTGAGCAGACGATGGTTTTTTCGAGAAAAGATATCGCTATAGTAAGACTTTCATTTGATTTTTAAATATTAAGTATTAAGTATATTATATTAGGAGGTTACAATAATGAGCGAAACAGATAACAGAGAATTAATTGAAGCACTTGATCAGATTGAAAGGGAAAAAGAAATCAGCAAAAGCATATTAATAGAAGCAATTGAGAATTCATTGCTTGCTGCTTGTAAGAATCATTTTGGTAAAGCTGATAATATCAAGGTTATTATTGACAATGAAACCGGTGAGGTTAAAGTTTTTGCACAAAAAGAGATTGTTGAGGAAGTTACTGATAATACTCTTCAGATAAGTTTAACTCAGGCAGAACAGTTTTTCCCGGGAAATGAAATTGGTGATGTGGTTAACGTTGTAGTAACCCCTAAGAATTTTGGTAGAATTGCAGCCCAAAAGGCGAAGCAGGTTGTAGTTCAGAAAATCCGTGAGGAAGAAAGAAAAGTAATTTACAACCAGTATTATGAAAAAGAAAGAGACATTATAACAGGAATTGTTCAGAGAATAAGTGCAGGTTCAATATATGTTAACCTTGGAAAAATTGATACCATACTGACTGAGGATGAGCAGGTTAAATCCGAAAGACTCCTTCCTACTGACAGAATTAAATTGTATGTTGTGGAAGTAAAGGAAACAACTAAGGGAACTAAAGTTAAGGTATCAAGAACACATCCGGAGCTTGTTAAGAGATTGTTTGAGTATGAGGTTGCAGAAGTTCAGGATGGAACAGTTGAGATTAAGAGCATTGCAAGAGAAGCCGGTTCAAGAACAAAGATTGCAGTTTATTCATCAGATTCTAACGTGGATCCGGTGGGAGCATGTGTTGGTGTTAACGGAATAAGAGTAAATGCTGTTGTTGATGAACTTCGTGGTGAGAAAATTGATATAATTAACTGGAGTGAGGATCCGGTAGTTCTTATAGAGAATGCACTTAGTCCTGCAAAAGTTATTTCAGTTGATGTTGATGTGGAAGAAAAGAGTGCCAGAGTTATTGTTCCTGATAATCAATTGTCTTTGGCAATTGGTAAAGAAGGTCAGAATGCCAGACTGGCTGCCCGACTTACAGGATATAAAATCGATATTAAAAGTGATGCAGAAATTATGTAGTGTTAAGGAGGTTTCTGTTTGAAGACAAAGAAAATACCTATGCGTAGCTGTGTTGGCTGTATGGAGTCAAAAACAAAGAATGAGCTTATCAGAATTCTAAAGACTCCTGAAAATGATGTTGTTATAGATATTACCGGAAGACAGAACGGACGGGGAGCATATATATGTCATAAGGTTGAATGTCTTAAAAGAGCGCGAAAGACGAAAGCACTTGAACGGTCTCTTAGTATTCAGATTCCGGATGAAATATATGCAGACATAGAAAGGCAGATGTTAGAATTTGAGACAAGATAAAGTGCTATCTTATATAGGATTAGCAATGAAATCCGGTAATGTGTTCAGTGGCACATTTGCAACGGAAAAAGCAATTAAAGAAGGCAGGGCTTATGTTGTAATAATTGCTTGTGATGTATCAGATAACACCAGAGAGCGTTATGAAAAAATGTGTGAATATTATCATGTGCCGCTTTTCTTTTATTCAACAAAAGAAGAACTCGGGCATGCAATAGGTAAAGAGTATCGGGCGTCAATGGCAATTGTTGACCAAGGGTTAGCAAAGGCTATCATTCAGAAAATTAACCAGGAGGTAACAGATATATGGCAAAAATGAGGATACATGAGATATCAAAGAGCTTACAGGCACAGGGAAATGATATTAAAAGTTCAGATTTGGTAAAGCTTCTTAATGAAAATGGTTTTGAAGTTAAGGGGCCTAACAGTAATATAGAGGATGCTGCAATTGCATTCTTACTTAATGAGTTTCAAAATGGTGGTGCAAAGAAAAATGATACAGCTGCGCCACAAAAGTCAGCTAATCAGTCAAAGTCTGCCAGCAAGTCAAAGACTGATAATAAGTCAGAAAATTCTACTGCAACTAATATAGAATCTTCAGAAAATCAGTCAGATAATGTTTCTGAAACTGAAACAAAAAAAGCACAGAAAGCAGAAAATGCGGAGCAAAAGGCTGAGTCGGAAGCTGATTCAAAGACAGCTTCAAAAAGAGGCGGAAGTTATACCAGTAACGGCAATTACTCAAGTGAGAGCAATGCCGAAAGTAATGCCGGAACTAATAATAGTGATAGTCGCTCAACCGGTAAAAATAATGGAAATAAAAATTACGAAAGAAGTAATGACAGAAACAACGATCGTGGCGACAGAAGAAATGATAGAAATGATCGTGGCGGAAACAACAGAGGAAATAATAATCAGGGTGGTAATCATGGGGGTTATAATCGTGATAACAACCGTGATTACCGAGATGGTAGAGATAACCGAGAAGGCAGAGACGGAAGAAATCGCGATAACAGAGATTCCAGAGGCGGTCGCGGTACCGGCATGAGTAATGGTGGCGGTTCAAGAGAACGTCAATCAGGTTTCAAAGTGATTGAAAGATTTGAAAAAAGTCAGAGTGGTTTTGATAGTATTAAGCAGGAGCAAAAGCCTGGAAGAACCCAGCGCTCCAACAAAGGTAACAACAAAAAAGATTATGGTAAAAAGCATGGTAAAGACAGGTTTGATTATGATATGGAAGAAACTGTAAAACCATCCGGTAAGAAAAAAGATCCTAATCGTAAGGGCGCATTTATTAAACCTGAACCTGTTGTTAAGGAAGAACCGGAAGATACAATCCGCACAATTATTCTTCCTGAGAAAATGACTTTGAAGGAACTTGGAGATAAGATGAAAGTTCCTGCTGCACAGATTGTTAAAAAGTTATTCCTTAAAGGTCAGATGGTTTCTATCAATCAGGAAATAAGTTTCGAAGAAGCTGAAGAAATCGCGCTTGAATATAACTGCATAGCTGAACTTGAAGAAAAAATTGATGTG
This sequence comes from Lachnospiraceae bacterium, assembly GCA_015057405.1. Lineage (GTDB taxonomy): Bacteria > Bacillota > Clostridia > Lachnospirales > Lachnospiraceae > V9D3004. The sequence goes on from SVEK01000006.1 coordinate 43,773, forward strand.
ATTGCAGAACTTCTTAAAGAGGCAGAAGAGGATGAAGAAAAACTTGTAAAACGTCCGCCTGTAGTATGTGTTATGGGTCACGTTGACCATGGTAAGACATCTCTTCTTGATGCAATCAGAAAGACTAATGTGATTTCAAGAGAGGCAGGAGGAATTACACAGCATATAGGTGCTTATATGGTAAAATCCGGTGGAGAAAAGATTACATTCCTTGATACACCGGGACATGAAGCGTTTACTTCAATGCGTATGCGTGGTGCTAAATCAACAGATATTGCAATTCTTGTTGTTGCTGCAGACGATGGAGTTATGCCACAGACTGTAGAGGCAATTAATCATGCAAAAGCAGCCGGAGTAGAGATAATTGTTGCTGTTAACAAGATTGATAAGCCGGGAGCTAATATTGAACGTGTTAAACAGGAACTTATTGAGCATGAGCTGGTTGCTGAAGACTGGGGCGGAAGTACTGTATTTGTTCCTGTATCAGCAAAAACCGGTGATGGAATTAGCAATCTGTTAGAAATGATTCTTCTTACAGCTGAAGTATGTGAACTTAAAGCTGACCCTGACAGAAATGCCAGAGGTATTGTAATTGAAGCACAGCTTGACAAAGGAAGAGGTCCTGTTGCTACAATTCTTGTACAGAAAGGTACATTGCATGTTGGAGATCATATTGTTATAGGTTCATGTCATGGTAAAGTTCGTGCCATGATAGATGATAACGGTCGCAGAATTAAGGAAGCAAAACCGTCAACTCCTGTTGAGATTCTTGGTCTTAATGATGTGCCGGATGCAGGAGAAGTATTCCTTACAACTGACAATGAAAAAGAAGCAAGGACCATTGTTAACGCATATATTGACCAAAGTAAGGCAAAACTTATAGAAGATACTAAGCAGACAATGTCACTTGACGGTTTATTTGACCAGATTCAGGCAGGTAAACTTAAAGAATTGAATATTATCGTTAAAGCTGATGTTCAGGGTTCTGTTGAAGCAATTAAGCAGAGTCTTCTCAAGCTCACCAATGATGAAGTTGCAATACGAATTATTCATGGTGGTGTAGGTGCCATAAATGAGTCTGACGTTTCTCTTGCAATTGCATCAAGTGCTATTATCATAGGATTTAATGTTCGACCTGATAATATGGCAAAAGCAACTGCTGACAGAGAAAAGGTAGACCTTAGACTTTACAAAGTTATCTATGATGCACTTGCTGATATAGAAGCTGCTATGAAAGGCTTGCTTGATCCGATTTATGAAGAAAAAGTTATTGGTCATGCAGAGGTTAGACAGACATTTAAAGCATCAGGTCTTGGAACTATTGCCGGTTCATATGTTCTTGACGGAAAAATTGAGCGTGGATGTAAGGCAAGAATTTATAGAGATGAAGAACTTATATTTGAAGGTAACCTCGCATCTCTTAAGAGATTTAAGGATGATGTTAAAGAAGTGGCAACCGGATATGAATGTGGTCTTGTATTTGACGGATTTAACGATATTCATGTTGAAGATAAGGTTGAACTGTATATTATGGTAGAGATACCAAGATAATATTAAACTATATAATATTTAATAATTATAGTACGGAGTTCCTTGTTTTGGGACTCCGTATCGTGTATAGTATGATTAATGGAAATATTAATTATACATGATTTGGAGGCTATATTATGAATAGAAAATATATAAAAGAAACAAGAGTTAACGGGGAAGTTCAAAAGGAACTAAGCAGAATTATTCGTGAAGAGATTAAAGATCCCAGAATTCCTGCAATGACATCAGTTACTGATGTAGAAGTAACCGGAGATTTAAAATATGCTAAAATATATATAAGTGTTCTTGCAGGCAGCGAAGAAAAAGCAGCTTGTATGAAGGGATTAAAAAGTGCCACACCATTTATACGAACAAAGCTTGCAAAGACAATTAATCTTCGTAATACTCCTGAACTTACATTTGTGTTAGATGAATCAATTGAGTATGGAGTAGAGATGTCTAAGAAGATTGCTGCACTTGGAATTAATAAGGATGATAATGATGATGCCGAAACAGACGATGACGAAGAATAATATATTTTTGGGTTTAGCATGATTAGCATTAGTAATTTGAACCGAATGAAACGGTTTAGTAATAAACTATAGGTGATTTTATGAATGAAGATATTAAAAATGAAATATGGAATGCTGTTGCTTTAGCAGACAGAATAGCAATAAGCGGTCACATAAAGGCTGATGGTGATTCTGTAGGTTCAACTATGGCTATGTATATCTATATAATGAAAAAGTTTCCTCAAAAAGAGGTTTATGTATATATGGATAATTTGCCGGACGTGTTTGGATATTTGTGTGACAAATATGATGTAATAACAGACCATCGTGATGTTAAGCCTGATTTGTTTATTGCTCTTGATTGTAGTGACTCCTCAAGGCTTGGACAATGTGAGGAGTATTTTTACAACTCAAAATTGACAATAAATATCGACCATCACATAAGTAACCTTTCTTATGCAAAGATTAATTATTATGTGCCGGATGCCAGTTCAACAGGAGAAGTATTATATGGATTAATGGATGAGGAGTACATTGAGGGTGATGTTGCGACTGCTTTATATACTGCAATTATTCATGATACCGGTGTGTTCCAGTATTCCAATACTACCCGTAAAACTATGGAGATTGGCGGAGCATTACTTGAAAAAGGTGTTCCAAGTGATGTCATTATTGATAAATCATTTTATGAAAAGACATATACTCAGAATAAACTTTTGGCAAGATGTATATTGGAAAGTAAAATGTATATTGACGATAAATGCCTTGTTGCAATTGCTACCAATGAAATGTTCGATGACCTGGGGGCAGGACCGGCAGATTTGGAAGGAATAGTTAATCAACTTAGAATTACAAAGGGTGTTTTGGTTGCTGTGTTAATTCATGAAGTTGATCAGGGTGAATTTAAGATAAGTATGAGAGCAAACGGCTCTGCTGCCGATGTAAGTAAAGTTGCATTGTCTTATGGTGGCGGAGGCCATGTTAAAGCTGCAGGCTGTACCCTATATGGTGAGATTGATGAGGTAGTAGTAAGACTGGTAAATTCAATCAAAGAAGAGCTTGCATGTGGAGGACAGATTTGAACGGAATAATTAATATATACAAAGAAAAGGGTTATACTTCACATGATGTCGTTGCGAAGTTACGAGGGATTCTTAAACTGAGACGTATCGGTCATACGGGGACTCTTGATCCTGATGCTGAAGGTGTGCTTCCGATTTGTGTCGGAAAAGCAACATCATTATGTGAGTATCTTACTGAAAAAGAAAAAGAATATGAGGCTGATATACACCTCGGAATAATAACAGATACGTTGGATTTAAGTGGTGAAATTTTAGAATCCAATGAATGCAATTGTTCCTATGATGAGATTGTTGACGCTGTAAATTCCTTTCAGGGAGAGATAATGCAGATTCCACCAATGTATTCTGCCATAAAAGTCAATGGGAAGAGATTATATTCTCTTGCAAGAAATGGGCAGGAAATTGAGCGTAAACCACGAAAAGTCAACATTAAATCTATAGAAATAATTGAATATATTGAAGATAGTAAAATTGTCAGAATCAGAGCTACAGTTTCAAAAGGGACATACATCCGCTCGTTGTGTGATGATATTGGCAGAAAATTAGGCTGTGGTGCCTGCATGGGAAAACTTGTAAGAACAAAGTCCGGTGTGTACGTAATAGAAGAAGCAATAAAGCTTGTTGATGTGGAAAATGCAGTGCGCAATGATGTGATTGCTAAATCAATTGCAACAATTGAATCTGTTTTTGGTATGCCGGCTGTTAGGACTTTGGCTGAGTTTGATAAAAGAGTCAAAAATGGTAATTATTTAGAAGAAAACATGGTGCAAAGTAAAACAGTACAAAAAGATGATGCTTACATTATTACAGGAGATGATGATGTATGTGTTTATTTGTCGGATAATTCCTTTGCGGCAGTATATAGATTTGATAGAGAAAGAGAAGTATATAAGCCGTTAAAAATGTTTATTTAAAGTATTCGAAAGGATAAAGTATTAATGGAAATAATTCACGGGAAAGAGTTTTGTATTGATAAACCGGTAGCTGTAACTATTGGAAAATATGAAGCTATTCATAAAGGACATCAGATTCTAATACAGCATACGGAAAAGTATAAAGAAAAAGGATTATATCCTGTTGTATTCACCTTTGATGTTCATCCGAATGTGAGATTTGATGATGAGGCAGTAAAACTGATTTATAATAATACAGAAAAAGAAAATATATTATCGGAACATAATATTGAATATCTTATTGAATATCCTTTTGATGATACTATAATCAATATGTCTCCAAGAGAATTCTTTGAAGAGATTCTCGTTAATAAGCTTAATGCAAAAGCCGTAATAGTCGGTGAGGAATTCCGTTTTGGTAATAAACGAAGCGGTGATGTGTCGACTCTCAAATCGCTGGGGGAAGAACATAATGTAATAATAGATGTTGTAGAAAAACAGTGTGTTGAAGAACACAAGATAAGCAGCAGTGAGATTAGAGAAGTTATTTTAAAAGGTAATATGGAATTTGCAACTAAGTTGCTTGGCCGACCTTACTCAATTACCGGTGAAGTTGTTCACGGAAAAAAACTCGGAAGAACAATAGGTATGCCAACAATTAATATTGTACCTGATTCTTTGAAAATCATTCCGCCAAGAGGTGTTTACACATCCAAAATAAAGATTGATGATAAGATTTACGGCGGAGTATCTAATATAGGAGTAAAACCTACGGTAGACGGTACGGGTTTACTCGGATTGGAAACATATATATTTGATTTTAATGCTGATGTATACGGAAAGACTGTGACTGTTGAATTACTACATTTTCAAAGAGAAGAAAAACGATTTGCTGATATAGAGATTCTTCGTGAACAGATGAATAAAGATAAAGAGGAAGCGTACGGAGTGTTGAATAATGAATGATACTTTTTTTTCAAAAAGATTTGATGGAATACAGGTATTAAGAGCCGTTGCTGCTATTATAGTTTTGATTAATCATGTTGCATTTGTTGGCAATGGTGGTTTTGGTGTGGATATATTTTTTTGTATCAGCGGATTTATTATGATGTATGTTACAGAAAAAAGTACAAAGAATTTTATTTCGAAACGAATTATCAGAATTTTTCCGTTGTATTACGCAATCACTTTGGTAACATTTATTGGATGTTACGTTTTCCCGGGATTGTTTGCCGGTGATGGTTATGGCCCGGTGGGTTTGATTAAGTCATTATTATTTGTCCCCGGTGAAATAGGCGGTATTGCTAAACCTATAGTAAGAGTCGGCTGGACTCTTAATTATGAAATGTTTTTTTATCTTATTTTGTGGTGTTCAATGCATATCAGTCACAAATACAGAGGTGTAATAGCAGGTGTAGTTATGACTGTTATTGTTATTATTGGAAAACTGTTTAATAATTTGCCGGTTCCGGTTGAATTTTGGACAGATAGTATATTAATAGAATTTATATTTGGTATCGTTGCATTTTGGTTTGTCAGATGGCTGACAATAAGTGAATGGTATAGAAAATGTGGCAATAAAAATATTACAAGAGCAGCCTGTGTTGTTGTTGCCCTTGCTTCGTTTATTTTTATGTGGTTTGTAAAATATAATGAAGGATTATCAGATATAGAAAGATGTATAATATATGGTATACCGGCATTTATAATATTTGTAGGGATTTTTATTGCAACTTATGAATGTAAATTGCCTGGAATTGCTGTATTTCTTGGGGATATCAGTTATTCGATATATCTTATTCACTACTCTGTAGTCAGATTGACTAATAAATTAACTTGTCCGGATGGGATTGTAAATGCTAAAGCAATAATAGGCGCCATAGGCGCCCTTGTAATAACATTACTAATGAGTGTAATAAGTTATTATTTGATTGAGAAAAAACTTGTTGCTGTTTTATCAAAGTTCATCCGTAGACAATGAAAGTGATTCCCAGTTTTCCATTAATTCAAGAAGCTGTTCTTCAAGTGCATTACGTTCCGTTGTTAATTCCATGAGAAGACCGGTATTACATGAGTTTTCTGGTTTGATTAGTTCTTCATCCAGTTCACTTATGCGTTGTTCGGTTTCTTCGATTAGTTTTTCCGTATGCTCAAGTTCTCTTTGCAGTTTTCTTGCTGCTGCCTTTTGTTCCTTTTGTTTTGCCCAATCAGCTTTTGTATTGCGATTAATATCCACCGAAGTATCTGAAGTTGTCTGAACCGGCGAAGTAGTACTGTTTTTTTCGTATGCAAGTTCAATTGCCTCTTTTTTCTCAAGGTAATAGTCATAGTTTCCAATATATTTATTAATATGCCTGTCAGTTAAATGAAGAATGCCTGTTGCTGTACTGTTAATAAAGTATCTGTCGTGGGATACATAAAGTACAGTGCCTTTGTAATTCTTAAGTGCATTTTCAAGTAACTCTTTAGATACGATATCAAGGTGGTTTGTAGGCTCGTCAAGTATAAGGAAATTAGAGTCGGATAACATAAGCTTTAGAAGTGAAACACGACCCCTTTCTCCTCCGCTAAGGTCTTTTATTTGTTTGAAAACATCGTCACCGGTAAATAAAAATGCAGCAAGTACATTTCTGATTTCGGTTCCTGTCATATATGGGTATTCGTCATGAATTTCTTCAAAAATTGTATTGTCATCACTAAGAAGCTGTTGTTCCTGATCATAATATCCAATATGAACATTGGTACCGAGTCTGATATGCCCGGCATCAGCAGGAATAATTCTGTTGATAATTTTTAGTATAGTAGTTTTACCGGTTCCGTTATCGCCAATTATTGCAATTCTTTCTCCGCGTTTTATATCAAATGATATATCTGAGAATAAATGATTACTTCCAAAGGCTTTTGAAAGATTCTCAACTGTAAGAACATCATTGCCGCTTTCAACATTCGGCTTAAATGAGATACGCATTTTATCATTAATTTCAAATGGTTTGCTGATTCGTTCCATTTTATTTAATAATTTTTCACGACTTTCGGCGCGCTTAATTGATTTTTCTCTGTTGAACTGCTTTAATTTTGCAATTACTTCCTCCTGGTGTTTTATTTCCTGTTGCTGATTAATATATGCTTTAAGCATATTTTCCCTAAGCATTGCTTTCTTTTGGGAGTAAGCAGTATAATTGCCGGAAAAGACAGTTGACACACCATTATCGAGTTCGACAATTTTTGTTGAAATTCTGTCAATAAAGTATCTGTCATGGGCAACGATAAGAACAGCTCCCTTATATGATTTAAGGAAACCTTCAAGCCAGGCAATTGAATTCATATCAAGATGGTTGGTAGGCTCGTCAAGGATAATCAGATCAGGTGACGAAAGCAGGATTTTACCAAGTGCAACTCTGGTTTTCTGACCCCCTGATAATGTTGATATGGTTTTGTTAAAGTCATCATTTGAAAAACCAAGGCCTTTAATAACTCCGGTTATTTCACTTTCACATGCATATCCGCCGAGTCTTTCATAAAGCGTGGTAAGATTGTTATATTCATCAAGCATTTTACTTAATTCTTCGCCGTCTTTTTGTTTCATGGTAAGTTCAAGCTCGCGTATCCTTATTTCCATATCAAAGATATGCTTTTTGGCAGAACGTAATTCTTCATATATTGTTTTTTCCGAACTGATATCCTGTTGTTGTTTAAGATATCCGATAGTTTTATCTTTTGAGATAACCACTTCACCGTTGTCAGCCTGTTCGGCTCCGGTTATTATTTTTAAAAGGGTTGTCTTACCGACTCCGTTAATTCCTACTATTGCACATTTTTCATTATCATTTACACAAAATGTAACGTCTGATAATACATTTTTTTCCCCAAATGAGATGCCAATATGGTTGCATGAAAGTATCATAATTAATCATCCTTATCAAAAGTGTGAGATTGACATATTCTTAACAATCCTATATAATCATTGTAAATAATATCATAATATGAATAACATGGCAAATGAAAGGTTGCAGGTGGAAAACGATGACCGAAAAGAGTATTTCCAGAGCTGTTATTAAGAGGCTTCCCAGATATTACAGATACCTTGGTGAGCTTATGGAAAATGGAATAGTTAGAATATCTTCGATGGAATTAAGCGAACGAATGAAAGTTACAGCGTCGCAAATCAGACAGGATTTTAATAATTTTGGTGGGTTTGGACAACAAGGTTACGGATATAATGTTGAGTATTTGTATAAAGAAATCGGAATGATTCTTGGACTTGAGTCGACACATAACGTAATAATTATTGGGGCCGGTAATGTGGGAAGAGCTCTTGCCAATTATTCTGATTTTAATAAACGAGGATTTGTTTTTACTGCAATCTTTGATAATAATCCAAAGTTGTGGGAAGAAAACATTGGTAGTTGCAAAGTACAACCTGTTGATATGCTTGAAGAATATGTTAGAGAGCACAAGGTAGAGATTGCTGCACTTACTTTGCCAAAGGAAAGTGCGCCCCAGGTTGCAGCAAAGTTAGTTAATCTTGGAGTAAAAGCAATATGGAATTTTGCACCGACTGACCTTAATCTTCCGGAAGATGTTCTTGTAGAAAATGTTCATCTTGCTGAAAGTCTTATGCGTTTGTCATTCAGGATTAAGGAGAGCGGTATTTAGAGAATTTTATTGTATGGTTATTTTGGGGAGGTGTGTAGCATGGCTCGAATTAGAAAAAAAACAAGACAATATTTATCTGAAGAAGACAGAGAGGTATTATGGAACTTAGTTCAGGCACAACAGATTCCTGTACTGACTTTGGATAACAGATGGAATTCTTTGTTCGAGCAGGAACGTAAACTTCCGCATATTAAAGCACTGGTTACCAAACTTAATAATCTTCTTAAAGAGCAGGGTGGGCTGGTTAATAAGATTAAGGATATGAAGAAACTTAAGAAAAAACTTATGGCTAATATAATGGATAATATGGAAGGTGCTTCTTCGGATGATAGCAGATTACGTGATAAGAAGCAGGAGGCTAATCACAGATTAATAGGTGATATCAATAATAAACTTGGCGATTCTGAGGACAGACTTATGGAGTTGCCTTATGAAATAATGAAAGTTAATAAAGAACTTTTATTCGAAAGTATGGTTGCAGGTTATGAAAGATTTGGCGCTGACATTAAGCGAAGTAAAGAAATAGAGATATGGATTGCCCAGATTAAGGAAGAATTAAAAACCAGAATTAAGGAAAAAAATGAAATTGACAAAAATGTCAGCAAAATATATTCGTTTATGCATGATATGGTAGGGCGGGAAGCTCTCGAGATGTTTGATAGTAAACTTGGTGGTGATGGTAATGAAACGTCTGGTTGATTCGCATTTAGCTAAGAAGATAGATGAGATTACTGTTAATACAATAGGAATTCCGTCAATTGTTCTTATGGAACATGCGGCTTTGGCTGTGTGTGACAATATTGTGGATGATGTCCCGATGAAAAGCAGAATACTTGCTGTATGCGGTAAAGGTAATAATGGTGCCGATGGTATTGCAGTAGCAAGGCTTCTTCATGACAGAGGGTATAATGTCCACATTTTTTTTGTTGGTGCCAATCAACAGGAAACTATCACCGATGAAGCAAAACTTCAATACGATATTGCATGTAAACTTAACATCCCATTTGTAAGTACAATATCAGACAATCAATATGATGTTATAATTGATGGATTGTTTGGGGTTGGATTAAGTCGTGATATAGAGGGAAAATATATTGATATTATTAATAGCATAAATTATTCCGGCGCAAAAATATATGCTGTTGATATTCCGTCGGGTGTGTGTGCCGATGACGGAAGAGTATGTAGTGTTTGTGTAAGGGCTGATGTGACGGTAACATTTGGTCTTAATAAGCTTGGACTTGTTCTTTATCCCGGATGTGAATATGCCGGAAGGGTTATCGTTAATAACAGAGTATTTCCTGAAAAAGTGTACGATATGATTGAAAGTAACGTGTCAATGCCGGAACCTGAGGATATTAATCTGATTCCGGCAAGAGTTCCGGTATCCAATAAGGGAACTTATGGTCATGTTCTTGTGATTGCCGGAAGCAGTACGATGTGCGGAGCTGCATACCTTGCTGCTAAAGCTGCTTATCGTACGGGATGCGGACTTGTTAAAATTCTTACTCACGAAAACAACAGGCAGGCATTGTGTTCTTTGCTTCCGGAAGCTATTATTGATACTTATAATGAATATACTGTTTTTGATGAGGATTACCTTAAGCAATATGACGATTGGGCAGATGCGATAGTAGTCGGACCGGGTCTTGGAATGTGCAGTTGTTCTTATAATATTATGGAATGTGTATTAAAATATATGAAAACTGCCAAGATTATAGATGCAGACGGTCTTAACATAATAGCTTCGTGTACAGACTTACAAGAAGATAAAAACTGGTGGGGTAGTTCTGTATTGACTCCTCATTTAAAGGAAATGTCACGTTTGACAGGAGAAAAACTATCTGCCTGTGAAATTCATAACAACATTATTGAAACAGCAGTAGATTATTGTAAAAATGATAGTGTGCTGGTTTTAAAGGATGCAAGAACAGTGACTGCATATAATGGTAAAATATGTGTTAATACATCAGGAAATGATGGTATGGCAACAGCAGGAAGCGGAGATGTTCTTACCGGAATAATAGCGTCTTTAGTTGCCCAGGGAATGAAGCGTTATGAAGCAGCTATGCTTGGAGTATATATTCATGGCCTTGCCGGTGACAGTGCTCTAAAATACACGAACAGATACAGTATGATTGCAGAAGATATTATAGAAGGCCTGGTATCTGTGCTTAATAATCACATATAAAATGATTTGTCGTTTTTGAATGAATCTAAGTATTAACTTGAGGAGTGTGATAAAATGATTAACTATGACAGAGTAAGTGCAAGAGTAAATCTTGATAATATATATGATAATATGAAAGAATTAAAAAAACTCATTGATGATAATACAATGGCAATGGCAATTATAAAAGCAGATGGTTACGGTCATGGAGCTAATCAGGTGGCAGACAAACTTGATGATTTGGTTGATGCCTATGGAGTTGCCATGATAGATGAAGCAATTAATCTTCGTGAACACGGAATTAAGAAAATGATTTTGATTCTTGGATTTACACCGGATAAATATTTGCATTATATTCCGGAATATGATATTTCACAGACAATATATGACTATTCTACAGCGGTAGAACTATCCCGTGTCGCTCTTGAGCAAGGAAAAAAAGCAAAAGTCCATATTAAGCTTGATACCGGTATGGGACGAATCGGCTTTCAGTGCAACAAGGAAGGCTTTGATGAGATTATTAAGATATCTAAACTTGAAGGCCTTGAGTTTGAAGGTTGTTTCACACATTTTTCCAAAGCTGATGAAAAAGATTTGGCTTATACGGATATGCAGTTTGCAAAATACAATGAATTTGTTAATAGCCTTGAGCATGCAGGAGTGACTTTTAAAATAAAACATGTATGTAACAGTGCGGCAGCAATTCAGTACAGCAAAGCGGCGCTTGATATGGTTAGATACGGAATTGCAATATATGGATTATATCCTTCGGAAGATATCGATAAATCCCTCGTTAAATTAAAACCGGCGATGTCAATATGTTCAGTTATCAGTCATGTCAAGACTATGCAGGCAGGTAAGCTGATAAGTTACGGAGGTACATTTGAAACTAAAGATGAGACTATAATTGCAACTATCCCGGTTGGGTATGCTGATGGTTATCCAAGGGCCAGATCTAATTCGGGCCGTGTTATTGTTCGTGGTGAATATGCGTCAATTATCGGGAGAATTTGTATGGATCAGATGATGATTGATGTTACGCATATCCCGGGGGTATGTAAAGGTGATACTGTAATACTTGTTGGAAGTGACGCGGATAAATCAATATCAGTAGAAGAAGTTGCTGATGCTTCAATGTCCTTTAATTATGAATTTATATGTGATGTTGGAAAAAGAGTTCCGCGTATGTATGTAAACAATTCCAATTAAATGAATAATATACAATGAATAACTTTTTTTCTTTTGGAAATAATCATAATAATTGTTTCTAAAAAGGAGTGCATTGTATTGTTGATTCGAAGAGGCGATATATATTATGCGGATCTTAGACCGGTTATCGGTTCAGAACAGGGCGGAGTGCGACCGGTACTTATTATTCAAAATGATATGGGGAATAAACATAGCCCTACAATAATTGTGGCCGCAATTACATCTAAACTTAATAAGGCAAAACTTCCAACTCACGTTCAGCTTGATTCAAGCAGATATGGCGTTGTAAAAGATTCGGTTATTCTTCTTGAGCAGATACGAACAATCGATAAATCCAGACTTAGGGAAAGAGTTTGTCACTTAGACTCAGATGTTATTAGTAAAATAAATGTTGCACTAAAGATAAGCCTTGATATTCATACATAAGGAAATATCATCGTGCAAATCTATGTCGTAATACAAAGCTGATAAAGTTGCACCAAGAAAATGTTGCAATACAAATACATTGTTATTATAATAAGAAGTCTTTGTGTCAAAGAATATGTCTGAGTGTAACCTATTGTGCATAATTTAAATTCTATACAAAGAAAAAAGAGGCTGATTTCCGAAAGTCAGCCTCTTTTCCGGTAATTAAAAATTACCAAAGCGTATAATAGGGTGGGAGTAGAAAGTGCTTTTTTAAAGTCACTATCCATTTTGATAGTATCATATAATAATGAACAAATTGTGAACAAGATAAAAAAATAAGACTTTATTTTTCATTATGAAAAATATGGCAGTAATATTATGGAACAGATATACAAAATATGGAACAGAAAGGAAAAATAATGAAAATTACTATTCTTAGTGTAGGAAAAATAAAAGAAAAATTTTATATTGGTGCAATAGCAGAATATACAAAAAGGCTTGGTCGATATTGTAAGCTTGAGATAAAAGAAGTTGCAGATGAACAAACTCCGGCCGGTGCCTCTGAGGCAATTGAGACTATGATTAAGACCAAAGAAGGCGAACGGTTAGAACGTCATATTGTGGATGATGCCCTGGTAATTGCTCTTGCAATCGATGGAAAAATGTACGATTCGATAGGATTTTCCAAACTGATTAATGATACAGGAATAAAAGGGACCAGTCATATTCAATTTATTATAGGCGGTTCACTGGGATTGTCAGAAAATGTTCTAAAAAGAGCTGACATGCATATTAGTTTTTCTAAAATGACATTTCCCCATCAGCTTATGCGGGTAATTTTACTTGAGCAGATTTATAGAGCTTACAGAATTATTAACGGTGAACCATATCATAAATAATGCAATCATAATTTGAATGCCAAAAACTTCCATATTGAAAAAAACGGAAAAATAATTTGAAGAATTTGTGATATGATATTTTTGTCGTATTTTACACTTTATATTAAAATATGTCAAAGGAAGTGTTATTATGAATGAATTGTTTAAGAAAAAACTTTTGGCAGAAATGAATAATCATCATTTTCTTGAATTTGATACATTTATTATCAACAAAATGGGTTTTGGTAACATTAATGAGCCTGTTAGTGATATTAATCGTAAACTTGCTTATATTGAATTCCGTGAAAGAACAGATATGTTAGAACTTGCCTCTGTTCCTACTATGAAAAAATGGTTTGGAATAGGTGGAATCGCTACTCCGAGAAGAGAAAATATTTTTGAAATGGCTTTTGCATTGAAACTTAGTGCGGAGGAAGCTGAAGAATATCTTTTAAAAGGAATTAAACATGCAGGTTTTCAGATTAACGATTATCAGGAAGCTATTTTTTTATATGGATTATATAATAATTTGTCGTACGAATATTGTCTCCAAATGATTCAGTCATATCAGCTCTCTTTGGAAAACCAACAGATTTATCTAAAAACATTTACTACTAAACAGCTTAAAAAACAGTTTATGAATAATCATTCGCTTTCACCTGATAGGTTTTTGCAATGGATGTTAGATAGAGCAGAGCATTTTAAGGGGTATAGTGTTACTGCTATGAATTATCTTGAACAGTACAAAAAAACAATAATACATTATATCAGACAGGATGCTTCAAAAGTTCTTGATTTACTTTTATCAGAAGCCGGATACGGAATCTGGAAGAAAAAACATTTTTTACTTAAAGGAACGGATAAGCAGCTTATTTCAAAGTTTATAAAAAGCAAAAGTGATATTCCTTCTGATTTGGTTAATAGTATTGCGGAGTTATCTAAGATGGTACATAGTGAACTTGAACCCAATACCATGATAATATCAGCGATATATTCAAAAGTTAATACCAGTAATTCAGAAAATGCAAATCACACTAATATACATACCGTGACTAATAAATATTTGTCTGATTTGTATAATTATCCGCTAATGCAGCAACGTGCAATTCGTACATCAAAAGCAATAGCTGAATTGGAAATTTTAGATGACAATTCGGAATGTCCGGAATGGATAATAGAATTAATCAATTATTATTCGAAAGGTAAGACGGTGATTAAGAATAAAAATGAGGCGCTTATGTGGCTTAATAATGATTATAGTGACCACAGAAGAAGACGTATACTTGCAAAAAGAGATGATTTGCTGCCTATGATATTATTCGTGGCACAAAGAAACTATTTGCTTACAATTGATGAAGATATGTCATTATACAATAAAGAAGATGCCTTAGAACAGTTCAATAAAATGGCTAATTCGTCTCTTGCGGCATGTAATATGGATTTATTATCCAATAATTATGAACTGGATGTAGCTTTAACGGCATGTTATCAGGAGGACGATATGTATACCTATCAGGATGTACTTGATATTGTATATGATAGTGTATGATGTTATAATAATTTTAATTGATGTTTTTTAATATTAAAGTAGATTTCCAGAATGGAATGATAATATGGTTACATATAGATTAAGGTTAACAATACTTTTTTTGACGCTTATTTTTACATTTTTATATTTTGACTATAGAATTACGGAGGCAGAGAATGATGATTCGTTGTTTTCTCTGCCTGTTTCTGATGAAATGATGGATGAGCAGGGTTTGATATACAGCATATATGATAAGGAATCTGCTACAAACGTAACTGATGCTTCTGATGATAAGAAAACTAATTATGTTTTTGTTTCGGGATATACTCATACAGGAAATTTTATTGAGAATGATGACGGAAAAATTATTATACCTGATTGTATAATACATGATAATTCTACTTATGTAGTAAAGTCGGTTGATGTTAGTGTGTTTGCAAAACAAAATGATCTGATATCCTTATTTATTTCGGATTCTGTAGAATCAATTTCTAATATAACGGCAAGTAATATATTATTTAACAATGTTCATCTTGGAAAATCAATTAAACTTGACTATGGTGAAACTTTTTATAATTGGACTGAGCTTGCCACCATTACGGTATCTGAAGGAAACAACAATTATTCTGCTGAAATTGGAATTCTTTATGACAAAAATAAAGAGACTATTATTTCTTTCCCTAATAAGTATTGTTCTACAAGTTATTATGTACCGGAATCCGTTAAGAATATAGGGGCTTGTGCATTTCGTAACAACACTTCGTTAGAGATTGTATACGGATTTAATGTATTAAGCATCGGGGAATCTGCTTTTCAGAATTCTGCAATCTATTCAACTAAAATGGAAATGGTTAATTATGTTGGAAAAAAAGCATTTTACAATTGTGCTAACCTAAAATGTTTGGATTATGCTAAAGATGTTTTCATTGATGACAAAGCATATTATTACTGTTCCTCTCTTGGATGTGTATATATTCCGGGAGATGCAATAATTAATTCCACTGCATTTTGTTATTTGAGTAATCTTAAAGTAGTAGTGATAGATAAAGGCGTGAATGTGGGAACCAGGCTTGATTTTAGCGGTAATGGGGAGTTTTTTGAATGTCCTGATATCAGTTCGATTTATTTTCCTAAAACAATGACATATATTAACGGAATGTGTAATACATTGGCTGTTTCTAATTCGAAAATTAAATATGTTTATATTCCTACCGGTGTAACATCATGTTCAAATTTTTTTGATAATTCGTCAACGGATTTAGCTAATAGAAACCCTACAATATATTATTTTGAGAACAATAATAATGTTAATAATACACTTAATTATACTCAGGTATATGCTGATGAATATGTTAATCTTTCGATTGAATACTACAATTTCGATTATCAAGCGGAGAATGTAAATTATGTTACTAATGTTTCAACTCTTGACCTGAAAAAAGCAACTTGTACAGGTTCAGAAGCCAGCATTAGTATATATGATTCACATGTACATTTTGATAAGGCAAAGACTGTATCCTTACCTTTAAATAAAGAAGTCGGAATCGGGGATAGTATAATTATATCAATAGAATTTATAGCATTTGATTCAATAATTGAGAATGAACCGCTATTATTTGAATTAAGTGACAGTGAAACAGATGTTAAAAGTGATATATGTGGAATTTATAGTAAAAAAGATTTTTTATTTACAAATGATTCATACAATAGTTATGATACTATAACTTTTTATGAACTGCATCGATTGGTTTATGGTGAAAAGCCATATAGAAATATCGACATTAATGTTAATAAAGTGACAGTTGAATATCTTACCGGGTATGAAGTTGCAAGAAAAAGAAAGGAGACTATGATTCTGCCTGAAACCGATAATATTTGTGAATTTCCCACAGATAAAATATATAATTATTTGTACAGTGAATGTTGGCTTGATAAAATATTTAATAAGATAAGATATAAAACTTTTTATATGTCCTCATATTCGTCTACGCCGGCACTATTAATGCTTAGATTTGATGAACCTAAAAATATAAGTGAATACGAATATATTGTAATCGATATACTTGCTGTCGGATTATATAATGTCAAATTAAAGACATCAAAATATTTTAATGACGGTGATAACCTTGAGTGCACTTATGCTTCTGTTAATGGTATATCGCTGCCGGCAGTATTATCTTTGAAAGATATGCTTCGCAATGGAAAAGATTATAATGATATTATTTCCATTGCTATAACACCACACTCTAAAGTTGAAGAAGATATAGTGGTTTCTTCGGTTAAGCTATATAAAAATTATGACGATATTCCGGAGGTGTTAACATTTTCGGATATTACTATCTCTAAACCTACACCTACCCCTAAATCTACATCTAAGCCTGCAACAACTAAAAAACCTGCAAGTAGTGCCACTCCAAAAACGGATGATAATTTATTGTTTAATAATAATCACATAACTAATGACATTAGTTCCAATAATTCCTTGTCGGAACTGGTCATACAATCAGATGATTTTCCGTCTAATACAATAATTAATTACACGGGTTATTATAATTATAGTAATAAAAATAAAACTATTAAACCGCAGTTTAAACTGACAAAAGGTAAAAACAAAAAAGGAATTAAGTATATTAAGATAAAACTTACAAGATATTTTGGAAAATATATTGAAATATATGTAAAAACAGGTTCGAAATTTAAAAGGGTTAAGCTTAAAACAAAGAAGATTTCTGCGATAAAATCTGCGTTAAAGCTTAAATACAGCGGAAATAAAAAACAATTATATGTAAAAGTCAGAACTTACTCATTTAACGGAAATAAAAAGATCTATTCTTCATTTTCAAAAACACAAAAAGTAAGAATGTAAATTATTATTAATTCAGGAGATGGTAACGGATGATAGCCGACAAAAGAATGTATATTAGATTAATAACAGTCTTTATTATATCATTATTAATAATTTGCATAAATTGTATTCATTCTAATATTTATAGATCAAAAGCGGAAGATTTCAGTAATCTTACATTTAGTCTGGATGAATCAATGACAGATAATCAGGGGCTTGAATATACAATATATGATATTGAACAAGTTGGTATCAGATACGCAAAAGTGACAGGCTATAATATTACATATAATTTTTATGATGATATTATTGGATATATATTCGTTCCTGCAAATGTAATATATGAAGGGAAAACTTATCCGGTAACTAAAATAGATGTAAGTGTTTTTAGTGGTTATGACAAACTTACACATCTTAATCTTTCTGATAATTGTGAAACTATTAACAATATTGATTCTTCCGATATTTTCTTCAGGTCCGTGTATTTAGGTTCTTCTTTCAGAGTTGATGCAGGTGATGTTTTTTATACATGGGATCATTTGGAAGAAATAAGTGTATCAAATAATAATAGATTTTTAGGATCGTATAATGGTGTTTTATGTAATGGGGAGTCTGTATTGTCTTATCCTCCCAATAAATCTGATACTGTTTTTAGTTCTTCATTTGATAAAATTGAAAAAAATGCATTCCGAAATTCAAAGATAAGTTATATATATTGCCCATTAGTGAAGTATGTTTATGAATCAGCTTTTGAAAATTCGGCAATTACTACTATAAAATTAGATAATCTAAATTACATTGGAGAAAGGGCATTTTATAATTGTAAGTCTCTTTGTTCACTTACATATGCAGATTCTGTTGTTATAGAGAATGAAGCATTTTATAATTGTGATTCGTTGGGGTGTGTATATTTGCCCGGTAATGCAACTATAAACGGAACGGCATTTTGTGAACTTGATAATCTTAATACCGTTGTAATTGACCGGGGAGAATCTGTGGGAAAGATTATTGATGCACCTGATAAAGGGGAATTTTATAATTGCCCTAATTTAAGAAAAGTCTATCTGCCTGAAACCATGGTTCATATATCTGGTTTTGGTAATAATGATAATTCTCGTAATTCAGATAGCAGTAATTATGAAATATATGTTTATTTGCCAAAAGATATTGCTCATATTGATAATGTTTTTTCTGACAATACACATGTTGTATATATGCATTGGGGAGAAAATGATGACAATATTATATCAATATATGCAAAAACGAACGGTTCATACTATTATGAGTTAAAAAACAAACAAAAAACCCCGGAAAGTAACTACAAATTAATATATAAAGACGATAATAATTTTATATTCGGAAAATCTGACTATATGCAATATGACAGCATCCCTTATGCAACAGATATAATCTACAGGGCTAATGTAAAAGCTATTGAGTTATCAGATTTAAAGAATCAAAATGAAACAATGAAATTAACAGAGAATTATAATAACAGTATTTCATCATATTTGAAATTTGATATAGCATACAAAGTAAACATCCCAATAACCTTAGATTTAATAAAAAACAGATACGGCAGGATTACCTTTGGATATGAATGTGATAGTTTGTTAAGAGTTTATTTGACAGACAATGAGCCTAACAGATATTATTATTCAAAAAAATATATGGTTAAAAGTAATGCGGGGTATGTTTTTGACTTTGCATTTTATACTAATAATTTGACTTGTCCATGTTCCATTACTATGGACGGATATTTTGATTCTGCTGCATTAAAAAACTTTAAGTTGTATTATGTTTTGATTGAACAATTAAAAGAAGAAGAAGTTGAAGATAAAAATGTATTTGTTCCAAATGATAAACCAACAGAAGATATTTTTGCATTTCCGACTAATACAATTTTTAAGCAATGCAACTATACAAACGGGGAGATATATGACATAAGTTTTATTACAGGTTGTGGAACATATAAAAATATAGAGTCAATAAAATACAATAACCCCGTTGTATTAAAATTAAAACAGCCGACTGATATTTCTGAATACAAATACATGGCTCTTGACATAGGGGCGGTAGGACTGTTTAAAGTTAATCTATTAAGTGGATATAATTGTAATAAAAACGGTAATGATACTTGCAGTGTGGCAACTGTAGAGGATGTTGTATTACCTGCAATTTTAGACTTAAAGGACGATTTTAAGTTTACGGATTATTATGGAAGTGATACTTATGGTTTTTATGATACTATTGGTTTAAGTATCATTCCTAATTATGATAAATTATCTGATGAAATTAATCTGGCCTCTGTGAAATTATATAAAAATTATGAAGATATACCGGATTTTACTGCGCCTCAACCGGTATTTGGGACAATGGAACCTGTTTTCACCAAAAAACCTGTGTCAACGAATAATCCTATTTTAACGCCCGGTCCGATGACGACACCGGTTGTGATACAGACACCGGTTGTGATACAGACACCGGTTTTAGGATTATCAACAGAACCTACGGTATGTCCTGAATATGAATTTGATTCACCGAAAGAAAACGTTGATGTTATTGCAACCTATGAACCTTCTGATGAAAAGCAGATTAATAAATTATCTGCACCGTTACATTCGGAAAAAACTGAATTGAAGAGACCTTCAATTATCCTAAAAAAAGGTAAAACATCTCAAGGTGCATATTATATACGGATAAAGTTAAAAAAATACTCCGGAAAATATATCAAAATATATGTTAAGACAAAACGAAAAAATGACAGAGTTTTCAAGAAAATAAAGCTTAAGAATAATGAAATTAAATCCAACAAATCTGGATTTAAGCTTAAATATAACGGAAAAAAAACTACAATATATGTTAAAGTTAAGACATATGTTATTAAGAACAATAAGAAAGTGTACAGTAAATTTTCACCTGTAAAATCAGTTAAAATACGATAAATGATAGTGCTTGGGAGATAATAATGATAATTAGTGGCAAAAACAGATGTATCAAATGTATGAGTATAATTGATAATTCGAATATATGTAAAGAGTGCGGATTTAATGAAACAGATTATGATACTGCTCCAAGATGCTTAAGATCCGGAACAATTCTATCTGACAGATACACAATAGGTTCAGTTATCGGGGAAGGAAGTTTTGGTATTACTTATCTTGGCTGGGATAATCTGCTTGAATTGAAAGTTGCAATAAAAGAGTATTTTCCGATTAACATTGTAAGCAGAGATACCATAAACGGTGGCTCGCAGAAAGTTTATGTATTTTCAACTGCTGAAAACTACGATACCCAGGGCGAATATACTATGCTTCTTAGTAAGTTCCTTGAAGAAGCAAAAACTCTTTCAAGTTTGAATGAATGTGAAGGAATTGTATCAGTCAGAGATTTTTTCTATGAGAATAATACTGCGTATATGGTAATGGAATATATAGAAGGCGAAAGTTTAGGTCAACTTATAAAACAAAAAAAAAGGTTTTCGTCTGAATACGTTCTTTCCCTTGTTAAGCCTGTTTTGGAAACTATGCAAAAGGTTCATGAAAAAGGTCTTGTTCATAGAGATATAAGTCCTGATAATATTCTTGTAAAAAATAATAAGGAGTTAGTACTGATTGATTTTGGTTCTGCCAGAATGAATAACTTTACTTCTTCAAGGGAATTAACCGTATCATTTAAGAGAGGATTTTCTCCGGAAGAACAGTATCGTTCTGATGGTATACAGGGACCTTATTCGGATATTTATGCAATATGTTCACTTATTTATTATATGTTGACAGGAACAATGCCTATAGAATCCGTAAGAAGATTAATATCAGATACACTTGTGCCGTTAAAAGACTTTGATATTATTAATCTTACCTCAGTTCAAGCAGATGCAATCAGTAAGGGAATGGCTATCAATGCATCTGACAGATATCAGACCGTTGAAGAACTTTATGATGCATTGTATATGAATTCCAATTCCTCCGATAAGGATTTAAAAAAAAGAATTATTGGTGTTAGCGTAAGTATATTTATTTTACTTGCGGTATCATTTGTTATAGCAGGATTCGTTCGTAGTGGAGGGGAAATCGATAAGTCTGATTCAAATAACATAGTATCATCAACACCGTTATATACGGACAATATTAATAGTGAACCGACAATGGCACCTACGCCGCAACCTACTCCTGTTGTTATTGAATTGGACTCATTTTCAAAAATGCATATTAATAAGGCTAAAAAGATAATTGATAGTTATAATTATCCGGAGTTAAAGCTTAATATAAAAAAACAATACAGTTCAAAATATAAGAAAAATTATGTTATAAAACAGTCAGTCAAAAAAGGAACACTGTTAACTGTTCATGAGCCTTTGACGTTAACATTGTATGTAAGTAAAGGTGTCAGAAAAGTCACGGTACCAAATGTAAAAGGCATTGAGTATTCTTCTGCAAAATCAAAGATAAATAAAGCCGGTTTACTGACAGATGAGATATGGGTTTATTCAGAGTCTCCATACGGAGTTGTCGTAGAGCAAAGTGTAGAAGCCGGTAAAAAGTTGCAAGAAAGAAAAAGCATTACATTAACTATCAGCCTTGGACCTAAACCTGTTATTACACCAAAACCTAAAAAAACTCCGAAACCTGAGGATGATGAATTTGTCGGAGAGATATTCTAAAATGTCTTGCATCATAATGAACTATAGTATATAATACATAAGTCAATTGAATAATCTTCGGGGCGAGGTGTAATTCCTCACCGGTGGTTATAGCCCACGAGCTTTCAGGACACTATATTCCTAAAGCATGATTCGGTGAAATTCCGAAGCCGACAGTATAGTCTGGATGGAAGAAGAGAATTTATCTGCTATGATTCATTTGCCGGTTATTAATATTTATTAACCGACAATGTAATCTGTTCAGTTGAATGAATTGGCAGATTGAACTTATGAATTTAGTAAGTGTTTGATTAGAGTGTTTGATTTA
Source organism: Lachnospiraceae bacterium (assembly GCA_015057405.1). Taxonomy (GTDB): domain Bacteria; phylum Bacillota; class Clostridia; order Lachnospirales; family Lachnospiraceae; genus V9D3004. The sequence continues at coordinate 66,454 of SVEK01000006.1, forward strand.
GGATACCCGAAGTGATAATTGCTTCGGGTTGTTTTTTTGTTAGTAGTGGGAGGTAATTATGCTATCGAAACAATATATGTTAAGAGCAATAGAACTTGCAAAAAAAGGAGCTGGTTATACCTCGCCTAACCCACTTGTAGGTGCCGTTATTGTTAAAGATGACATAATAATTGGCGAAGGATATCATCATAAATACGGAAGTTTGCATGCTGAAAGAGATGCAATTAATAATTGTACTGTATCTACAAATGGTGCAACAATATATGTTACATTAGAACCTTGTTGTCATTACGGAAAGCAACCACCGTGTGTTGATGCTATAATTGAATCAGGAATTACCAGAGTTGTGGTGGGTTCAAAAGACCCCAATCCGCTTGTGGCAGGCAAAGGAAACGAAAAATTACGCAAGAATGGTATAGAAGTTATAGAAGATTTTATGCGTAATGAGTGCGATGAAATGAATAAAGTATTTTTTCACTATATTACTAAGGAAACCCCATATGTAGTCATGAAATATGCAATGACCATTGACGGAAAGATTGCAACATATACCGGAGATTCAAAGTGGATTACCGGTGACGCGGCAAGACACAATGTTCATGAAGACCGCCACAGATACACGGGAATAATGGTAGGAATCGGAACTGTGCTTGCAGATAATCCGATGCTTGATTGTCGTATTGACGGAAAAATAAGTCCTACGCGTATTATATGTGATACCGGACTAAATACTCCTGTTTCATCCAATATTGTTAATACTGCAATGAAACAACGTACTATTATTGCAACTTCTGTTACAGACAGTAGTAAATATAAACCGTATACCGATAAAGGCTGTGAGGTTATTTATATCCCATTGGAAAATTGTTCGGATGCAACCTACGATATTACGGAAAACAAAAATGTTGATTTAAAACAGCATCTTAATCTTAATGTTTTGATGAAAGAGCTTGGAACTCTAAAAATTGACAGCATTTTACTTGAAGGCGGCGGTACATTAAACTGGGCAGCTCTTCGCGCCGGAATTGTTAACAGAGTTCAGGCTTATATTGCGCCTAAGATTATTGGTGGCGTTACTGCACCGACTCCGGTAAGAGGAACCGGTATGGAATTGATGAAAGATGCAATTACCCTAACGAATTCATCAATAACTAAAATTGGTGATGATTACCTTATTGAAAGCGATGTAATATATTAGTTTACTTAATAATAATTATAATGTGGAATAATATAAAGTAGCATATATAGGAGGCTTCTGATTATGTTTACCGGAATTGTAGAAGAGATAGGAACAATTAAATCAATTAAAATGGGCGCTCATTCGGCAGTTTTGGCTATTGAGGCCGATAAAATACTGACAGATATTTCTTTAGGTGACAGTATTGCGGTTAACGGCGTTTGTCTTACGGTTATTTCATATAATAAAACAGGTTTTGAAGCAGATGTGATGCATGAGACGCTTAACCGTTCGTCTTTAGGAAAATTAAAAAATGGAAGTAAAGTTAATCTTGAGCGTGCTATGATTGCAAATGGGCGATTTGGCGGTCATATTGTATCAGGGCATGTAGACGGTATCGGTACAATCGCGGAAGTTACAAAAGATGATAATGCAGTATGGTATCGTATTAGTACAGAGCCGTCAGTATTAAAATATATTGTTGAAAAAGGTTCAATTACAATAGATGGAATCAGTCTTACTGTTGCCGGTGTTTCTGAATTCGATTTTTCGGTTTCTATAATTCCGCATACTGCAAGCGTTACAATATTAGGTATGAAAAAATCCGGTGATATTGTTAATCTTGAAAATGACATTATTGGCAAATATGTTGAAAGATTATTGTCGTTAAATGATAATACAGATAATAATGTAAAAAAGAAGTCTTCTATAACAAAAGAGTTTTTACTTGAAAATGGATTTTAATTATTAATCGAAAGGAGTTAACCTTTATGTTTCAATATAACACTGTAGAAGAAGCGCTTTTGGCTCTTCGAGAAGGAAAGATAATAGTTGTAACTGATGATGAAGGCAGGGAAAATGAAGGAGATTTTATATGTGCCTGTGAACATGCAACAACGGAGAATGTGAATTTTATGGCGAAATATGCGAAAGGTCTTATATGTATGCCTATGTCGCAAGATTATGTTGCAAAACTTTCACTTCCTCAGATGGTAACACATAATACAGATAACCATGAAACTGCATTTACGGTATCAATTGATCATGTTGATACTACAACGGGAATATCCGCTGCTGAACGTTCGCTTACCGCTATGAAATGTGTGGATGAAAACAGCAGTCCGCTGGATTTTAGACGACCGGGACATATGTTTCCGCTTCTTGCCAAGAAAAATGGTGTGTTAGAGCGGCCCGGCCATACAGAAGCAACAGTAGACCTTTTAAGACTTGCCGGTCTTAAAACCTGCGGGTTATGTTGTGAGATTATGCGTGAAGACGGAACTATGATGCGAACCCCTGAATTAATTGAGCTTGCTCTCAAATGGGATTTGAAATTCATTACTATAGAGGCTCTTAAGAGTTATCGTAAACGTAATGAAGTTTTTGTAGAAAAAAGTACCCAAACAAAGCTTCCTACAAAATATGGTGAATTCATTGCCAGCGGTTATATTAATAAACTCAATGGAGAACATCATGTAGCTCTTGTTAAAGGTGATATCGGAGACGGTGAAAATGTTTTGTGTCGTGTACATTCAGAGTGTCTTACGGGTGACGCATTTGGTTCTTTAAAATGTGATTGTGGTGACCAGCTTGCGGCTGCAATGACTCAAATTGAGAAAGAAGGACGAGGAATCCTTTTGTATATGCGTCAGGAAGGACGAGGCATAGGTTTGATAAACAAATTAAAAGCATACGAACTTCAGGACAAAGGAATGGATACTCTTGATGCCAATCTGGCACTTGGATTTCCGGGAGATATGCGTGAGTACTATATAGGAGCACAGATTCTTCGTGATCTTGGTGTAAAATCAATAAGGCTGTTAACCAATAACCCTGACAAAGTATATCAATTATCGGACTACGGAATGTCGATAAATGAACGTGTACCAATTCAGATAGATGCAACCGAGTATGATTTTAACTATCTTAAAACGAAGAAGATTAGGATGGGACATTTGCTTGATTAAATTATATTTTTTATAAATTATTATTTTCATCAGAAAGAGAGGAAAAGAGTATTATGAAAACAATTGAAGGAAAAGTTGTAGCATCAGGAATCAAAGTAGGTATTATTGCTTCTCGATTCAACGAATTTATTACTAACAAGCTTGTAGGAGGCGCCGTAGACGGTCTTGTAAGACACGATGTTAACGAAGATGATATTGAGATAGCATGGGTGCCGGGAGCATTTGAGATACCTCTTATTGCCTCAAAAATGGCAAAAAGCGGCAAATACGATGCAATAATCTGTGTAGGTGCTGTTATCAGAGGAAGTACAAGTCATTATGATTATGTATGTAGTGAAGTGTCAAAAGGAATTGCTCAGGTATCTCTTGCAAGTGATATTCCTGTTATGTTCGGAATTCTGACAACAGATACAATTGAACAGGCTATAGAGCGTGCCGGTACTAAAGCCGGAAATAAAGGTTATGATTGTGCTCTTGGAGCAATTGAAATGGTTAACCTTATTCGTGAGATTGAAAAATGATTAAAGGAATAAGCATACTTCCCACTTTACGTGGCTATAAAAAACAATTTATTTTAAATGATATTAAGGCCGGAATTATAATTGCAGCTGTGAGTATTCCTATATCTATGGGATATTCGCAGATTGCAGGTTTGCCGGCAATATACGGTTTATACGGTTCGTTATTGCCAATTATACTATTTGCGTTGTTCTCAACGTCGCGTGAGTTTATATTCGGAGTCGATGCAGCACCGGCAGCTATTGTAGGTGCAGAATTACTTGCACTCGGAATAGAACCGGCAAGTGAACAGGCAATGAAAGTAATTCCGGTTATTACTCTTTTTACTGCCATATGGCTTTTCGTATTCCGGGCTTTAAAAGCGGGAAAGGTCGTTAATTATATTTCAACGCCTGTTATGGGTGGATTCATATCAGGAATCTGTACAACAATAATTTTAATGCAGGTTCCAAAGATTTTTGGTGGTACTTCGGGGACCGGAGAACTTCCTGAATTAATCAGTCATATATTTCACAGTTTATCTGATGTAAGTTTTTGGTCGGTAATAAGCGGAGTGATAACTCTTATTATTTTACTTGTGTCAAAAAGAATTATTCCAAAGGTACCAATGGCTGCAATAGTAATGGCGGTTGGTGCTGTTATAGCTTATTATGTTCCGTTAAATCAATATGGGATACATACTCTTTCAGCAGTTTCACCGGGACTTCCGTCGTTGGTTGTTCCCGGTATTAGTTCAATTGAATTAACGGATGCTGTTACAATAAGTTTGTCAGTTGCCATTGTTATTATGGCCGAAACATTGTTGGCTGAAAATAGTTTTGCTCAAAAACATGGTTACAAGATTGATAAAGAACAAGAGATACTTGCATTTGCTGCAGGAAACATGGTTTCGGCGTTTACAGGATGTATACCGATTAATGGTTCAGTATCACGTTCAGCATTAAATCATCAGTACGGCGGCAAAAGTCAGTTGACCGGTCTTATCGCCGGATTAACGATGATGTTGATACTATTATTTGGAACAGGATTTATTGGTTTTCTTCCTATTCCGATATTAACTGCTATTATTATTTCGGCACTTATAGGTGCAACAGAATTCCACGTGGCGGTTAAACTCTGGAGTATTAACAAAAAAGAATTTTTTATATTTTGCAGTGCATTTTTCGGTGTTCTTATGCTTGGAACCATTAACGGGGTAGTTATAGGAATAATATTATCGTTTGTTGAATTTGTTATTCAGGCATCGAATCCGCCGAGGCAGTTTCTTGGTCTTACTCCCGGACATAGTTCATTTACACCGATTACAGGAAACGGCAGAGTATATCCGGTAGAAAATGTAGTTATTTACAGATTTAGCAGTAGTTTGTTTTTTGCTAATATTGAATTATTTATTCGGGATATTGAAGATAGCATAACTACAGATACAAAAGCTGTAATAATTGATGCCGGCGGTATTAACCGAATTGATATTACTGCGTCAGAACGAATTGGAATATTATATGATAAGTTAACAAAATCAGATGTTAAATTTTATATAACGGAACACATTGCATCCCTTAATGAACAATTTCGAAAAACCGGTTTAGGATATTTGATTACAGATGGTGCAGTTCGAAGAACAATTGAAACTGCATTAAAAGATATTGGAATTACTGAGCCGTATCCACTTAGCGGAACTTCTAATGAAGATACAAGTCCTGTAAGAAAACAGGCTGAAATGAATGTTCAGGAATTTGTGTGGGCTTTTGGAAAAGATGCCGGCAAAGAAATAGAACGTCAGATTCATATTCAGATTGAAAGTCTGAAGAAAACGGGCGACTTAGAACGGTTAATGCATGGTAAGTGGGGATATTTGGATGAATTTGAAGAAGATGAATGGCTTGAACATCTTGAGATTCATCTTGCAGAAATTGTAAAAATTTCAGGTGAGGATAAAGAATCACTGGCTCTGTCTTTTGAAAAAAGACGAATAGAATTATATAATAAAATTTTAAAAGAGCACCCTGAGCTTGCAGACAAATTTAATGAAAGAAGAGATTCACTGGATAGACATCTTAAAGAGCATTGTCCTGAAGTTTATGAGATTATAGAGAAAGTTCGTGGTATAGTTCAATAAATCAGTTGAATTTGTCAGTGATTTAGTGCTTTTGGACATTAACAACTATTACAATATTAGAATATGTCATTAAAATAATAGTTCTGTTAATAGAATAATGAAATGTATTTGCTATAATAGCTATGTAAATTGCCAAGAGACAGTTTACATAGCTATCGTACTCTATAATGAATAATACTAATTATAGAGAATGCATTTATATTATGAAGGAGAATGGATAATTATGAAAAAAGCAAAAATTATTGCATCAGTAATGGCTATGGCACTTGCAATTACTTCAGTACTTGTTCCGGCGGACAATGCAGATGCAGCAAAAAAAGTTTCAATCACTAAGAAACTCACTATGAATGCTAAAACAACAGCAAAAGTTACTATTAAGAATGCACAGAAAAAAGCAAAAGTAGCTTGGAAAACTTCTAATAAGAAGGTTGTTAAGATTAGCAAAAAGTCGAATAAGGCTGCAACAATTAAAGCAATGAAAAAGGGAACTGCAACTATTTCGGCAAAATACAAGTTTGGTAAGGCAAAAGCAAAGGTATTAAAGTGTAAGGTTACTGTAAAGGAAGCTGTTAAGGTAGCAGATACTACAACTACATCTACAGTTACTCCTAATAATACAACAGCATTACCTTCAGCAAGTCCTATTGCTGATAACAACGTTGTTAATCCATCAGCAGTACCTTCCAACAAACCGGAAGTTTCACCAACTGTTGAACCGGAAAAAACACCAAAGCCAACAAGAACACCAAAACCATCACCATCACCAACACCGGTACCAACAGCAACACCTGTTTTGGTTAATCCGCATAGTGTTGATTTGAAGACTGTTGAAGTTGTTACTGATATGGGTAAAGCAGATGGTGTTTGTGATATTGCATATAATGAAGAAACATCAACATTAGATGCTAATCTTGATTTCTCAGCAGCACTTATTAAGAATACTGCACCGGAAAGAGTTGCAGATTATTCATTTGTAAAGATTGATTATATTCTTGCCGGTGGAGATATGAATCTTTATCTTGGCGGTAGTAGTCTTTCTGATAATTCAGATGATTGGAAAGGTCCGGATGCAATAGGATGGAGTCCTGAAATCAAGTTCAGCAACTTTATTGCTCTTGGTGAAGAAGAAGTATCATTACTTATCAATGCTAAGGATTACGGATGTGAAGGCGGTTATATTAAGGCGCTTAAGATCTTTAATTTCGGTGAAGTAGCAACTATTAAGATTAAAGCAATCACATATTATATGGATGGTAGTATTCATGAAGATATAAGTAAACCTGACGATAATATTAAAGATCCTGAAGACGATGTAAAAGATCCTGAAGACGATGTAAAAGATCCTGAAGATGACGTTAATAACCCTGACGATTCCAATAAAGAACCGGAAGGTGACGTTAATAACCCTGACGATTCCAATAAGGAACCTGAAGGCGACGGAAATACTACAGACGATTCCAATAATGTTTAATAAGATTTAATGTTTTAATATGGATTTAATTTGAATCGAGTGTGGGTGATATTCATTAATCGGATATCACCCATTTTATTATTATAAAAATAACTGTTAACGTTATTACATTGATATAACCGAATACATATAATATAATAATTAGATGTAATGCATAATGTGTTTGATGATATAAAAAAATGTATATAAAATAATGTAATTGATAAAAAATCAGTGATACCTATCGTAAGTGTCATTGAATGAAGTGGAATTAAGGATAATATGAATGATTTAAAAATTGTATCTGAAAATAATCTTAGCAAACATCCGATACGAATTGAGGTATTGGTTGAAAATAATATCTGTAAAGATGCTATGATTAAAAACGAAATCGGTCATATAATGAGTCGATACAATATAATAGAATACAAAAGCCTGGGGGATAGTCTTACTATAGATGATTTTTTTAAAATCCTTGGCTATGCATGCTTGTTTAAAAGTTCCGGTAAACATGTTAATGAGTATCGTATTGAAGAAATTACTGTTTCAATATTTAGTAGTAATTATCCCAGAACGTTGTTTGAAGAACTTAAAATAAACGGTTTTGTAACAGAAGAAAAATATGCAGGAATATATTATGTTAGTGGTAGTATTCCAATACCGACGCAGATTGTAGTTATTAACAGGTTGGAGAAAAGTCAGCATAGTGATTTGTTTATGTATGCCAATAATGGAAAAGTTAATAAGAGAAGCTTGTATAAAGAAAGTGAACCGATAACGAAACAAACGACCAAAACTATTGTTGATGCTATACTTCAGTCCTGTATGAGTATTACTTATGAATTGTTTGATGAAATACGTGAAAGCAGTAATATATGCGAAACTATGCGAAGGTTAATGCATGACGATATTAAAGAAGAGATTGAACGCAGACATTCTGAAGAACGTCTTTTAGGAAAGTTAGATGGAATAACAGAAGGAAAAATAGAATCTTTAAAAAATTTAATTGCAAATCTTTCGTGTACCGTAGAACAGGCAATGGATTTATTAGAGATTCCGCTAACCCAAAGAGAACAAATGTCGGAACGCTTATAGTGTTTAATATATACTTTGTATAGAATATATGTTATCATAAAAATGTTGATTTTAATGTTTGAATAATAAATATGATGACAATATTACGATAATAACTCCCTAATTTGAGGAGATGGAGATGAATGATTTGAAAAAATTACATTATAGTGTAGTTGCCTGGATATTAATATTCATTCTAATTTCTTCCGGATTCTTGCCGAAAGTGTCTGTTGCTTCGTCCATGCCTAAATTCAGTAAAAAAAAGATGGTATTGTATGTTGGAGAAAAGCACGTAATTTCAATAAAGAATATATCAAATAGTGCTAAGGTAACGTGGCGAACCAGCAACAAAAAAGTTGCGTCTATTATTAAGAATCGTTCTAAAAGAAATACCAGTAAAGTTTATGTTAAGGCTCAAAAAAAGGGAACGGCTCAGATAACTGCTACATATAAAAGTTCTTCATCAAATTCATTTTCAAAAAAAACAATACTAAAATGCAAATTGACAATAAAAAACAAAACACATAAGAATAAGCAGATTACAAAATACGATAGTTTTTATTCTGTTAATCAGTATGGTCAAAGGGTTATAGATGAAAAATTAGATTCACCAATTTCTTATGTGGGGCTTTCTACATCGCCACAGCCACCGGATACGGTCTGTGTTGCACCGGATTATTCTTTAGAACAGAATGTATTGATTCATACATCCTGTTCAAATGAATATATTTTTGAGAAACAAATATATTCTTCAGACGCCGTTACGAAAAACGATGAACCAATAGACACACCTGACGCCGGTGCGAAAAACGATGAACCAAAAGATACGCCTGACGCCGGTGCTAATAACATTGCCCCAACGTTTGCACCTAAGAACAAAAATGATATTAGTTGTTTGAAGTCGATTATTGCTATCCAAAAAAAACAAAACCCGGAGGTATTAATTAGCGAAGATATTAATGCTGATTGTTACACCTGGGATAATAATGGACGATTAACAAAAATATATTGGAAGAATAAAGGCTTGACAGGTGATATATCTTTCAATGGATTATCTGGACTTGAGTTGTTAGATTGTTCTTATAATCAATTGGTTTCGTTGGATGTTTCCGAGAATAAAAGTTTATTAAAGTTATATTGTCAAAATAATAACATTAGTAGTTTGGATGTTTTTAATAATATTAAACTTGAATATTTGTTGTGTTATAACAATGAACTTTCAACGTTAAATATTCAAAATAATGGAGATTTGTTATTGGTCGATTGTGATTATAACAATATCAGTTCGTTAAACACTAACAATAACCTGAAGCTCAATACTTTATTGTGTCGGGATAATGATTTATCCGCTCTGGATGTTAGCGCCAATACACAATTAAAAACACTTGATTGTGGTAACAATGAAAAAATTAAAATTGTTTATACAACTAATAATCCGTTATTAAAAAGTATAATAACAGATGATAATGTGTTTTTGTCAGGAATTAATTTGGATTTAATTCCCTCTGCTTCAGGAAAAAATAAATCAGATTTAATTATTCTTAATTCTATTATTGAAAAACAGATTTTAAGAGGAGCTGATATAGATACAGATTTTGATAGTAACTGCTATAAGTGGAACAATAATGGAAGACTTATAGAAATATATTGGAATAAAAGTAATTTGTCCGGAGATATTTCTTTTGAGGGATTGACCGAAATAAAAATAATCAGTTGCATTTCTAATTATATTACAAAATTAAATGTAAATAATTTAAACAAGTTAGAAATCTTATATTGTTTTCATAATTATATTAGTAAGTTGGATTTTTCCAAGTTAAACAGTCTGAGAAGTCTTGATTGTGGCAGGAATTATTTAACTTCACTGGATTTGTCTAATTTACCTAATCTGACAAGTTTGTCTTGTGGTAGTAATCATTTAACTTCACTGGATTTGTCTAATTTACCTAATCTGACAGATTTGTCCTGCAGTAGTAATCATTTAACTTCACTGGATTTGTCTAATTTACCTAATCTGACAGATTTGTCCTGCAGTAGTAATCATTTAACTTCACTGGATTTGTCTAATTTACCTAATCTGACAGATTTGTACTGCAGTGGTAATCATTTAACTTCACTGGATTTGTCGAATAACAGAATGCTTACTTATTTGTATTGTCAATATAATAATTTGTCTTTAATAGACATAAGAAATAATACATTGTTGTCACAGATTTATTGCGGTGAAAATGTTTTTTTACAAAGAGATGATAGTACACCGATACCGATTCCGACATGCACTGCAACACCTGTTGTATCTTGTACTGCAACTCCGCCTATAATTTGTGTCAATAAAAATATTAATGATGTTCATATACTGGAAAATATAATTAAAGAACAATTGGCAAAAGGAGCAAATATTAATTCAGATCTTGATAGTGAATGTTATAAGTGGGATATGGGAGGTCGATTAATTGGAATTGATTGGACTGAATGTAATCTGTCTGAAAATATATCGTTTGACGGACTTAGTGAATTGACCAGACTTCATTTATCTTATAATAATCTCACTGAAGTTGATATCAGTGAAAACAAGAAATTAACACACATGTTTTTAGGTTATAACTTATTGACGAATCTTGACCTAAGTAATAATCATAATATTGAGGTCTTATATTGTTCAAATAATATGATATCAACACTTGAAGTCAAGCACCTCGAAAAACTAAGTATTATTCAATGTTCGAATAATAAATTAACTTCATTAGAGTTAGATAACCACGTGGAAATGTCTGAAATATCATGTACTGATAATGAAATAACAAAATTAGATGTAAGTAAGTGCCCTAAACTTAGTAGACTTATTTGTTCCCACAACAAACTTACTACATTAGATGTAAGTAAGTGCCCTAAACTTAGTTGGCTTATTTGTGACGTTAATAAACTTACTACATTGGATTTAAGTGAATGTACTGCTCTTTCTATTATTGATTGTAGCTCCAATGATATTAATTGTTTAGATTTATCTAATAATGCTATGTTAACCGAGCTTGATTGCAGCTTTAATGAAATTACCAGTTTAGATTTGACGAATAATCCTAAGCTTACTGAGCTTAATTGCTTTTTTTATGATATTGCTGAGTTAGATTTATCAAATAATATTAAGCTTGAAACTATAGAATTTAATACAAATAAAACTGATATTATAGTATACAGATGATAGTTTAATATATGTTATTGTAAATTCTATAATGCACCATATGTTATAAGATAATTGTATAGGTTATTATATCGATAAAAACCAATATATTGTTATACTTGACAACGTATGTTATAATAAATAGGTTACAATGTAACAGGAGATAACTTCCGAGACTACTTCAAAGTACATTGAAGTACATTATACATAGTTATTACAATGTGTTTTGAAGTTGTTTCGGTATCTCCTGTAAAAATAATATTATAAAGAAGGAGATTATGTTATGTACAAGTCATTTTCAATGGAACTTGCCGGCAGAACACTTACTGTTGATGTTGGCAGGGTTGCAGCACAGGCAAATGGAGCTGCGCTTATGCACTATGGTGATACTGTGGTTTTGTCAACTGCTACAGCATCAGAGAAGCCAAGGGATGGAATTGATTTCTTCCCGCTTAGTGTTGAGTATGAAGAAAAGTTATATTCGGTTGGAAAGATTCCTGGTGGATTTATCAAGAGAGAAGGAAAAGCTTCAGAGAACGCAGTTCTTACTTCTCGTGTTATTGACAGACCTATGCGTCCGCTTTTTCCGAAGGATTACCGTAATGATGTTACACTTAACAACTTAGTTCTTTGTGTTGATCAGGATTGTAGTCCGGAACTTACTGCTATGCTTGGTTCAGCTATTGCGACTGCAATATCTGATATTCCGTTTGATGGACCTACAGCTTCAACACAGGTTGGTATGGTTAATGGAGAACTTGTGTTTAATCCAACAAGTGAACAGCGTGAGGTATCAGACCTTGCCCTTACAGTTGCTTCTACACGTGAAAAAGTCATCATGATTGAGGCTGGTGCTAATGAAATTCCTGAGGACAAAATGATAGAAGCTATATTTGCTGCTCATGAAGTGAATCATAAGATTATTGAATTTATTGATACAATTGTTGCAGAATGCGGTAAAGAAAAGCATGAGTATATCCATATTGATACACCTGAAGATATGTATGAAGATATGGTTAACTTTATTACTCCTGAGGCTATGGAAGAAGCCGTATTTACTGATGTAAAACAGGTGAGAGAAGAGAATATACGTCAGATTAAGGCAAAACTTGAAGAACGTTACCAGGAAGAACAACCTGAATGGTTAGAACTTATTGATGATGCTGTTTATAAGTTCCAGAAAAAGACTGTTCGTAAGATGATTCTTAAGGATCATAAACGTCCTGACGGAAGAGAGATTACTGAGATTCGTCCTTTGTCAGCTGAAGTTGATATACTTCCTAGAACTCATGGTTCAGGTTTGTTTAAACGTGGACAAACTCAGGTGCTTACTATAACAACACTTGGACCTTTGGCAGAGATTCAGAAGCTTGATGGTCTTGATCTTAATGAAACAACTAAGAGATATATGCATCATTATAATTTCCCATCATATTCAGTTGGAGAGACAAAACCTTCAAGAGGACCGGGACGTCGTGAAATAGGTCATGGTGCTCTTGCAGAAAGAGCGCTCGTTCCTGTACTTCCTACCGAACAGGAATTCCCATATGCAATTCGTACCGTATCAGAAGTACTTGAATCAAATGGTTCAACATCTCAGGGAAGTATATGTGCATCAACACTTTCCCTTATGGCTGCAGGTGTGCCTATTAAGGCTCCGGTTGCTGGAATTTCTGTAGGTCTTGTTACTGGTGAGACGGATGATGATTATATTATTCTCACTGATATTCAGGGTCTTGAAGATTTCTTCGGTGATATGGATTTCAAGGTAGCTGGTACACATAAGGGTATTACAGCTATTCAGATGGATATTAAGATTCACGGACTTACACGTGAGATAATTGAAAAAGCTATTGCACGTACTAAAGAAGCAAGAACGCTTATTATTGATGATGTTCTTGTAAAATGTATTGATAAGCCAAGGGAAGAAGTTGGACCTTACTCACCAAAGATTGTTCAGGTTAAGATTGATCCTTCTCAGATTGGTGAAGTGGTTGGACAGCGTGGTAAGACAATCAACGCTATTATTGAAAGAACCGGTGTTAAAATTGATATAGATGAAGAAGGTTATGTATCAGTATGCGGAACTGATAAAACCGGTATTGAAGAAGCAGTTCGTCTTATAACAATAATAACTACCGAGATTGAAGAAGGTCAGATTCTTGAGGGAACAGTTGTAAGTATTAAAGATTTTGGTGCGTTTGTTGAATTTGCTCCTGGAAAAGAAGGAATGGTTCATATTTCTAAGATATCTAACGAGCGTATTAATCATGTTGAAGACGTACTTACCCTTGGAGATAAGGTAAAAGTTATCTGCCTTGGACAGGATAGAATGGGACGTATGAGTTTCAGTATTAAAGATGTAAAATAAAACATTTCCGGTAAAGATTTGTTGGTTGTTAAAGGAAACGCAGGTTAGTTGTAATATTAATCTGTGTTTCTTTTTTTACTTACTAGGAAATTTCTTTGAAATTGTCCTAGTAAGCAAAATCGCTCCGCGGGAACGCACTGCGGCGGAGAGGAAAATGTTGTAACGCAACCCGCCGCAGGCGGAGAATGTCGCAAGCGACATTCTTTGTTCCTTGCCGGGAAATTTAGTTGACATTTTCCTGATAAGTAAAAACTCTTCGTAAGGATTGCACTGCGGCGGAGCAGAAAATGTTGTAAGCGATATTCTTTATTCTATTTAAAATATTTATTGTAATAGTGAAAACTCATTATGGTAACAATAATCTGACTAATAAGAAGACTTATCAGATATCCGCTTATTCCGTGTGATGGCACTAATTTTACTGTTATAAGTATTCTTATTGCAAGACCTGTAATTGTTATAAAAAATGTAATGTATGTTTTTCCAAGCCCGTTGATTATACTTGATATTGTTGTTGATACAAACATAAAAGGACATAAAAAAGACAATATTTTTATAAATATACCTATTGCGGTATTATTGAACACCATTACTCCGATTTTGGCGCCAATAATAAGAAAAAATATTGTTGAAAGAATACCGAATGCCAGATTCCCCCAAACACATAAGCTTGCTACTTTATTCAGATGTTTTCTGTTTTTTCTCTCATATATCTCCGATATTGTTGGTATAAGCAATACAGACAATGAATTAGTTATAGTGGCAGGAAACATTATAAATGGCATTGCCATTCCTGTAAGAACCCCATATACACTTAATGCATTGTCAGAAGTCATTCCATAAAGCTTTAACATTGAAGGAATAATAATCATTTCAACACTGTGAAGCAGAGCAACAACGAGTTTGTTTCCTGTAAGAGGAAGTGACATTATAAATAATGGTTTGACAACATTTGCTTTGGTGCTGTTTTCATGTTCCATTTTCTTTAGTGATATTATTATCATTATTAAACTGTAAATCATTGATATTCCTTCACCAACAGCAATACCTGCTACAGCGCATTTACATGCAATATTAACATCTGCCATCGGAATTAATATAAGTAAAAAATATACAAATAATACTCGTGCGATTTGTTCAATCAATTGTGTGATGGCAGGTACAGCAGTTTGCTTCATACCATAATAACAACCGTTAATACAAACAGTTACAGCGCATAACGGATAGGCAAATGCAAGAATTTTTAACATGTTTTTACATTCGCTTTCGCCGAGTAACGATTCGGCAATGAAGTTGGCACCGCAATATGTAAATAATGATAATAACATTGAACAGCTTAGTGCTATTACAATTGATTTGATTAATATATTTTTTATATAAGTATAATTCTTATTAGCAGCAACCAGCTGTGAGATAGCCGTTTGTATTCCGGCTCCGAATAATGTAAAACATAATCCGAATATAGGAAATACAAGTTGATATATTCCAAGCATTTTTGCACCAAGTATATTTGAAAGATATATTTTGTATAAAAAACCGATTAATCTTGTGGCAAGACCGGCAATCGTTAATATTATTGTGCCCTTAAAAAGTGATTTAATCATATTTAACTATTTATAGCTATCTAAAACAATATTTGTTTTAGTATATGTTATAGATATATAAAATTAGACCTTTTTTTTTCTCAATATCCCTTGTTGTATAACGTCATATGTGATAAAATAATTATAAATAAAATATTAAGTTGTGATGTGGCTGAAAAACGTGGTTGTAGCTATGTCAAAATTTAATTGTATTTTTCACCGGAAAGGAGGATGGATTGCTGTTCGTGACAGTCGTTGTTGAATATGCAATCTGACAAAAGTATGAGAATTAGTATTTCTAAAAAAATTTTATTGTTGGTATTAATACCTTGTTTGTTGATTGGGGTAGTGGTTTCTATTGTAGGTTCAAATTTATTGAAAGAAAACATTACTACAGAGATTGAAAGTAAGTTAAAGTCAACTGCATATAATATGTATCAGACGACACAATATTGTACAGAATTGCCGGCAATACAGGAAGTGTTTGATGAATTTTATGCTAATGCACATATTGATGTTACAATGTTTGAAGATAATGTTCGTGTAGTAAGTACAATTCCTAATGCAGTTGGTACAAAAATGGATGAAGGAATATTAGCCGATATTAAAAGCGGAAATCACTATTTTGCAACTAATGCTATGGTAAACGGTGAACCTTATTTTGGATATTATATTCCTACTATGGTTGATGGAGTATATGTGGGGGCTTCGTTCTCAGGTATCCCTCAAGGGGAAGCAAATGATGAAATTAGTGCAGGAGTAGTAAAACTTGTTATTGCTGTTATTTGTGTAACTATTTTAGCTATTATTTTATCATTATTCATTATCAGACAGATTATTAAAGCTATTGATGATTCAAAAGAACTTATTGAAATGTTACATAACAATGATTTGTCTGTTGAATACAAGGATAAACGCAATAAGAATAGGGATGAAGTGGAAGAGATATATAATAATGCATATGATTTTGCTGCAAAATTAAGGGAGATTGTTTCTGGTATTAATACTAAATCGACAGAGCTTAATAATATTTCGGCGGAATTGAAAGGCAATACAGATATGGCAAGTAATGCTACTTATGAGATTTCCCAGGCAATTGATAATGTTGCACAAGGTGCTGAAAGTCAGGCTAATGACACCCAAAATGTAACTGAAAGAATTGCAGAAATGAGTGATAATATAGATAATATTCAAAGCGAAACAATTACTCTTTCAGAAAAAACTAATAAGATGTTACATATTAAGGATATAACCTTAGAAGATATTTCCGGCGTTGAAAATATTAATAATACCATCAGAGCCGACGTTGAAGATGTTAACAAGCAGATTGACATTACAAGCGATAGTATGGAATCGATTAAAAAGATTATTGCAGAGATACAGGATATTTCTTCTCAGACTAATTTGCTTTCGCTGAATGCCAGTATTGAAGCTGCAAGAGCCGGAGAGCACGGAAGAGGATTTGCGGTAGTTGCAACAGAAGTAGGTCAGCTTGCTGAGCAGAGTTCTAAGTCAGCATCAGAAATTGAGATTACAATAAATGAATTATTGAATAACTTTAATCTTATTATTCAGAAAATGAAAGTAACAACAACTAATATTAATGAACAGAATGAAAAGATTACCAGAGCTGAAAAGTCATTTTTTGATTTGGAAACTGATATTAAGAATATATCCGATCTTATTAAGGAGATTTCTGCAGCAACAGACGAATTAAATAAAGAAAAGAAGAGTGTCGTTGACATAATCTGTAATTTGTCTGCAATTAGTGAAGAAAATTCTGCAAGTACAGAAGAAGTTATGGCTGGTATTGAGGAATTAAACGCTATTGTGACAAATGTAACGGAAAGAGCTAATGTTGTAGACGAACATGCAAAGAATCTGTTGGATATTGTGAATGTATTTAAATTAAGCTAAAATATTTTGTTGTTAATTCTTGATGCCGTGTGTTACGACTGGTGATACATGGCATCATTTTTTGTTGTATCAGAACGAACTTTAAAATTATTATATAGTTTTGTCTTTATTAATGCTACAATATATGATAGAATTCAACTTGTATAAATTACTTTTATTATTAGAAATGTAGAGATGGAGATTTGACATGTCGACCAAAAACAATATATTGTCATATATAACGTTTGTTTTATTTATTCTTTTAGCAATTTTGTCCGGGTTTGGTCATGTTTATAATTATGATATAAGTTTTACTAGTGATATATATAGATTATGTATCATTTTTTGTGTCCCGTTTTTAATTTATGGATTGATTTTTCTTATTAGAAGTTTGATTGTTCTATTAAAAAAATCCCATTTCCAACATAAGATTTTGCATATTATAAGTGTAATTTTAATATTTGCTGTAGGCATTACGGTTAGAATAGTGTTGTATCCGTACATAATAAGTGTGCCACAAGATAATGTTTTGTCATATTACGATAAAACCGGATTTTATGAGGTGCTGATTGATATTTCAGATAAGTTGGTTAGTAATTATATCAACGAAGTAGTACTTATTAATATTGTTTTATCAATTCTAACTATGATATGTTTATACGTTTTTACCAGAATTACTATAGGAAGACTTGGTTCTGCCGTTACTATATTATTGTATGCTATAATGCCCTTTGACATATTAAACGATTACGGTTATTCACCTGAATTGTTAACTCAAGCTGTATTTTTCCTGATTATTATGTTATGTGCAGTACTTTTTGACAAATGTGATATTTCAAATAAAAAATCTATAATCAATTATGTTTTATCAATTATTATTGCTTCACTATGCGGCGTTTTTTTCTATATGTCACCTTTGGGAGCCGCATTGCTGGTTGCTATATTTGTTTTTTATCAATTTAAGGGTTGGCTTACGTCAATTGTATATACAGTGGTTTTGACCGGCGTTATATGCACGATATTTTATTGTTTTAATATATCAGTTCCTATTCTTTTTTATAATGACTATAATAGTTTTCAATCTATTTGGAATAATTTTACACTGGTACATAATGATGCGTCGATATATAATGTGACTTATAGTTTCCCACAACTTAATAATCAATTAATCTCTGATATTATGTCATATGTATTGTCAGCATTATACATATTTTTATGTTTGTCTGCTATTATTTCGAGTGCTATAATGTTTGTAAAAAAACGTTCCTGTATACAGGTACTTATGTTGAGCGAAATAATTACAGTTCCATTTGTTTTATTCGGTTCTGTAGGAACAGATTCCTGGAGCATTATTATATTAGGTATGATAATGTGTGTTGGATATAATATTCATTATATTCTTGGATTTTGTGAAAATAAAACTGAAGGAGATAGAGTTGAGGAATGTGATGCAGACTCTTTAGTTGAAACTGATAACGGGACTGCGGAAACTGAATTGGTAGCGCAATCAGAATCAACCAATTTGCCTGATGAAATTTCGGAGAACGAATTGGAAGCGCAATCAGAATCAGCCAATTTGCCTGATAAAATTCCGGAGAACGAATTGGAAGCACAATCAGAATCAGCCAATTTGCCTGATGAAATTTCGGAGAACGAATTGGAAGTGCAATCAGATGATATGCCTAAAATTCATAGGATTCCGCCTGTTTATGAGAATGACATTGCGTCTACAGTTGAGTATATAGCAGATGATCAGATTAATGATAGTATTTTAGATGAGGCAAATGATACAGTTGATATTGATAATACGGAAGAGACAATTCAAACCGATATCTTGCCTGATGATTATAATATTTATGATGAGTTGCCGATTCCTAGAGCTGTAAATGCATTAGGTGAGTCTGATGATGGTTTTACCGTAAAGAATTATCAAAATAGAGGTATTGATAGTGATGATATTTGGTTAAGACGAAAGAAAAGAGCGCAAAAGAGAATTGAATAATAATTTGCTAAATAAAAAAAACGGAGGAGTAAATTATGGCAAAAACATTATATATGGTTGTTCCTTGTTATAATGAGGAAGCTGTTTTGGCGGAAACAACTAAAAGATTAAAGGATAAGTATATTTCGCTGCTTAAAGAAGGACTTATTTCCATAAAAAGTAAGGTTGTATATGTTAATGATGGCTCAAAAGATCGTACATGGGAAATCATTACTAATATACATAAAGAAGATAAGATGTTTCGCGGAATATGTCTTTCCAGAAACCGTGGACATCAGAATGCTGTTCTTGCCGGTCTTATGACAGTTAAGGATGAGGCTGATATGGTTATTACTATGGATGCTGATTTGCAGGATGATATAGATGCAATAGATGAAATGGTAAAACAGTTTAATAATGGTTATGATATTGTTTACGGGGTACGTAACAGCCGTAAGACAGACACATTTTTTAAGAGATTTACCGCACAAACATATTACAAATTGTTGTTAACTTTAGGTGTCGATATCGTATATAATCATGCTGATTTCAGATTAATGAGTAAACGAGCAATTAACGAAATGGAAAATTTCAAAGAGGTTAATCTGTTCTTGAGGGGTATAGTTCCTATGGTTGGTTTCCCTTCAACTAATGTATATTACGAAAGACATGAACGTTTTGCAGGAGAGTCAAAATATCCGCTTAAAAAAATGCTTCACTTTGCATTTGATGGTGTAACTTCTTTAAGTATTAAGCCAATCAGATTCATAACAATGTTAGGTCTCATTATATTTATGCTCAGTCTTGGAATGTTAATTTATTCAATTGTTATACATTTTGTTGGTGATTCTGCATGGGGTTGGAGCAGTTTAATGACTTCTGTTTGGGCACTTGGTGGTTTACAATTACTTGCTATTGGAATTATTGGAGAGTATATTGGTAAAATTTATCTGGAATCCAAAGCAAGACCTCGTTTTATTATTCAGGAATATCTTAAAGACGAATAATGGGACAATACTAAGATGTATGGCATACATTATTATTATAAGTGTATATAAAGTGGTGATTAATTATGATATACCTTGATAATGCAGCAACAACCAGAGTTTATGACGAAGTTGTTGATGCGATGCAACCTTATTTTACTTGTTTGTATGGCAATCCGTCGGAGATTTATGACTTTGCCACAAAAAGCAGAAGAGGTATGAATTACTCAAGAAAAATCATTGCTGATTCGATTCATGCAGATGTAACTGAGATTTATTTTACTTCGGGTGGAACTGAATCAGATAACCTTGCATTATTAGGAATTGCGGAAGCTTATTCTAATAAGGGAAAACATATTATTACAACTTGTATCGAGCATCATGCGGTTATTAATGCCTGTAAACATCTTGAAAAACATGGATTTGAAGTAACGTATCTTAAAGTTGATAATTCAGGACGGATTAATATAAAAGAGCTTGAGCGTGCATTTCGATCGGATACAATACTTGTGTCTGTGATGTTTGCCAATAATGAGATTGGAACAATACAGGATATACAGGCAATCAGTACGGTTACACACAGACATGGTGCCTTGTTTCATACCGATGGAGTTCAGGCTTTCTGTCAGATCCCTATTAATGTAAAAAATATGGGGATTGATTTGTTAAGTGCAAGTGCACATAAGTGTCACGGTCCAAAAGGTATTGGTTTTTTATATGTTAAAAAAGGGATAAAATTATCTCCGTTTCATTTTGGTGGCAAACAGGAAAGATATATAAGACCGGGAACTGAGAATATACCGGCAATTGTCGGATTTGGAGAAGCGGTTAGAATTGCATCCCAAAAGAAAAATTATAATTATGATCATATTTCGTTTCTTAGAAATCATTTTGAAGACAGAGTGCGTAAGGAAATGAAATATGTTGTAATAAACGGAAACAAACATAACAGATTACCTGGTAATCTGAATATGTCATTTGCATTTCTTGATGGTGAAGCCATACAGATTCAACTTGATATTAATGGAATTTGTTGTTCTACAGGTTCCGCCTGTAATGCCGGAGGCAAATCATTATCACATGTTATTAAAGCGATTGGTGTTCCTGATGATTATGCATATGGAACAGTACGATTTACGTTTTCAGATGATAATACAATAGAAGAGATCGACAAAGCAGTGGACATACTTAAGAATGTTATAGATAAGCTCCTAAATATGTCCACCGAATATAACAGATTTATTAATAAAACAAATTAGAAATTAAAAAACGAATTAATACAAATACCTAAGGTTGTTACATTTATACATGTATAAGCTTAGGTATTCTGTTTTTAAATACAACATATTCATTAATGCCTTGTTCTCGTAATTGTGTAGTCACTTCATTAAAATAATACCCGGGATATTCCACAGAATGAGCATCAGAACCGATAGTGAATAATACCCCGCCAAGTTTTTTGTAACGATTGATTATTTCGTTGCATGGGTTTGTTGTGTTAAGCCCTGATTTATAGCCGGCACTGTTTATTTCAAGTGCCTTTCCATGACTTATAATATGATTTAGTATTTTGTCAATGATTGTTTTATAATCCTTGTAATAAAATGTTCTGTTTTTATTTGGTGCATATCGTAAAATATAATCAAGATGACCTACACTGTCATAATCATCATGTGAACACAGATTTTCATATACAGTATTAAAATACTTTTCAATGCATAAGTGTTCATCTTTATTGTTCCAGTATTCTTCGTAGTAAGGGTCAAGTTCATCAATTATATGAACAGAACCGATAACATAATCCCAAGGATATTGTTTTACAAGTTTTGAACATAAGGTTTCGTTGCCGCAAACTAACCCCAGTTCAACTCCGGAAAGAATTTCGATATAGTCTGAATATTTGTTTTTTAATTCAGTATATTTTTCAAAATATGCATCGGGATTAAATAAAAAATCATACTCATACTTTTCCGGGAAATTATAATCCATGTGTTCCGTAAAGCATATTGTTCTTAGTCTGTTTCTGATAGCTGCTTTAACCATATCTTCCATTGATGTGCTTGAATCGGAAGAAAATGAAGAATGCATATGACAGTCAGTTCTTATCATTATTCTGTGACCTCCTTAAGTGAAGAGATATCTGTTGTTGCCATCATTGAATAATTGGTATAATAAACAACAAATCCCGGTTTGCTTCCTTTTGGTTTTTTAACATTGCGAAGCTCTGTATAGTCAATTTCAACTTTTCCGGATTCTTTTCCTTTTGAGTAATATGCAGCAAGACTTGCCGCTTCTTCAAATGTTATGTCAGTGATTTCCCTGCCCCCTGAGCGAAGAACCACATGAGAACCGGCAATTCCTTTTGAATGAAACCACCAATCATTTTCGCCTTGCATGCCAAATGTAAGTTCATCATTCTGATAATTATTTTTTCCGACATATATGTCAAAGCCATCGCTTGAAATATAATGAAGCGGATTGCTGGCCGGGGTTTTTTGTTGCTTTTTTTTCACATTTGCCTGACGTCGTATATATCCTGCAACAATAAGTTCTTCTTTTATCGCAATTAAATCAGCTTCATTAGTTGCAATTTCAAGGGAATTACTAATAGACTCAAGATGTGACAATTCATTTTTTGTATCTTCCAATTGAACAACTAAAGCCTCGTAAGTTCGTTTTAGTTTTGAATATCTTTCAAAATATTTTTTTGCATTATCGATAGGAGATAATTCGGTGTTGAGAGGAATTGTAATATCTTCCCCGGTATAGTAGTTATTACATGTAATTTCACGGTCCCCTTTAGATGCATTATAACCAAATGTAGTAAGAAGTTCGCCGTAAATTCTGTATTTGTCGCGTTTGTCTGTTGATTTGAACTGTTTTTCCTGGAGTTCAAGTTTCTTTTGGATTCTTCCAAGTGCAGTACTTACTATTTTTCTTAAATCAGCTGATTTTTGTCTTATACGGGCATATTTGTCTTTTTCTGAATAAAAATGTTCAAGCATTTCACTGACGTTATCATACGTAACATTTCTTAAGTCGCGGTATGAAGTCAGTTCAAAAACAGCAAACTCTACAGGTTCGTTGTTATTATATGCAATATTAGGGACGAAATTATGATTCTTAATTTCGTTAATGAAAAGTTCTAATGCATTATATAACTCAAAACGTTTATTATTATCAAGCCCGTCAGTAGGTATCTCACTGTCAATACCGGCTCTTGTGCATATTTCGATGGCTGCAACAGGACTAAAGCCTGTAAGAGTAGAATAAATTGCTTTATATACCGGCATTGGTTTTGATATTATGTTATTCATTATTTCAGGGTTAAAGTCAAGGGGGTCGTTTTTATCCATCGTATTTGGAATAAAATATGTTTTACCCGGTAAAACTTCTCTGACCGAGCTGACAAAACCATTAATTCTTTTAATACTGTCTATAATAATTAATTCATCCTGTTCATTTTTCTCGCAGAAAATAATGTTACTGTGTTTTCCCATAAGTTCAACAATAAGATATTTTTTGCACAAATCACCCATTTCATCAAGGTGTTCAAGTTCGAAAATTATAACACGTTCGAAACCAAATTGTGAAACACTTATAATTCGTGCTCCTGACAAATGTTTTCTAAGAAGCATACAAAAATTAGGTGCAGTCATAGGTGACTGTTTCGATTCTTCTGTAAAATATACAAGGGGAAGACCTGCATTTGCAGACAATAATAGTTTCTTTTGAATTCGGCCTACACATTTTATATTAATAATTAATTCATCATTCTCAGGCTGTGCTATCTTTGAGATTCGTCCTTCTTTTAATGTGTTATTAAGTTCGTAAACAATATTTGCTACAGTTATTCCATCAAAAGCCATATTTAAGTAATCCTTTCAGGTATCAAAATGTTATTCGGGTAAGAACCTTTTTCATTATTATTAGAAAGTTCATGTTTAGTATAACACTCTTTCATTTTTTGTACAATAAAAGTTGACTAAACCTAATCATTAGCCTATAATATATAGGTATGTTTACACGAATAGGATGGAGGCATTTTATAAATGATTAAAAGTATGACCGGTTTTGGTCGGTTTGAAAAAACTACCGATGATTACAGGATTTCAGTTGAAATAAAGTCAGTTAATCACAGATATTGTGATATTGGTATTAAGATGCCTAAAAAGTTATTGGCTTTTGAAGGTCAGGTAAGAACACTTCTTAAGGATTATATAGAACGTGGTAAAGTTGATGTTTATATTAGCTATGAAGATTATAATTCTTCTAATATTGCAGTTAAGTATAATAAAGATATAGCTAAAGGTTTTTTTGACAGTATTAAGGCGATAGGTAGTGATTTTGATATTAGTTCCGATATCAATGCTGCTATGTTATCCAGATATCCGGAAGTTATAGTTCTTGAGGAACAGTCTGTTGATACTGATGTTATTTTTGAAAGAATAGAGGAAGCGGTTAAAGAAGCAGCAGTTCGTTTTGTTGAACTTCGTATGGCGGAAGGTGCCAATCTTAAAAAGGACATTTTGTTAAAACTGGATAATATTTCTGAGTATGTTGATTATATAGTTGAACGTTCGCCGCAAGTTGTCGCAGAATACAGAGAAAAAATTTATAATAAAGTTAACGAGCTTCTTGGCAATACAGGAGTTGACGAATCAATACTTGCTACAGAAATCACGGTATATGCTGATAAAGTATGTGTTGATGAAGAGATGGTTAGACTTAAGAATCATATAGATAATATGCGTAATGTTCTTGAACTTGATGAAAGTATTGGACGAAAACTTGATTTTATAGCTCAGGAGCTTAATCGTGAAGCTAATACTACACTTTCAAAATCTAATGATATCGATGTTTCCAACAAGGCTATTGATCTGAAAACTGAGATTGAGAAAATTAGGGAACAGATTCAAAATATAGAATAGGGGTTGTTTTAGCAATTGAACAGAATTATTAATATTGGATATGGAAATGTAATTAATATTGATAAAGTTGTTGCAGTAATTAAACCTGAGGCTGCACCCATCAAAAGATTGATTCAATCTGCAAAGGATGAAGGTACGGCCCTTGATGCAACATGCGGACGTAAGACAAAGTCTGTAATTATTGTAGAAAACGGTACCATTATCTTATCTGCTTTGTTGCCGGAAACCATAGCTTCCAGAATTAATTCTGATACAATAAGGAGTGACATCAATGAGTAAAAGAGGAATCGTAACTGTTATTTCAGGCTTCTCCGGAGCAGGTAAAGGTACTGTAGTTGCAAAACTTGTTGAAAAATACGGATATGCATTATCTATATCTGATACAACAAGAAAACCCCGACCGGGTGAGCAGGAAGGTGTCCATTATTTTTATAAAAGTGTTAATGAATTTAAAGAGTTAATAGCAGGCAATGGTCTTTTAGAATGGGCACGTTATGTAGATAATTATTACGGAACACCCAGAGAATACGTTGAAAAAAAACTTGATGAGGGTATAGATGTTATCCTTGAGATTGAAGTGCAAGGTGGTCTTCAGGTGAAATCTAATCTAAAAGATTCTGTGTTATTGTTTATGGCTCCACCTTCAGCTGAAGAACTTAAGAATCGTCTTGTTAATAGAGGGACGGAGGATAAAGATACAATTCGTAAAAGGTTAGAGCGTGCCGGAGAAGAGATAAGATATATCAATGCTTATGATTATTTGGTTATTAATGACGATATTGAAGAATGTGCGCTTAATATCCATAATATAATACAAAATGAAAAGAAAAAACTGATTCACAATTCAGAATTATGTGATGTTATAAAAACTGATTACATGAATATTGGAAAGGAGATATAGTATTATGTTACATCCATCTTACACAGATTTAATGGCAGTTGTTAATAGTGAGGTTGAACCGGGAGAAGCTCCTGTAGTTAACAGCAGATATTCAATTGTTCTTGCAACAGCAAAAAGAGCCCGTCAGATTATTGATGGTTCAGAACCGCAGATTGGTGGTTTCGGCAATGAGGATAAGCCTCTTTCTATTGCTATAGCTGAATTACATGATTCAAAAATTAAAATTTTATCAGAGGAAGACTCCGAAATCAAACCAATATAAATGGGGTGAATTGAGTGAATAATGAAGAAGACGTTATTGCTGAAGATATTAACGATTCTTTGGTCGATAATGTTAATGATGATATTTCTAATATCCCTACAGGTAAGCAAAAATATAGAAAAATAATAACAGAATGTTTGACATATGTTATTATTATTTTTCTATGTGTGTTTATTGTTCCTAAATATATTGTTCAAAGAACAATTGTTAAAGGAACATCTATGGAAAATACACTTCATAATGGTGATAATCTGTTAGTTGAAAAAGTTTCTTATCTGTTTAGTGACCCGGAAAGATTCGATATTGTTGTTTTTTATCCGTATGGTAAGGATGAGGAAGAATACTACGTTAAACGCGTAATTGGATTACCGGGTGAGACAATTCAGATTATTGGTTCTGACATATTTATTGATGGTGAAAAACTTGATGAGAATTATGGTAAAGAGCCTATCACTTATGCAGGAATAGCCTCAAGTCCGTACAAACTGAATGATAATGAGTTTTTTGTTATTGGTGATAACAGAACTGCAAGTTTTGATAGCCGTTATGTTGAAATAGGACCTGTTACAAGAGAGAAATTATCCGGTCAAGTCATACTAAGAATGTATCCGTTTGATGATTTTGGAATTCCTGATTAGAAAGAGGAGATATTATGAGTGAAATTAATAATAAATCAAATACAGACGAAGAAATAAATGTTTCAGATGGAATACTTGATAATGAAACGGTTGCAGGAGAAACTGAATCTTCATATGAGAATAATCAAAAACCGCACAGATTAAGAAGTATAATTATTGAAATTGCAATATATGCTGCTTTACTTTTTGTATGCATATACATAGTTCCGACTTATGTTGTTCAAAGAACAATTGTTGATGGAAATTCGATGGAAAATACGTTATTTGATGAAGAAAATCTTATTGTAAATAAGCTTGCATATCGTTTTGGTGAACCGGACAGATTTGACATAATAGTATTTTATCCCTATGGAAAGGATGTTCCTGAAGAGTATTATGTAAAAAGAATTATAGGACTTCCGGGAGAAAAAATTCAAATCATAGGTGAAGATATTTATGTAAATGATGAGATTTTGGAAGAAAACTATGGTAAATATCCGATAACTGATCCGGGAATTGCCAGTGAGCCGATTGTTTTAGGTGAAGAAGAATATTTTGTACTGGGAGATAACCGTAAAGTTAGTGAAGACAGTCGATTCTTTGGTCCTGTTGAAAGAGAAAATATATCGGGTCATGTTGTATTTCGTATTTATCCGTTTGATGCTTTTGGAACGGTTGAATAAAATCAGCATATTATTGCTTCATTGGCAGAGAACAGTTATTGAAAGCGGAATAAGCGTTAGAAATGAGTTGCTCTAACAATTTTAAATGTACGAAATTACATTTATGTTAGAGCAATTATTGAATAATAAAATATATTAAATTTAGTGTTGACAAACATATGTTTGCATGTTATTATAATCAAAACAAATGTTCGGGAACATATATTCGTGTGCTCGTAAAAATGGAGGAGATTATAATGACTTTAGATAACATATTATTACGAAGACTTTTACTAGGGGTAATCGGAGTTCTTTTTCTTAGTGTAATTCTATTTTGTGTTGTTGGCAAAGTTAAGGCTGATTCTTTAGAATCGGCGGGCAGAACTTTCCATTGTGCATCAGTTTACATAGATAATAATGATACGTTGTGGAGTATAGCACAAGAGTATTATACAAGCGAATATGACGATATTGAAAGTTATATCGATGAGATAAAGAAATCAAACGGATTATGCACTGACAATATTACAGCAGGTAAATATCTGTTAGTTCCACATTACAGATAAACGAATGTATTAGAATAATGGTAAATTTTTTCATATAATATGACACATTTATAACACTATATGTATGTATAACCATTTTATAATAATTAATACAAATGAGGTCATTTATATATGAAAAGATATTTCTTAACAATCATTTTTGCATTATTTTTAATCTTACTATCATCAGCTGATACCAAAGCTGCTCCATTAAAAATCAAATATAATAATATAGTAAAGAATTACAAAGGAAAGCAGGTTATATGCAGAGTTGATAATAAAAAAATCAATATGCAATATACCAAAGGTGTTCTTATTAATGGTACAGTCATGGTTTCGTATAAAGATGTTATCAAGTCAGGACTTGGAATATCTTGCAAATATACCAAATCAAATGGCTCACTCGTTATTAAAGGCAACGGAAAAAAAATTACACTTAAGCTTAATAATAAAAAGGCTAAGGTAAACGGTAAAAGTAAGACTCTTAAGCAAGGACCAACGAAAGTAAAATATATTAAGAAAAAAAAGACAAAAATATTGATTCCTTTGAGATTCGTTGTTACAAATCTGGGATACACATATAATTACAATAAAACTAATGGTGAGGTTAATCTGACATCTCCATTTGTTATTACTTATAATTCATCAGAACATATTTATAAGAAATATAAAGGTAATGTAGTTTATAATGATGTTTCTGTAGATTTAAAGCAAATGCCGTTGCTTAACATTGGTGGTTGTTCTATGGTTCCGGCAGAACAGCTTATTGTCAATTCTATGGGACTAAGTTATTCTTTTAATTCAGATAATGGACAGATTGTTATAGATGCGAATGGGCATTCTTTAATAATGAATCTTGGACAAACAACAGCTATGGTTGATAACAGTCTTTCTGTTCAGCTAAAAAATGCCCCATTAATAATAAAAAGAAATGATACTGAATATTCTTGTGTTATGATTCCGGTTTCTTCTGTTATGAATGCATTAGGATATTATTACAGATGGGATTCATTAACTTATACCGGATATATATATAAAACCAATTATCTCAATTGGCCTGCTATTAGTAATCAGTTTGATAATTCAATTTATAGTAATGGGTTATATAGCATTACGGCTAATTATGATATTACTACAAAGAATATGATTTTTAGCATAACATTAGCTAATCCTATTCCGGCAGAATCTGTTGTATTTACAAATGATGAAAATAATAAATTATTACAGCTTACTTTACCTAATACACGAAATCTTCTTGCAGAAGGTGGGGGACTGATACAAGCTGATATTAATACCCACAATATAACTTCTGTAATGAGTATAGAGAATAACTTGCAGACAAGTATTAGTTTTCTTTATTCGCCTTCAGTGAATTATTATTTCTCAGTATCAGGCAACACTATTAATGTTTATTTTTCTAAAGATATAAAAGCTGATTATGCAATATCAATTCCTTTGCCTGATGGTGTTTTGTATTCATCTTTATTATCGGAAGATGAATATTATAACAACTCATTTACAATTAATATACCGGGGGATTTAACTGCATTTTATACAACTAATTATGTTTCTGTTAATTCTGAATTAATTACATCATATAATGTTGAATATAATTCCGGTACGAATTATACGGATATATCATTTTCAACTAATTCTTTTGTTGGATATAAGTTATTTGACACGGGTGAATCAGTAAGTATTAAGGTTGGAAAACCTTCAATAATATACGATAAAATTGTGATTTTGGACGCAGGACATGGTGGAAAAGATCCCGGTGCAATTAAGAATAAAACTAATGAAAGTGATTTGAATTATACTATATTATATACCCTTGCCAGAAAGTATTTTAATGCTCCTGATTCGCCTGTTAAGGCATATTGGACACGTACCGATGATACTTTTATTACTTTGGAAGATAGGGCTGCTTTTGCGTCAAAAATGAATGCTCATATGTTTGTTAGTCTTCATATGAATTCTGCTAATAGTTCGTCTGCAAAGGGAACTGAAATATATTATTCAAATAACAATAATAAACCAAACCAGAAAGGATTAACAAGCTACAAGCTTGCAACAATGTTAATCGATTCAATTGTACCTGCAATTGGAACCAATACACGTGGAGTAAAATCTGCCAATTATTACGTGATTAATCATAATACAGTACCTGCTGTTTTGATTGAATTAGGCTTTTTAAGTAATTCAACAGATTTTAAGATAATTACGAATCCGGATAAGCAAAACAAGGCAGCAAAAGCTATATATGATGCTGTAGTAAAAGCGTTTAGTATGTAGTTTGGGTAATATGACTTGTAATTAAATTTATATATTGCATGATGTTATTTTTTGTGTAATGTAACAGCTGAGGCAGCCATACGTTTTCTGTCTTCGTCAAGTGCGGCATAATGTTTTCTTGTTGTATTGACATCGTTATGCCCAAGTACTTCCGCAACAAGATATATATCACCGGTTTCTCTGTATAGATTAGTTCCGTAAGTGCTTCTTAATTTATGTGGGGTAATGTGTTTGAATGTTGTTATTTGACTGGCATATTGTCGTACTAAATCTTCAATTCCCTGTACACTAATGCGTCGTTTTCTGATTGATAAAAAAAACGCATCTTCATGACCCGGTAATGCTACAATTTTGTCTCGAACGTCCAAATAATCGCTTAATGCATTAAAAACTTCCTGACCAAAATAAACAAAATCCTCTTTTTGACCTTTTCGTATGATTTTGATTCTATTATGTTTAAAATCTATGTCATTAATGTCTAAACCGACACATTCGCTTACTCGGATTCCTGTGCCGAGTAGGAGAGTGAAGATTGCTATATTTCTTTCTTTGTTTTTATCATAATAAACTTTTTTCATGCCGGTTAAATTATCACCGCCATGTTCTACCAGTTCCAATAATTCAGTTACTTCGTCGCTATCAAGCCTTATTATTTCTTTTTTACGTAATTTTGGCATATCTACAAGTAACGTAGGATTTGTTTTTATCATTTGTTTTTTATAAAAGTATGCGTAAAAACTTCTTAGAGATGATAATTTTCTGTGGATACCCCGATTGTCATTTGTAACCAATTCTTTGTCAGAATTATTATCACAGTAATATGCTTTAAGATAATCAAGATATTCTTCAATATCTAAAGCAGTTACATTATCAAGATCTTCGATAACAAAATCAGTTGTTTCGCGTTTTTTATAAATTGGATTAAATTCGATTAAAAATTTGAAAAATAAACGTATGTCGTAGACGTATGAAATTCTTGTTTTTGTAGTAGTTGTTGTTGATAAAGCTCTAAAATAATCTGCAGCAAAGTTTGGTAAAGTCTTAATGACTTTACGAAGCTTCATAGTATTGTCAGCATCAAGTTGTTCATTATAACTTAAATGTTTATTTGCCATAGTTGAATACCTCCGTGAAACTGATTTCTTTGATTATTATATATTATAACATATAATGGCTTATCTTGTAAACTCTCTTTGAAAAACTGGAGTTTGTCCAAGAGAGGTAAATATCAATCTACTACTGCTTTTATTTATTAAAGCTATATTTGGCAACTGATTTTATTAAAAATTAATTGATTAAATTGGATTAATTAGTTCAAATTGTAGCTACTACTCTGTATGTTGGATTTAATAACGCATGTTAGACTTTATTACATACGTTACTAAATTATCCTAGAAGAAATTACCGTGAACTAATGCCTGGATTTATTATTTGATTGTATAAAAAAACTTCATTACAGGATTGTGTAATGAAGTTTTATAGTTAAAAACAAAGTTTATTTTTGTTCGCTTATTATACGTTCGAGTTCAAAGACTTCAGCAGCTGATAACTTTTTATTCCTGATATATTCCACAAAAAAGGTACTTAATGATGCATTGTATAATTTATGTAATAAAGCATCAGTTTCGATTTGCTGTACGGCAAATTTAGAAATCTTAGCTCTACAAATAAATCCCGGATCAATTCTTTCAATTGCACCTTTATCAATAAGACGTTTGATTACAGTGTATGTGGTATTCTTCTCCCAGCCAATATATTCTTTAATAATTTTAGAAATATCTTTGGCTGCCAGTTCTTTGTTGGACCACAATAATTCCATTACATTTAATTCACCTTCGTGCAAACGAATATCCTTCTTCTGTGACTGCATTTTGTAAACCCTCCATACTTCACATGCACAATTTTATATTAACATTAAAAATATTGGTTGCTATCATCTTATTCTACAGCTGTTATACACTATAATACAGTTGTAGAACTTAGAAATTATTGAGATTCAAAAATGTTAATATTCCCCAATTTTTTGTGCGTGTAAGCATATTCTACATAATTAGAACGCATTTGTCAATAGGGATTTAGCTTATAATTTGCAGTCTTTCTAATATATTTATAAAATATTCCGGCAAACAGGAATCGTACTCAACATATGAATTTGATGTGGGATGTATAAAACCTATTTTTTTTGCATGAAGCATTTGTCCCATTGTCTTAAATGGTTGGTTTTTGATGTTATATCCGTAAGTTGTATCTCCAACTAAAGGATGGTTAATATATGACATGTGGACTCTTATTTGATGTGTTCTGCCGGTTTCGAGTTTGCATTCAATATGACTGTATTGTTTGTTTTTGAATTCATACTTTGTGATTAGATTGTAATGTGTTATTGCATTTTTTCCATTTGGATTAACAGTCATTATCTTTCTTTCAACGTTACCGCGTGAAATTGGTTTGTTGATTGTGCCATTTTCATTTGGTAAACTACCGTGAACTAATGCCTGGTATCTTCTTGTTATAGTATGACTGGATAATTGTTCGGCAATTTTTTGGTGGGAAATATCATTTTTGCATACTATCAGGAGTCCTGTTGTATCTTTGTCGATTCTGTGTACTATTCCGGGTCTGAGTATGCCGTTAATGCCTGAAAGATTGTTGCCACAATGGTACATAAGGGCATTTACTAATGTTCCGCTGTAGTGTCCCGGTGCGGGATGAACTACCATGTCTTTTGGCTTGTTAACGATTATTATGTCATTATCTTCATGAACTATTTCAAGCTCAATATTCTCCGGTTTTATGTCTATTGGTTTTGGTTTTGGAAATGAAACTTCAATAATATCTTTTGATGAAACTTTATAATTTGATTTGACGGAATGGTTATCTAATAATATACATCCATCCTTTATTAATTTTTGAATATAGCTTCTCGAAATTTCAGGAATTCTTTCTGATAAGAATTTGTCAATTCTACAACCTTCTTCTTCTGCTTCGGGCTGTAAATAATATGAGTTGTCAAAAATCACCTGATTATAATCAATTATTTTAGTCATTGTTAGAATACCTTGTAATAATATAAATTGTTTTTATTATTGAAAATCATTAATGGGAGTCATTATTATTTTCATTATTACTCTTTTTTTTGATTGAAATTAATATATTTAATTCATCTTCGCTGTAATAGAATAAAATTAGAAACATTAAAAATATAACGCCCAATGTGACATAAATATCTGCAACATTAAATGTTGGGAAATGATAACTGCCAAATATTGTTGATATAAAATCAACAACATATCCGTATTTTATTCGATCGTACAAATTACCGATTGCACCTGCAATTATCAAGATAATATCTATTTTAATAAATAAAAACCTCTTGTTTGACGGTGTGCGAAAATATATTAATTCTAATATTAAACAAATAAGAATTGTTGTTATGCAAAAAAAAGCCGTTTGATTTTGTAGAATGCCAAATGCGGCACCTTTATTATATAGCAAATCAAGGTATAAAAAATTTGGGATGATTTCAACTGACATGTCGCTAAGAAATCTGACTGCCAATACTTTTGTAATTTGATCTATGCCGAATAATAGAGCAAGACTAATTATCATATAAAAAGCTTTTATAAATGTGTTATTACTATTTTTAACTTGATTCATATTGAAATTACTCCTCACAAATAATACTAAGAGCGTCATACATCTCCTGTTTTGTTACCGTAGT
>SVEK01000043.1 GCA_015057405.1 Lachnospiraceae bacterium
TAATATGCCTTGCCCCAGTAAACCATTGTCTTAGCCGGCTTTCCGCAACATACGCACACATCAGAAATCTTCTCCTGCTCAAATGGCATACAGCGTGAAGTCGCCGTTGTGTCTTCTTTTATCTTAAGCTCACACTCAAGTTCTCCACACCACATTGCCTTAACAAATCCCGGTTTATTAGCAACAGTATCCTTGAAGGATTCGTAATCAGTAACTTCATACAAACTACTGTACAGGTGCTCTTTTGCACGATTGAACATAATAATACTAATGCCAAGAATTATTGCGATAATATTTGGTTGTAGTAAAAACCAAACACGGAGTAGTAATGATTGCATTTGCACTGCGTTAGCAACAAAGGTAATCGACACATTGTGGCTAGCGCAGTGCACTTCTGCGTGCGCCGGTTGCCATTGTGGCTGCAAGTATTACTATACCAAGACTCGCAGACAAAACGAAGGAAACGATAACATCAGAAACAAAGATTGATATGTCGTTAATACATGCGCTTATTATTAATGCAATAAGGACGCTTGCTATGTAGGATATTATTGTTACAAGATAATATCTTTTAAATATCTCTAATGCTATTATTCTTTTGCTGTAACCGCACAGTCTGAACGCAATGAATAGTTTGTCGCGAAATTCAAGCCACATTTTTGTAACCAACACTGTACATAATACAAAACATATAACAATCATAATATACAACACATCCATTATTATTCCCCTGGAAATAAATGAGCTAATGAGTCCCTCGTCAATGTCACCGGGTAAGATAACCATACTGTCTGTTTTTCCGGATAGTTCTTGCTCTAATTCAATGCCGACATATTTAATATCTTCTTTTTCTTTCGTGTCAAGACAATACTGTGCATTTACTCCATTTAAGTTTAAGGCAGAATTAAAATCCATAAAAATCATATCATTAATTCTGCTCTCAGTATTCATTCCCATTACGCCCAAAACTTCATATGATGTTCCGTAGTAGGAATAATATGCTTTATCACCTGTGTACTGAATGTCTTTCTCGTGATTTACTCCTATTACCATGGAAGGCTTGTCTGTAAGAGATGTTTCTTTGTCAAAAAACTCTCCCCATATCATAGGAGGATTCAAAACAGTTCCATTAATATATGTTCCCCTTAGTACAAACTCGGATTCCTCCAGGGGAAGATATATGGCGAAATCTTCACATGCTGCCGACAAATCAGGGATAATTCTATCCCATATATCATCTTTGGCTGATTCAAAAATCGAAAAAGATATTTCGTGACCGGTATACATGTCATTGCTGCTCATATCGTTATATTTTTTTGTATGTACTGACGATGCAATTATTATAAAGCACAGGGAAATTGCAACAAAACTTATAAATAGCATCCCATTCCCCTTGGGAATTCTTTTTAGAACATTGTTAATCATTTTAAGTCACCGCCTTCGGAAACATCATTAATAATCATTCCGTCTCTCAGTCGGATTGTTCTGTCGCATTTAGCGGCAATGTTTGGATCATGGGTTACTATAATAATTGTTTTGCCATTTTTATTAAGCTTTCTGAATATGTCCATGACAATCTCACCTGTCATTTCATCAAGGGCTCCTGTCGGTTCGTCTGCCAGTATCAAATCAGGGTTCTTGACTATTGCTCTGGCTATGGCAACTCTTTGTTGCTGACCACCTGATAGCTCGGTTGGATAGGCCTTCTGTTTAGCGGATAGCTCTAATTCTGCCAGAGCCTTCAATACCCGTGATTTTCTCTCTTTTGATGAATATCCGAGATAT
This sequence comes from Lachnospiraceae bacterium, assembly GCA_015057405.1. Taxonomy (GTDB): domain Bacteria; phylum Bacillota; class Clostridia; order Lachnospirales; family Lachnospiraceae; genus V9D3004. The sequence goes on from SVEK01000043.1 coordinate 1,786, forward strand.
TTTAGGGGTAATTCCACATTTTTATATATATTCATGTCATCTACAAGTGCAAAATACTGAACTATGAAGCCTATCTCTTTTCGTCTGAGCATCGTAAGATTCTTCTGTTTAGATGTTATTACTTTTTCCCCCTTATAATAATACTCCCCTGAATCCATGGTTATTAAACCGCCAAGTATATTAAGTAAAGTTGACTTCCCACATCCGCTTTTTCCCATTATAGCTACCATCTCACCCTCTTTTATTGATACACTTACTCCCTGAAGGGCATTTATGGCTGAATCTTTTGTTCCATAAGTTTTTTTCACATCTGTAAGTTCTATTAAATTATTCATTAATATCTCTCCCTGCATATTATTTTCTAATCACCCTTTTTAATAAGTAATTCCGTATCAACATTTCTCATCAGACAAAACAAGAATAATACTCCCAACAAATAGGCTATGACAATTAAAAGATAAACTGCATTAAGAATAGCATCACAGTTAAAATACATCATAAACATTTCTTCCCTGAATAGGTATCTGCTTACGAGTAGAGATGGTATTATTATTACACCTATCTCCATCATAAAAGGAATAAGAATCATGGATGTGCTGCATCCGTTCATAAGATATATTCCGTAAATTTCCTGATTGCTTCTGATTTTGTTATAAATCATCATAAAAAGTGAATATAACGTGAAACATACCAGACATACACTTATAATCAGCATTATTTTTATACTTCCTGCAGTCTCTTTGCGAAACAGTTTCTGACCCATGGATGCTCCGGTCAGTGTCAGAGGCGGCAAATTGTATTCTCTGCCGAGTTCACCAAACAGTTCAACCATTTCTCTGAATTCGGTGTTATAAGATAGTATTATCTGGGAATTCCAAAGAGCCCTGTAATTCAGATAAGAATACCTTGCAAGTATATCATTGTCGTCTGTTTCAAAATCGAGATGAATACCATATGGGAAAACAATATATGAGTCTAATGATATAAGTTCTTGATCTGATTTTCCGAAATCATATACTCGGGTTCCTGCTTCAAGAATACCTACTACTTTACAGTTAAACAGATAATCGGAACCATCTATGGCTATTCTTAATTTTTTGCCAACATCAATAAGACCGGTATAATTACTCCCAAGAACTATAGGAATTTCTTCCATTGCATTGTTCAGAGTTGTATTATCAGGGGTAAAACCTTCTCCCATGGAGGTTTTTAATCCGAAATATTCATACGCATTTGCATCAAATTGAGCAGATTTGAAAATTTTATATGTAGCTGATACTCCGTCAATTTCACCGCCAATGGAGCCGTTTGAGTCAAAAGGTTGAAACATCCTCATTTTTTCATCGGACATTAATTTTTTGCATTCATCTTCAATTAGCAGAATATTTTGTGTTGTATTTACGGACATGATTGGATGAGACTCAATATTACATATTTTTTCATAATAATTCATAACATTCTGACTGCCTTTTGTAGTGCTAAGGTATTTCTCGAATTCAAAACAGTCAATATCTTCAATGCTGATGTTATACCATGTGCCATTTTCATCGTAGTTAGATGCAATATAATCCTCGCGTTCTCCCAGATCAAGATAGTAGGAAGACATAAGCACTACCATTATTATACAAATTGAAAACATAATCATTAATAGGATATTCTTAATTAGTCCTTTTTGGAAGCTTCTAAAAAATTCATTAAAAATAAAATTAATCTTTCCCATGAGAAAACTCCTTTAAAAGCTTATTTTGCATTTTCTAAATTATGAGCCTTGTCAAAAGACACAAAACTATCAAACATATAATTGTCTTCTTCTGTAAGAGAGACGCTGCCGTCTTTTCCGTATTTGATTTTATTCAACACATCAAATGTGTCTTTGTCATAAAATATTGCATAGCAGAAGTTGACCTTGGACTCATTATAGTTATTTCCGTTATCAAACTTCTCTTCCCAGTAGTATTTTACGATAGATAATATTTCCTCATCACTAAGCTGCTCATATATACTAATTGTTAATTTTGCATCACAAGTATCTTCAGAACTTGATGAACTAATGTTAGTCATGGAACATTCACGTTCCTTCCATTTACCTTCTTTAAAACTATCCATATCTATTTCTTCTACGATATCGCTGTATTCTTCGTCTGAATCAGCCGCGTTGTTAGTTCCTATTTCCTCATCAGTCTTCGTAAGACTTTTTTTCCCACAACCTGCAATCATAAAAATACACATTGCAATAATAAATAAACTAATTAATCGTTTTGTTTTCAAATTATTCATTTTACTACTTCCTTTCACAATTTTTTTATCTAAATTATGTAATAATAGGGGTGCGTTCTTTTAGGGTGCTCTAACACCTTATGAAAAGAACTCTTTTTTCACTGCAGTCTCTGCAAGTTTTAGTCTGTACGTTCTTTCACCTCCCATTGTAGTAGTTTTATTTTTCAAGGCACAAAAATGCTATGCCGTTAGAATCATTTTGCGTTGATTTTGCCGGTTTTTTTTACATGCCTTCATTATAACATTTTAAAAACAAAAAATGTTCGATTTTGCATGAAACGACAAAAAACGGGCATAATTGGTATCTGTTGTTAAGTTTGGATAAAAAAATCAAAACTATACATTAAAGATAATGCAACAGCCCTATAGATTTATAAAATAACAATTAACAAAAACCCGGAATTTGAGTCTATGTTTATCATATTTTTTTATAGTTGAATTATATCACTATATTTTACTCTGCAACCAAAATATATTACATTATCAGTGCCAATTCATAGAAATGTATTGCCATTAATCGCACCTTCAAATTGTTTTTAAGTCGTTTCGCAATTACCTATTATATCTACGGTCAATTCTTATATATAATAGAATTGACCGTAATTAAAAGCATTGATAAATATATTGCAAATAATAATTTATATTAGTTTTCTTGCCACCTTTTTTGCAAATTATTACCAATGTAGTATTCATGCCATGCTGATTTGGAACGGTCATTAATATATCCGGAATTAACTGTTAATGAACCTGCATCATCATAACCTGATACTTTTGTATGACTTCGCCATCTTGTATTAGCTGAATTTGATTGTTTGCTTCCTACAATATTGGTTATTGTTATAGCACCTTGCACAATAACGGCAATACAAAACAAAGCAGTTGAAAACAAGATACATCTAAAATGATTTTTGGCGTGATATCCTCCTGCATACAATCGCATTGGCACATATACAATTGTAAAGGGGAGAAACGAATACAGTCTTCCAAAAATTAACGAAACAACAACTGTCAGAATAAAATTAATTATTGTTGAAATCAATAGTTCTAATCCATACCTATAACATTCAACATCTTCTTTTGAAACAATACTATTTTCTCCCCAAGCATTTGATAACCTTATTGCTATTATTTTAATCATATTATTTCCTTATAAGTTTTTCTGGAATTTTAGGCTGATAAGAATAAAAGAAACATGTTGAATTAGCTGTTACTGTGGCTAAAACAAGTGCCAATGTTGCCAGTCCCATTGATGATTTTGCAATTAATAACTTTAATTTATTCATCTGCTCGACTCCTCTGTATTATGATGTTTTGATTATAGCCTATAGTTGTTATGATTCAACATGTACAACACCAATTGCAACATCTGAACTCCAAACGCTTGTAATAATAGCGTAGCTATATTATAATAATAGCTGTATTATAAATGGGGTGATACGTATGCAATTTGCTTCCAAACTTAAAATAGGAGCTATAATCAAAGATTTCAGAAAAAGAAATGGCTATACCCAAGAACAACTTGCAGAATTAATAGAAATTACACCGGGTTTTCTAAGTCAGGTTGAACGGGATGAAACTTATCCAAATATAGAGAAGCTTAATAGAATCATTCATATATTAAACATTGATGCTAATTATATTTTTTATAATCAAAAAACATCGGATTCTGAATCGGAATTAATAATCAATGAAATTAATATTGTATTAAAGAATTTATCTTATCATGAACAGGAATATATTTTATCAATGTCAAAAAAACTGTTATCTTTACGAGAGCGTAACATGTAGAAAGAGGAGTTTCTTTATGAATATTGCAATATGCGATGACTATACACAAGATTTACGTTTATTACAGGATTATTGTGAATTATACAACTGCAACTTTAAAATTGATACTTTTTCTTCAGCACACAAATTATATTGTGCGTGTAATACTGTTACCTATGATATCATATTACTGGATATAGAAATGGATTCCCCAAACGGTTACGATATTGCTAAAAAACTAAAATCTGATAACTACAAAGCATTGATTATCTTTACTACTAACTCCCTTGACTATGCAGTACGTGGATATGGAATTGCCTTTCGCTATCTTCCAAAACCTATATCATATAATTCTTTTTGTGACACAATTAAATCCGCAGAGGAATTAATAACACCAAATTATATTGAAATTATTAGAAATAATCAAACAAATCTGGTTAATATTGGTGATATAATGTATTTTGAATCATTTAAACATGATATAATTTTTCATTTAGAAGACAATACTACCGTTAATGGATATGGAACATTATTAGAGTATATGAACAAAATCAATATGCAAGCGTTTGTATCCATTCACAAGAGCTATTGTGTTAATATGAAGTATATTTCAGCAACAACAAATGATAAAGTCATTCTTAAAAATGGTATTACACTACCAATTGGAAGAAGTAAGAAAAACACTCTTTTTTACGAATTACAAAATTATATAAGGAGTTTTTAAGTATGAACATATACGTAGAATTAATAACAGTTATAACAGAAATATTACTTACTTGTTTCTTTTTTTACAAATGTCTTCCACTTACTAATATTTCATACAAACGATTGATTATGTACTATGCCATATATGCTTTAACATTAGCAATCGGAACCTTATTTCTGTCAATAATTCCTAGAATGACCCTGATCGTAGGAGCCCTTTTAATAGGCAATCATTTACTTTTACATATCCCTTATTCAAAACTTGTATATACTATAATACTATTTTTTACAAGTGCTATTATTGCTGATATTTTATGTGCAATTATTCTTCCTGCTATAGGAATGAAATATGAAATGATGGTTACTACAGATACCGGCAGAATATTATATAATAGCTGTGCAAAATTAATTCACCTAATTCTATTAATCATCATAATCTCACTAATTGAAGTAAAAAACAAAAATATATTTTCTATACGAATTGTTCCATTAATAATATGTCATATTGCATCATTTTTCGCATTTGATGTAAATTATCAATATCTCGCTAATGGCGGTAGTTTAACTAAAATTACAATATCTTCATTATGCCTATTATATATTAATATTTTATTATGCATATATTTTGAATATTTGCGAATAAGCCACGAAAAGCATGAAAAGGATGTACTTATTGCTCAGCAATTAAAAATGAATAACAATTTTTACACAGACATGCTTTCCAGGCAAGAAGAAACAAGGGCATTATGGCATGACATTAAAAAATATACCTTAGCCGTAGAAGCATTAGTTGCAGATAATCAAATTAATAAAGCACGCGATGAATTTCATAACATTGAATCCGCATATGAAAAAATCAAATATACTGTTGACAGTGGCAATCCAATAATTGACGGCATTCTTAACCATGAAATTAAACTGGCAAAAAAAAATGATGCCACAATTAATCTAAACATATGGATTGATAAATCTTTTTCAATAGACGCTACCGATCTTTACATTATCATTGGTAATACCATTGATAATGCTATTGAAGCTTGTTCTAACATTGAAGATACCGAAAAACGTATAATTAATATATCATTAACGCAAAAAGAACATCTATTACTTTATGAAATCAACAACCCTTATGCCACAAATGTAACCACGCATTTCGGGAAACCTTTCCACGGATACGGTCTTACCAATGTAAAAAAATGTGTTGAACGAAACAATGGAACTATGACAATTGACAAAACTAATGATATTTTCGCAGTATCAATTGTTCTTAATGTATAAATACAATCATTTTCTTACTTGCCAATGTTATATCAGTTGCTACCTCAATTGCCTTGGAAGTTCAAAACTATATAATCTATCGACATATTGAATCGTTTCCAAACAGACATAATTTTTCTAGTCAAACGCATGAACAGATAACAGTATGATAAATAAACAATAACATATTAAAAACAAAAAATGTCCGATTTTGCATGAAACGACAAAACCCTTAACTGTCATAAAGAAACAATTAACAAAAAGAAGATATATTTTTACTTAAACTGTCTGCTTATTTCATCGTATCTGTAGTCGATGGCAGCTAATTTTGCCATAAGCTCATTTTTGTTTATGTCAAGGCTGGCGCATAGTTCATCGATGTCACTATAATTATCACGTAATTGAGTATTGATAAAACTTAGTAACATAACAGGGTCTTTTGGAATATTCATGGGAGTTCTCCTTGTATAATTTATTTTTGTTCAATTATGTTGTATTTATATGAAACAACATCTTTTATTATATAGGAAAGTTCTCGAAAAGAACTCTCCTATATAATAAAAACGCTCCGCTAAGGATCGCACTGCGGCGGAGATGTAGATGTTGCTAAAGCAACCCGCCGCAGGCGGAGAATCTCGCAGGCGAGATTCTATTTTAAAGTATATCATAATTAATTTAATAAAGTAACAATAACCTGTACATACTAATCATATCTTATATATGAATCATTTGTTGTATTCGAGTATCTTATTTAATGTAGAAATGAGGCAAAGCATATGAGCTATGTATTTGGTAACAGTTACGAGGAAAATAAAAAGTTCTTGGATAATCTCATAAGACTTGATAAGAGCTTTGATGTAATAGGTAAGACGCTGGTAATCGGGGGAAGAAAGGCATGTTATTATCTTATTGACGGATTTTGCAAGGATGAAGTTATGGAAAAGGTTCTTGAGTTTCTGTATAAGCTTAAGCCTGAAGAGATGAGTATGTCTCCCGAAGAGTTTATTGATGAACATATTCCCTACGGAGAGACTACGTTAATAAAGGATGATGAACAGTTTATACAAAACTTTCTGTCGGGAGTTCCCATTCTGTTAATTGATGGTTACAACAAAATGATTGCAACTGATTTTAGGACATATCCTGCAAGGAGTGTTGATGAACCGGAGAAGGATAAAGTTATGAGAGGTTCAAGAGACGGCTTTGTAGAAACAGTTGTGTTCAATACGGCACTTATTAGAAGACGTATCAGAGACCCGAGGCTTGTTATGGAGATACACAATATTGGAAGAAGTTCTAAGACAGATGTTGTTGTATCATATATTGAAGGAAGAGTGAACCCCCGGATATTAGAGGAAGTTAACAAACGTATTGCGGCTATTGATGTAGATGCTTTGACCATGAATCTTGAAAGTTTTGTGGAATGTTTTTATCCTCACAGGTGGTATAACCCTTTTCCAAAATTCAAGTTTTCTGAAAGACCGGATACTGCAGCAGCTAGTGTGTTGGAAGGAAACATAGTCATTCTTGTTGATAATTCGCCTTCTGCGATAATTGTTCCGACCTCTGTTTTTGATATAGTTGAGGATGCGGATGATTATTATTTTCCACCGATAACGGGAACCTATCTTAGACTGTCAAGACTCATTATTGATATTGCAGCTCTTTTGTTATCCCCTACATTTTTATTGTTAATGATGAATCCTGAATGGATTCCGGAAGGATTAAAGTTCATAATGATTAAGGAGACAATAAATGTTCCTATATTATATCAGCTGCTAATACTGGAATTTGCCATTGACGGAATGCGACTTGCTTCCCTTAACACACCCAATATGTTAAGTACCCCTCTTAGTATTGTTGCCGGTATTGTTCTGGGTGATTTTACGGTTAGTTCAGGATGGTTTAATTCTGAGATTATGTTGTATATGGCATTTGTTGCTGTTGCTAATTACACTCAGTCTAATTTTGAGCTTGGATATGCCCTTAAGTTTATGCGTGTTATAACTTTAATTGCAACAGGAATATTTGGAATATACGGATATGTCGCAGGAGTAGTGCTTTCTGTGTTGGCGCTTGCATGTAATAAGTCGTTTAAAGGGTATAGTTATCTTTATCCGCTTATTCCTTTTAATGCAAAGCAGTTACTCAGAAGGTTTTTCAGAATCAGTTTGCCGGGGACGGAGAAAGGTTAAGGATTATAATTTCTACTGTATTGACATGGAAGTTAAGTATGGGATAAACTTAATAATGTATGTGTAATGGTTAATAGTATGAAAAGAGGGGACAATATGTATATAATAGTCGGTCTTGGAAATCCCGGAAGAGAGTACGCCGGGACAAGACACAATATAGGATTTAATGTAGTTACAAAGATATCTGATGAATATAATATTCCGATTAATATTAAAGAGCATAAAGCAATATGCGGTAAAGGCTTTATTAACGGCCAAAAGGTGTTGCTTGCCCTTCCGCAAACATATATGAATCTTAGCGGGGAATCAGTAAGAGCACTTGTTGATTTTTATAAAATTGATCCTGAAGAGGAACTCATTGTTATATATGATGATATAAGCATGGATGTGGGTAGAATCAGAATGAGAGCAAAAGGAAGTGCCGGCGGACACAATGGTATTAAAAATATAATTGCCCATTTGGGTAGTGATGTGTTCCCGCGTATTAAGATGGGCGTGGGTGGTAAACCTCAGGGATGGGATCTTAAGGATCATGTTCTCGGAAGATTTTCTGATGAAGAAAATGAAAAGATGCGAAAGATGCTGACGAAAGGCTGTGAAGCCTGCAGTGATTTTATCGCATATGGAATGCAGGATGCGATGAACCGACACAATAATTAGAAATTATGATGTTTATTTGGGAGCAGTGATTTGTTTTGAAAACATTAACAGAACCTTTGCAGGAATTAGCCGAGTACAGAGCTGCGGCAGATAATCTGAAGAAGGGTAATTGTCCTATCCTTATTTCCGGTGTAGTAGATACTGAAAAGTGTCATGTAATCAGCGGTCTTGGTGAACATTTTCAGTATAAGGTTATTATTACTTACAGTGAGAATAAGGCAAAAGAATTATATGATGATATGAAATTATACAACCGCAATGTTTATCTGTATCCGTCTAAGGATGTGGTGTTCTACAGTGCGGATGTTCGTGGTTATGCCATTGTTCAGGAGAGAATTCGTGTTATTGAGAGACTTTTAAAAGGTGAAGAAGCCGTTGTTATCACTACTCTTGACAGTGGAATGGAAAGATGTGTGCCAATTAAGTATCACGGGGAGCATACATTATGTTTTCGTGTGGGTGAAGAGATTGATTTGGTGGAACTTAGAAAAGAACTGACTGCTATTGGATATGAATACACGTCCCAGGTAGAGAATCCGGGAGCTTTTGCAATACGTGGTGGTATTCTTGATATATTTCCGTTGACTGAAGAGGTTCCTTACAGAATAGAATTATGGGGCGATGAAATTAATCTGATTCATTCATTTGATGTTCTTAGCCAGCGTTCTGTGATGGAGGTTGATGATCTTACAATATATGCAGCCTCTGAGGTTATGGTTGAGGAGGACAGGATTCTTCGCGGACTTGCGCTGATAGGAGATGATGTTAAAAAATATGCGAATAAGTTCAGAAAAAGAAATGAGCCCGAAGCTGCTTACAGACTGGAACAGTCTTTAGAGCAGTTAAAGGAGAACATAGAATATTATCAGGGGATGGCGGGTCTTGAAAGCTATATTAGTTATTTTTACGAAGAAACAGAATCCTTTTTTGACTATTTCCCGGAAGAAAAAACATTATTTGTTATAGATGAACCTAACAGATGTTATGAACATGCTGAGGCGATAGAGTATGAGTTTACTGAAAGTATGAAAATGCGTCTGAACGGTGGTTATATTTTGCCGGAGCAGACGAAGGTTTTATGCAGTGCTCAGGAAATATACGGAAATATTTCAAACAAAAATACAATAATGCTTTCAACGATGGATAACAAGTTAAAGCATATTGAAGCAGCATCGAAATGTTCGTTATTTGTACAGGCGGTACAGTCGTACAACGGTAACTTTGAATTAATGGTAAATGACCTGAAAAGATGGATGAAAAATGGTTACAGGGTTTTGGTTCTGTCACCATCAAGAACAAGAGCCAGAAGGTTAAGTGAGAATTTAAGAGAGTATGAGCTTCCGGCGTATTACGAAGAAAATATGGACAGGATTATCAAAAAGGGCGAGATAATGATTGCTTACGGAACTGTTCATAAAGGATTTGAGTACCCTCAGATTCGATTGGCGGTTATTTCGGAGTCTGATATTTTTGGTGAAAAAAAAGCAACAAGAAAACGAAAGAAGAAGTATTCCGGAAAAGCGATTCAGAATTTTTCAGAACTTAATGTGGGAGATTATGTGGTACATGAAAGCCATGGGCTTGGAATATACCGTGGAATTGAAAAAATAGAGGTCGACAAGGTTATTAAGGATTATCTTAAGATAGAATATGCAAAAGACGGAGTTTTGTATATTCCTGCAACGGGACTTGATGTTCTTCAAAAGTATGCGGCATCAGATTCAGGCGGAAGGAAGCCGAAGCTTAACAGGCTTAACTCCCCGGAATGGCAGACTACCAAGGCGAGAGTAAAGGCTGAGGTTAAGGATATAGCCGCTGACCTTGTAAAATTGTATGCAAAAAGACAGGAGAAAACCGGGTTTGCTTTTGGAGTAGATACTACATGGCAAAAAGAGTTTGAGGAATTATTTCCATATGAAGAAACAGAAGACCAGCTTATGGCAATTGAAGATACGAAGCGTGATATGGAAAGTACCCGAATAATGGACAGGCTTATATGTGGTGATGTGGGATACGGAAAAACAGAGATTGCAATCAGGGCAGCCTTTAAGGCAGTCTCCGAAGGCAAGCAGGTGGCTTATCTTGTCCCGACGACCATTCTTGCACAACAACATTACAATACATTTGTTCAAAGAATGAAAGATTATCCTGTAAGCGTTGAGATGTTATCCAGGTTTCGTACTCCGGGAGAAACTAAAAAGATTCTTGAGAGACTGAAAAAAGGAACTCTTGATATAGTTATAGGTACCCATAAGCTTTTGTCAAATAATGTGTTGTTTAAAGATTTAGGACTGCTTATTGTAGATGAGGAGCAACGTTTTGGAGTAAGTCACAAGGAAAAGATTAAGCAGATGAAGGAAAATGTGGATGTGCTTACCCTGTCTGCAACGCCTATTCCAAGAACTTTACATATGAGTCTTGTTGGAATAAGGGATATGAGTGTTCTTGAAGAGCCACCTATTGACAGACTTCCTATTCAGACCTTTGTGTTGGAGCATAACGAAGCGGTTATCAGGGAAGCAATTAACAGGGAGCTTGCAAGGGGAGGACAGGTATATTATGTGTACAACCGGATTAACAATATAGATGTTATTGCGGGAATGATTGCAAAGCTTGTACCTGAAGCAAATGTAGTTTTTGCACACGGACGGATGGGAGAACGTGCCCTTGAACAGATTATGTTTGATTTTATTCATGGAGACATAGATGTTCTTGTGTCCACGACCATCATTGAGACCGGTCTTGATATATCTAATGTTAATACAATAATAATAGATGAAGCAGATAAAATGGGTCTGTCACAGTTGTATCAGTTAAGGGGGCGTGTCGGACGTTCAGGAAGAACCGCCTATGCATTTTTAATGTATAAGCGTGACAAGGTATTAAGAGAAGTGGCAGAAAAAAGACTCGCTGCAATTAAAGAATTTACAGACCTGGGAAGCGGATTTAAGATAGCTATGCGTGATCTTGAGATTCGTGGAGCAGGCAATCTTCTTGGAGTGGAACAACATGGTCATATTGATGCAGTCGGCTATGACATGTATTGTAAGATGCTTAATGAAGCTGTACTTTCGCTAAAAGGCGAAGGAGATTTGTCCCGCGAAGAATTTGAAACATCGGTGGAGATGGAGATTGATGCCTATATTCCGTCTTCGTACATTAGCAGTGAATTTCAGAAACTGGAAATGTATAAGCGTATTGCCGAGATAGAAAATGAGGAAGAGTTATTCGACAGGCAAGACGAGCTTATGGACCGTTTCGGAGAATATCCGGAGCCGGTAAATAATCTTATGGAAATAGCACTTGTTAAGGCGATGGCGCATAAAGTATACTTGTCTCAGATTGTTTATAAAAAACAACGCAATCCAAGAAATAATAAGATGACAGATACATTTATCCTTATACCATACGAAAATGCCCCTTATGATATTACCCGTATTCCGGATTTGCTTGCGGGGGAAGAAGGAAGACTTAAGTTTGAAACAGAACGTAATCCAAGATTTATGTATTATCCGGAAATAGGTGAAAGTAAGGATTTGTTTGCAAGGATTAAGGTACTTGTCCAAAAATTTGATGTTCTGATAAAGGATGGGAATTAAAATAATATGTGAAAGCTATATTGCAAGGAGAGATGTCAAATGAAGTACACTAGAAAAACCGGCAGAAGGTTAGTTGTTGTATTGTCGCTGATAATGCTTATAACAATGGTTTCATGCGGTAAGGGTGGATTAATCGGCAAGAATAAAGGACTTAATGCTGACGCAGAAAAAGCCGGAAGTGTTGAGACAGAAAAACTCACGAAAGATTCAGTTGTTGTCGCAGTTGGAGATGAAACTGCTTCTTACCGGGAAATGATGGTATATATGTACATTCTGAAAACCAAGTATCAGGACGTTTTTGGTGATGAAGTGTGGACATATAAACTTAATAACGGACGTACGATGAGTTCAGTTGCCATTGAACAGGTTATCAGTATGATAACAGAGATGCGTATCATTTCAAGGCAGGCATCAGAACGGGGCATTGAACTTACCGGAGATGAGATTGAAAGTATTCGCAGGTTTTCAGAAACCATATATAACAGTGCAACGGAGGAAGACAGGAAAGAATATTATCTTGACACAGAGACCATCACAAATGTTTTTTGTGAAAATGAACTTGCAAGCAAAGTATTTGATTCGTGTATTACAGGCGTTGCATCCGGAATAAGTGACGAGGATGCAAAACAGATTACAGTACAATATCTGTATCTGCAGACAAACGGTCCCAACCAGAATGGCATTGAAGTAACATTGTCAGAGAAAGAAGCTGCAAAAAAATACAAAGAAGCAAAGCGAATCAGAAAAAATGTTAAAGAAATCAGGGACTTCAAGGCATACGCTCAATCCAATACAGATGCCGTAAATGTCCAAATTACATTTGGCAGGGGTGACATGAGTGATGAGTTTACCGATGCTGCAATGAAGCTTAAACCCGGAGAATTCAGTCCGGTAGTTACTGCCCCTGAAGGCTACTATATAATCTATTGTGTTAGTGACAATGAACCTGAATTAACTCTGCAAAAAAAAGAAGAATTAATTAAGAAAGCGCAGAAAGAGAATTTCGAATCCCAGTATAATGAATGGTCCAAAAACTACGAGGTAGTTGTCAGCGAGCTGATACTTTAGCTATCAGATGAACTGTGGTTGTGGTTATAGGTTGGACTGTGGCTGTGACGCAGATGAACTGTGGTTATAGGTTGAACTGTGGCGATGCCTGCAGATGAACTGAGGTTATAGGTTGGACTGTGGCGATGCCTGCAGATGAACTGAGGTTATAGGTTGAACTGTGGCTGTGACGCAGATGAACTGTGGTGGTTGCACTTGACTATGAATTTTGTAGGGGTATACTGTGTAATAATGTGATGTTAATAATAATTAATTATAATTTATAGGGAGGCAGTATTATGACTAAAATTGATATTATATCAGGATTTCTGGGTGCCGGAAAAACTACTCTTATTAAAAAACTTATTGGAGAGGCTTTAGCCGGTGAGAAACTTGTTCTTATTGAAAATGAGTTTGGAGAGATAGGAATTGACGGCGGCTTTTTAAAAGATGCCGGAATTGAAATAACGGAAATGAATTCAGGATGTATATGTTGTTCTCTTGTGGGTGATTTTGGAACTGCCCTTGGAGAAGTGATTGAAAAATATTCTCCTGACAGAATTATCATTGAACCGTCAGGTGTTGGTAAGTTGTCGGATGTTATGAAAGCAGTACTTGATGTTAAAGAAAAAGCAGACATAATTCTTAATAGCACTACAGTTGTAGTGGATTGCCTTAAGGCAAAAATGTATATGAAAAACTTTGGTGAATTTTTCAATAATCAGGTTGAAAATGCCGGTTGTATAATTCTTAGTCGTACACAGAATGCTACAGGTGATAAGCTTGAGACTTGTATCGAGCTTATGAGAAATCATAATGAGAATGCCGAGATTGTTACAACCCCTTGGGATGACATAGATGGTGCTACTGTACTTCACGCTATTGAACACACCAATACATTGGATATACTTATGGAGGAAGTAAAAAAAGCTCACGACCATGAGGGACATCATCATCACGAAGGGGAATGTTGTCACCACGACCATGAAGGACATCATCACCACGAAGGGGAATGTTGTCACCACGACCATGAAGGACATCATCACCACGAAGGGGAATGTTGTCACCACGACCATGAGGGACATCATCATCACGAAGGGGAATGTTGTCACCACGACCATGAGGGACATCATCACCACGAAGGGGAATGTTGTCACCACGACCATGAGGGACATCATCATCACGAAGGGGAATGTTGTCACCACGACCATGAGGGACATCATCATCACGAAGGGGAATGTTGTCATCACGACCATGAAGGACATCATCATGCTGACGATGTGTTTACAAGTTGGGGAAGAGAAACTGCCAGAGTGTATGGTGAGGCGGAACTCAACAATGCACTTGTAAAGCTTGCGAAGACAGATGAGTACGGAATAGTATTACGTGCTAAAGGAATGATTCCATGTGACAATGGCGAATGGATGTATTATGATCTTACTCCTGGGGAGTATGAGATAAGAAAGGGACAACCTGATTACACCGGAAAATTATGTGTTATTGGAACTGACCTTAAAGAGGACAAACTGGAAGAGTTATTTGGACTTAGATAGACGAGGAGGTAGAATGAAGATGTTTCGAAGAAAGGTGCCGGTATATCTGTTTACCGGATTTCTGGAAAGTGGAAAAACGACATTTATTCTTGATACTTTGGCGCAGGATTATTTTGCGACAGGGGAGAGGACTCTTCTTATTGCCTGTGAAGAGGGCGAGACGGAATACGATCTGAAGTCACTTAGACAGCAGAATATATATGTGGAGTTTGTTAATGAAGAGGAGGATTTGTCTCCGGGTCTTCTTAACAAATGGGATGTTTCCCATAAACCGAAGCGTGTACTTATTGAATTTAACGGAATGTGGAAAATAGATTCCGTTATGGAGGATATATATCCGGATTGCTGGCAGCTTATGCAGGTTATTTCTACAGTCGATTATACTACATTTTCAATGTACTGGAATAATATGAGATCTATGTTCATGGATCAGATGTCCGTGTCTGATATGATAATATTTAACAGATGCGATGAAACTGCCAAAAAGAATGAGCTGCGAAGAAATATAAAACTATTTAACAAAAAGGCTCAGGTAGCATATGATTATGTGGAAGGATTTGACGGAAACTCGTTAAGTGACGAATTACCGTACGATTT
The DNA here is from genome assembly GCA_015057405.1 of Lachnospiraceae bacterium. Lineage (GTDB taxonomy): Bacteria > Bacillota > Clostridia > Lachnospirales > Lachnospiraceae > V9D3004. The sequence goes on from SVEK01000043.1 coordinate 17,443, forward strand.
GGATGCTGATATTATTGATATAGAAGATGATGATTTTGGCATATTCTATATGGATGCAATGGAAAACCCGGACAAATATGGTGGGAAAACCATTCGTTGTAATTGTTTGTTTTTCAGACCTGCCAAATATCCGATGTCAAAGTTTGTTCCCGGAAGATTTGCGATGACATGTTGTGCGGATGATATTACGTATCTGGGATTTGTGTGTAATACGGAAAATGACATTGACCTTCCGGAAAGACAATGGATTACAATAACTGCAGATATTAACGTGGAGTTTGTAAAGGATTACCATGACAGAGGACCGGTATTGTACTTAAAAGATATAAAGACGGGAACAAGACCGGAAGACGATTTGATTTATTTTTAGGAGAGGATATATGCATACGATACTTCTTATTCTTACAGGAGGGACTATCGGCAGTGTCGACAACAAAGGGGTGATAGACGTTCCTGATTGCGCTACACAAAGCTTCTGTGATATCTCTGCCGGTAGCGTAAGCTGTGGTGTTGGAGCGCCTATAAGCAGTTGTGATATCTCTGCCGGTAGCGCAAGCTGCGGTGTTGGAGCGACTGTAAGCAGTTGTGATGTTTCTTCCGGTAGCGCAAGCTGCGACATCGAAAGTTGCGTGCTGACCGAAAAGTATTATGCTAATAATTCTACGAAGGATGTGGTCTTCAAAATAAGAAGACCACTTAATATATTGAGTGAGAATATGAATCCTGCTTATTGGAATGATATTGTAATGACAATAATCAGAGATTCATACGATTGTGACGGTGTAATAATAGCTCATGGTTCTGATACGTTGACGTACACTTCAGCAGCTATGGCATGGATATTTAAGGGAATAGATAAGCCGATTGTATTAACGGCTGCCAACCATCCGTTAGAAGCATCCAATACTAATGGAGTTGTCAATTTTTGCGCTTGCGTAGACTATATCTGCAATAAGGCAAACAGCAAAATAAATGGTGTTTATACAATATATCAGGATAATAATTCCCGAGTTAACGTATACAATTCGGCTACGATATGTGAAGCAGACGGATACCTTGACGAATATCATGATCAGACGGGAGAGGCATACGGATATATGGTGGATGGAATGTTTATAAAAAATGAATCTTACTGCCCGCCGATTTTGCCATATGTGATTGGGAACGAACAAAATCTGAACCCGGAATTAATAAGGGAGCAGCTTATGCAGGGAACTCGTATGATGGATAATGTTCTTTTTATAAGGCCTTACCCGGGTATGCGTTATGACAATATTTCATTTGACAATAATAAGCCTGCCTGTGTGCTTCATTGGCTATATCATGCCGGGACGGCTTCTACAGAATCATATCGCGAATCCAATAGTCTTCTCGGTTTTATTTCAAGATGTAAAAAGGAACAGATTCCTGTGTATATTGGGTCGGTAAAATGTAGTGAAGAGTCGGTGTATGCTTCGCATAGAGAATTGATAGACGGTGGTGCCAAGTCGTTGTATGATATTAACCAGGAATCAGCTTACGCATATTTAGTTTTGAAATACATGGGTTAATAAATATTGTATGTAACACAGTCACAATGGTAGAAAAATAGCATACAATACTGCCACAATGGTAGAAAAATAGCGTACAATACAGTCGCAATGGTAGGAAGATAACTTGCAACCACATTTATGGATTGATGAAATGGAGGAAAAAAGATGTTACTGGGTTCTCATGTTGGAA
>SVEK01000044.1 GCA_015057405.1 Lachnospiraceae bacterium
CAGAGCACCTGCGAAGATGCTCTGATTGTCATGCAGTTTTCAAGGTACAAATTTATCTGAAATGCATTTCTGCTATTCAATCAATAAGTCTCAATTTTAGACTTGACTTTTAATAGTTAGTCTTTCAACAAAGTAAACATCAATAACCGGACACACTATAATTAATAAAATATGCCGGCAAATCATACCGGCACAATAATCAATAATTTTTTATCTTTGCAACCGGCTATCATACCACAATGGCTTAGATCCTTTGGTTTTGTGCCATTACCTTTCGGTAACTTTACCCTTATAAATATTCAACTCTCATAATTTTATCATTTTTTTCCACCGCTATCAATTAATATTTAATAAAAATATATTAAATTTATTAACTCTTTTTTTATAATTAGAATTGACTTAACACTCGACTCTCCAAATCATATTATTAGCATTTCCTGACATAGCTTGACATAACATAACAGAATTTAATATAATTAAAATATTAATATAAGTATAGGAGGGTATTTATGCGTGGATTAGAAACACCCGTATCAAAAATTAGAGGTAAAGTACTGGAAGAAGTTGCTCGCGCTGCATATGAAGCAACCGATGTCAAGCAAGCACTTGAAGCAATCCCATATTCCATTTCACCTACTGACGAACCAAAATACAGAGAGAGTGTTTGGAGAGAAAGAGCTATTGCTTCAGAACGAGTAAGACTTGCAATGGGGTTGTCCCTAAGACCTTCTAATAAGGCTGTACATCTTACTTCCGGTTTTGAAGATAGCAATATTGCAGAAAAATATTATGAACCACCTCTTATGCAGGTTATTCCATCCGCATGTGACGGATGCATTGATAACATGTACGAGGTAACTAATATGTGCCGTGGTTGCGTAGCACATCCATGTGAGGAAGTCTGCCCGAAGGGAGCCATCACAAGAGTTAACGGAAAAGCATATATTGATCAGGAAAAATGTATTAAATGCGGTCGTTGTAAAGCCATCTGTCCTTATGATGCCATTGCAAAAAAAGAGAGACCATGCTCAAAAGCCTGTGGTGTCAAAGCTATTGAAACAGATGAACTGGGTCGTGCAACAATTAATTCTGATTTATGTGTATCATGCGGTCAGTGTATGGTAAGTTGTCCGTTTGGAGCCATTGCAGACAAATCTCAAATTTATCAGCTTATTCAGGCAATCAAGACCGGTGATACTGTATTTGCTGAAATTGCACCTGCATTTGAAGGTCAGTTTGGAGCTGATGTTACACCTAAACAGGTATTTGGAGCACTTAAAGATATCGGATTCTCTGACGTATATGAAGTTGCACTTGGAGCAGACATTGGTGCCGTATCAGAAGCTCACCATTATGCTGAGAAAGTTGCAACAGGAGAATTGCCGTTTCTTCTCACATCATGCTGTCCGGCCTGGGCCATGCTTGCTAAAAAACAGTTCCCTGAAACAATTGACAGCATTTCGGAAGAATTAACACCTATGGTAGCTACAGCACGTAGCATCAAGAAGGAATTCCCTAATTCAAAAGTAGTATTTATAGGGCCATGTGCTGCTAAAAAACTTGAAGCCTCCAGAAGAACAGTCAGAAGTGATGTTGATTTTGTAATCACTTTCGAAGAACTTGCAGCAATTTTCAGAGCCCGCGATATAGATTTTAACAATTACGATAAAGGACGTGCCATGCACGATGCAACAGGTGCCGGAAGAGGTTATGCTGTTGCCGGAGGAGTTGCTTCCGCTATCGAACAGTGTCTTAACGAATATTACCCTGATGTTCCTGTTCACATCGAACATGCCGAAGGTCTTGAAGAATGCAAAAAAATGCTTTTACTTGCAAAAGCCGGCAAGAAAGACGGTTGCCTTATTGAAGGAATGGGTTGTCCGGGTGGTTGTATTGCCGGAGCCGGTACAATTGCTCCGATTAAAGATGCCCGCATGGCTGTTCAAAAGTCAGTCAAAGACTCTACAGTTAAATTACCGCCAAGCGATGTTTTGGATATTAAGCTTGACTAATTCAGCCCTTTGTCAAGAGCGGTGGAATCAATTAATTACAGGTGTGGAACAATCCACACCTGTTTTTATTTGCATTATTATTAATTGTATTTTTGAACTACTTCAACTAACGAAAAGCCTTTACATTTTATTGAATAATCGGCACATCACTGTCAACAGGGGTAGGAATTGGCTCAATCACACTCTCATCCAAATCCACAGGTTCTTTTGTTGAACGCACTTCTTCTTCATTCATTAATCTGATATTTACAATTCCCGGTCTCATAAGATACATATCATCCGGCACATTTTCACATTCAGGCTGAATAAAATACTCGCCTTCTTTCTTATCTGCCAAATCAATATAAGCGCCTACATTGCCGGAAGTAAATTTTTCAAGTTGCTCAGACGTTCCCCTAAGTTGCATTTCTATCTCATCTGTACGATTGACAAATTCTGCCCGTAATCCGTTCGGAATATTTTTTAATCTGATGTCTTCCATATCAATAAGAATAGTTCTCACAATCAATTTCTCAAGTTTTACCCTTATTGCAACAGCAACTTCATTACTAACTAATTTAACATTATCCGGAAGGTAATCATCTATGTTTACATTTTCCTCATAATCTCCCATCGCACCTGTAATATCAATAGGAATAGTAATTGAAGACAGCTTTGACAGGGCTCTTCCTGTTCCGCCTACAACTACCGTTTGAGGAGTATAATCATATTCATTATTATAAATATAATCATCTGCCGGTTTACCACTTATCTCAAACATAACCGGAATTGTTTTCGTTTTAAATATTGTTACATCAATACTAACCTGATTAACTGTTGTGTTGCTGTTAGAAAATGTAAAATAATCTGCATCCATTATATTCCCGTCTTTATCATATGCTGTCGGTTCCTGTTTTGTTGAAAAACTCTTCTTGGCACCGGCCACATTAACAGTAAGCTTAATGGAATCAAGTTGTTCTATTTTTGATGCTCCGCCGGATACCGTAATAATATTAGGTTTTATTTCAAAATCCCCAACATAATATCCTTCTGCAACTTCTCCCGTTGTTTCAACTGCAACCTGAACATTTTTAGTTGCAATATCTTCCAACTTAACAAGAAGCATTTTATTATTAGTATCAATCTCAATTAACTCATTTTTTTTGCACTCAACTTTAATGTCAGCCGCATATACAGGCGACAGTTGCGACAAATCCGCGTAAGCAATAAAATCTGTCACTTTAAGATTCTTAACTACACTCGCTTTTCCTCTTACGGTAAAATCAATAGTACTTCCTTCAATAATCTCATACACCTGATTAATTGACGAAATAGCACTTTGGTTACGTATCTCAACTTCCAGGCTTTTAAATGTTTTCGTAGTAACAGGGTCTGCAATATTAAATATAATAACCCATGACATTACCGCAATAAGAATAGAGAGAACTTTGTACCCAATATTGTGCATTATTGTATCTTTCAGGAATTTTTCAATTATACTACGAATCTGTTTCTTTTTCATCCTGCTTCGCTCTCCCCTTTCTGCTACGGAACAAATGCTTTTTATTATTACCATTAATTCCGGACATATGTTCAAGTCGCTGTCTTAATACTTCTGCGTTGATATCTCTTATAAGTCGCCCTCTTACAGCAAGCGACACAACACCAGTCTCTTCCGAAACAACTATTGTATAACTATCAGTTTCTTCACTAACACCTATTGCAGCTCTGTGTCTGGTACCTAATTCCTTGCTCAGCTCCATATTGTCTGACAAAGGCAAGTAACAAGTTGCGGCTGTTATTTTATTGTCACGTACAATTACAGCCCCATCATGAAGCGGGGTGTTATGTTCAAATATATTGATTAAAAGCTGACTTGTTATATCTCCGTTAATCATAATTCCGGAACGTTCAAAATCAGCCAGAGTTTCTTTATTTTCAATAACAATAAGTGCACCGGTTTTATTTCTTCCCATCTCATAAACGGCCTTTATAATCGAATTAATTGCCGCGTTACTTAATAACGAATCTCCTTTCTCATCATCCGTCGAAAATACATTTGCAAAAACATTACGTCGTCCAATCTGTTCCAGGGCACTTCTTAGTTCAGGCTGAAATACAATGACAATTGCTATAATTCCCACACTAATAACATTTCTGAAAATCCATAAAATAACATCCATCTTAAGAACTACTGCAATTGCAGAAAATACAAGGAGAAAGAACAATCCCTTTACAAGAATCCATGCTCTTGTACTCTTAACCCAGATAATAATCTCATAAACTGCGAACGCAATAATAACCATCTCAACAATATCAATAATTGTCAAAGACGGAATAGTAAATCCCGAAAGATATTTATCAATAAAATTCAGAATAGCATCCATAATTAACCCCACCATTCAATAAAATCTATCAACTTAAAATATTATTGGCCTTCTTCCGTAATTCTTCGAATTGCTTCCTGCAAATCAGTAGTACTTCCGGTCGGTTTCTGCGCGTGGATGCGCTTCACCTGTTTGTCAGGAGCCGACACCGAAAACTTTGGAATAGCTTTTACATAATAATAGTATTCATCATCTTCAAACTGAACCTGCTTAATCCCCGAATAATCAAGCGTCATTCTGAAAAACTGTGCAACACACGCAATCAATGCACCAACAATCGTTCCGAAAATAACATTAACCATTGTATCTGATCCCTCAATAAATGCTGTCGCAAGAAGAAATGAAACAAGGTTAATTACAAAACCAATTGCTATAGCAATATACGAAGCATGTTTTACTTTCTGTCTTCTCACAATATATGTAAGCAACACAACAACCGCAAAAATAATTATCGTATATATCATAAAACGATTATTTTTCATATCATCAACTATTACATTATAAAAGTTGATTGTATCAGAAAGACCTGTGCCTTCATAAACTTTGGCAGCACTGACAATTGCTTTAAACAGATAGTAAATAACAACACCAAAAGCACAGGAAATTGCGGACACAGGAGCAAACATTATTCCACACAATACAGGAATTACATATTGTAGATTTATCATATATAAAAACGGAATTATCAAAATAACAAATATCTGCTTTGGCACATAACGCAGATACATAAAATATGTAATAAGATAAACTGCCAGTACCGATACTGCCAGTATAGCAGAAACATTATAGACTTCTGCCAATGTCACAAGGCATATCAACATAATCCCAACTGCATCAGGTGTTAGAGCAAAAATAATTGAAACACCAAATATAATAACTAAACTACCCACAACACTGCTGTAACCAATATGGCTGTTAATCAAAAACATCATAATAAGAGCCATAAAAAACTTAACAACACTTTTTACATATATAAAATACTTCTCGCAAATCTGCTTAATCTTTTCTTTCAGCTCCAAAAGCTTTAACATCATGTCCTACGCCTCCTTACCGGTTTCATTATCATTATCACTTTGGTATTGTTTCAAAAGATACTTAAGATATTTAAAATACTTTTTCACACGTTTTTTCGAAGCATCATACCTAAGTGCATATAATATGACTGTTATGAATACATAAAACATCATCAACAAAATATATACTCCAACAGCAGTTAATATCATAGATTTATATGGTAACGTTACCGCATTGGTAATGAGATATTCAAGATTATACATCGCAATCATACATAAGATAATCAAATATCCAAATGTCATGCTGATAATAGACTTAAGTATATTTAGTCTCACATAATCATTTTTATAATATCTTACATTTTTTAAATCTTCTCTGCCCTCATCCTTTTCATATAAAGCCAGCTGAAACATAATTTTAATTCTTTTTTTGCTAAGCATTATAAGCCTCCCAAATCAATAACCTTCACTATCAATAAGCATACACTCTTAGTATAACATAGGCTGGTTAATCTCGCAAATCCAACTTCATGCCCTTAATCCTCGCGTTTGGTTCCGAATATTCTTTCCCATATATTAATTGTAACCATACTTAAAATATTTATTATATTTATAAGACTCAGCGATTCGTTTTATTATACGAGACAGGAGTTATAATAATCACTTCATTTTAGCAACAACGGTACAAATAACAAAGACCGGCAATTACGTCTCATGACATAACCGTCGGTCTCAACTTTAATAATCCAAATATCAAAATGTAAATAGCGCCAGACAACTTTAATTATTTGTGATGCTTGTTAAAATACTCATTGTATAAATCATATCTTTTGGAAACATCAAGCAAATCTTCCTTATTCTCAACCTGGGAAACAAACTTCTCCCAATATCCGCAACTTTTGAATTCAGGGCATCCGCATCTGTATACGCAGTTAGGAACCATAACTTCGCTTATCTGAGGTTCTGTCTCAGACACCGTTACTTTTAGGTCTTCCATACACCCACGTGTCTCCGGACTTGCCTGAAAACACAATCTGAATCTGGCAACATTAATAAGAGCCTGAGCATTAGCTCTAATATCCATATTAACTTTAGTATCCTGTGGCTGTTTGTTACGGTCAACTCCGGTACGGTCAGTTCTTTGTGTGCTTACCCACTTGTCCCAGCCTAACCAATGTCTGGCAAAATGAACACTAACCCACGAGAATATGCCTTCCCATCTCCACTTGATTCCAAGAAGTCTGATAGGACTATGCTCGGAAATAAGAAGTTTCTTCTTAAACTCAGGTGTTGCGTCAACACTTGTAGCATCCTTATTGACAGTATTACGACATTCATTCTTAACGTCTAACCAATCACATTCAACCTTTTGAATCTTTGTATTAACATCCATATGTATCGCTACTTTCTATTTTTTTGAAGGAATTCCGGAATTCTAATGCCACCATGCTCATCTTCCTGTTTATTACCTATACCTGCTTGTCCAAACATACCATTCTGACGTGACACAGGTTCCGGTGTTGAAGTTGCATCCGCATTCCTTACAACATCTTTAACAACAGGCTGTGTTCTCTGTGATGCACTAAATCCGCCTGACAAAAAACTCGGTGTTGAACCGGTTGCAGTTGTTGCTCTCAAACCTGTAACAAAACCTTTTTCATTAACAGCGTTATTCTCAAGACCGGTTGCAATTATAGTAATAGTAACTACATCCGACTGTTCACCATCACACATCGCACCAAATATTATGTTAGCATTCTCACCTGTAAGTTCCTGAACATAAGATGCTGCTTCATTAGCCTCAATAAGATTAACATCACCGGAAATATTAATAATTACATGTGATGCACCCTCAATAGTAGTCTCAAGAAGAGGACTGTTGATTGCCTGCTTAACAGCTTCAATACACTTATCATCACCTTTTCCGACACCAATACCGATATGAGCTATTCCCTTGGCAGACATAACAGTCTGAACATCGGCAAAGTCAAGGTTAATAAGTGCAGGTACATTAATAAGATCTGTAATACCCTGTACACCCTGCTGCAACACTTCATCAGCTTTACGAAGTGCATCCGGCATAGTTGTTCTTCTGTCAACTATCTCTAAAAGTTTATCATTAGGAATAACAATAAGTGTATCAACTGATGCTTTAAGCTTATCAATACCACTTACCGCATTGTTCATTCTTATCTTACCTTCAAACTTAAACGGCTTTGTAACAATACCAACTGTAAGAGCACCCATGCTCTTTGCGATCTCCGCCACAACCGGAGCTGCTCCTGTACCGGTTCCGCCACCCATACCACAGGTAACAAAAACCATATCCTTTCCTTTAATCAACTCAACTAACTCGTCTTTACTCTCTTCAGCTGCTTTTTCGCCAATCTCCGGCTTTGCACCGGCACCTAATCCTTTTGTTAACTTTTCACCTATCTGAATGGAATTATTAGCTTTACAATTCTTAAGATGCTGCTTGTCCGTATTAACACAGGCAAACTCAACTCCCTTAATACCCTCTTCTATCATTCGGTTAACAGCATTATTACCTGCTCCACCTACTCCTATAACCAAAATCTTTGCGGCCATATCAGCCTCATTTGACATAATCTCTAACAAAACATTTCCTCCTTCTTAACACCATATTCTTATTAACCCATATATGATTATGTATGCATATCTTTATAAGAAAAAAAACACACAATATACCCAATCCTAATTCACTATTTTCTATAATATATTTTTTTTTAAAAATAATCAACCCTAAAATGATGCTTTATACTTTTTTAACTTCTTAAAATTATCTTATCACCCTGTTTATAATTCTTCATATTAATTGTTCCCTTTAAATTATTCTTTATGGCCTGTCTTAAAACATCGGAAACAGAAGCGATTTGCTGGTCGTACAGTTTCTGTTTACCAAGAAACACTTTGACATCTCCACAATACAAAGTCACTTCATTTTTATTGTTAAAAAACACCTTATCAACCATCACGTCATAATGTTCGATAAGTTCAGAAATCGCAAGTATCGTTTCAATCTGTCCATCTTGGGATACACTTATACATTCATTCATGGTAAAATTATCAAAAGCAATCCCCTCAATACACGGAATACCTTCCGTATGAGTTGCAGTACTTTCAAGTATCATGCCGTCTTTATCAAAATATATATACTGTCCCATATAATAAAAACACGCTACTAATGATTTTTCATAAACCCTGATTGAAACATTTGACGGGAAATCAACCTTTACCTCCGCTTCTCTTACGAAAGGAACAGAATCGAAGCTTCCAAATCTGTTTTTTAACCATATCACTATTGTATTATCGCCAAGCGGTCCGCTTAAATAATTAGTTTTTATTTCCTTTTCTGAGCATATCTCATTCCCGGTTATAGTAATTTCGGATGCACGAAATATCGTAAACATTACCGTAATACTTACAAATAATATAACTAATACAGATAGAATTACTGCAAATTTAATTTTATTTTTCATGCTTTTATTCATACTGTATACAACCTCCAAGCCGGGTAAAATCTCCGACAATATTTTCATAACCTCTGTCTATATATCCGAACGCATCATCAACCACCGTAGCACCTTTTGCACAAAGTCCGGCGATTATAAGAGCGGCACCACCCCGCAAATCACAAACGCGCACATTTTCTCCGTGTAAACAGTCAACACCTTCAATAACCGCTATGTCATTTTTTATATGAATGCATGCTCCCATCTTAGCCAGCTCACCGGCTATATGATATCTCTTTTCAAAAATATTTTCTTCTATCACACTTTTTCCCGGTACTGTTACAAGTACACTCATTAATTGCGACTGCATATCTGTTGGGAAACCGGGATACGGCGCTGTAACAATACTTCCAAGTCCGTTATGCATTTCATGACAAGTCACCTTAAAATAGTCATTTCCATATTCTATTTTACACCCCAGCAATGACAGCGGGTTCAGTATACTCTCCATCATTGGCAAATTATTAATTTTACATGTTATACATCCCTTTGCAGCCGCTGCTGCATATGCATATGTTCCTGCAACAATTCTATCACTAATCACACTATGAGCAACATCCCCTCCGGTCAAACCTTTACTTCCTTTTATAGTAATTCGCGATGTTCCGGCACCTTCAACTAATATGCCAAATTGTTGCAACAGCAAACACAAATCCACAATTTCAGGTTCTCTTGCAGCACCATTTATAATAGTAATTCCCTCCGCGCCCGTTGCAGCAAGGATAATATTTTCTGTAGCTCCCACACTGGGAAACGGAAGATTAATCTCACAGCCTTTCATCCGGTCGCACTCGCATTCAACCCCATCTTCATAATGAATAATCGAAACACCCATTTTTTCAAATGCATCGAAATGGAAATCTGTAGGTCTTTCGCCAATCCTACAGCCGCCGGGCAAACCAATCATCACATGCCCCACTCTCGAAAGCATAGCTCCGGCAATCAGAATTGATGCTCTGACATTACTAACACTTTCTCCACCGATTGCACCGGGACTTATTTCTGTTGCATCTATTATAAGAAGATTTTTATCATGCCATATTTTACAACCGAGATCACACAATATGTCACTCATGTAATGAACATCTTTGATATTAGGACAATTGTGCAAAACCGTGTATCCTTCATTGAGTAACGCAGCTGCCATAAGGGGCAGTACGGCATTTTTAGAGCCCTGAATCTCACATTCTCCAAAAAGACAATTCCCGCCTTCAACATAATATACAGCCATATGCAATCACCATATTTTCAGATATAGTATCAATATATGACTTTACACTTAAAGTTGTGAACTCTGCTTTATTCTCTTAATACCCTTTAATCTGATTCGATACACTAAGAACAATTCCCATCTCTGCAAGTAATATCGCCACTGAAGTTCCTCCATAACTTATAAACGGAAGAGGAATTCCGGTAGATGGAATTGTATTGGTAACAACGGCAATATTAATCAGCAGCTGAACAGCTATATGAATCATTACACCTACACACAATAATGCTCCGTACAATTCCGGTGCACTTAATGCAATCGTAAATATTCTCCATAATAACAATACAAATAATACAACAACGACTATTGCACCAAATAACCCCAGTTCTTCACATATCACCGAAAAAATCATATCGTTATGCGACTCCGGTATGAACCCAAGTTTTTGCATACTTTCTCCAAGTCCGGAACCAAAAAATCCACCGGAAGCAATAGCATACAATCCCTGCAATGTCTGATATCCTTTTTCATGGGTTTCAACATTAAGCCAGCTTTCAATTCTGGCACCACGGAAACCTTTACCAAATACGATTATAAGCACACCTGCCAGACTACCCGCAACAAGCGAAAAAACATAATACAACTTTTTACGGCTCGCAATGAAACAAATTCCCGTAGCAATAAAAAACAATACAATTGCAGTACTTAAGTTTTCCATCAATACAAGACCAATCGGCAATGCCATGTAAATCATTACTTTTATGTATCCGCTCATTCTGTCAAGCATAAGAGGAGTAAGATATATTACATACGAAGTAAATACAATAACAGCAACTTTAGTTACCTCCGAAGGCTGAAATCCTATAGGACCTAAGTTCAACCATCTTCTTGCACCATTAACCTCGCTTCCGATAAACAAAACTACAACCTGCAATACAATTGCTATGCAGAATAACAAAGTAGCCGGAGTTATTCTGATTATAGGCATCTTTTTTATCAACACACGATAATCTATCTTTGACACAATTATCATCGCTATAATTCCAAGCACGGCAGCTACAGCCTGTTTTTTCAAGAAAAATGCCGGGTCATTATTATAGTCAGATTTTGTCTGGGCAGTATAAGAACTGGCACTGTATATCATTATCAAACCAAAAGCAACAATAAGTATAACAAGAATAAGCAAACTGTAATCATAATAATTATGGAGCTTTGCCTTTTCTCTTCTTCTTGCTTCTTTTGCTCTTTGTGTTACAGCTCTCGCCATATTAATTCTCCTCTCCTGTTACATACTGCTTAAACAAATCTCCCCGCTCTTCAAAACTTTTAAACATGTCCCAGCTGGCACATGCAGGCGACAAAAGAACCGCCTCACCATTTACGGCTTCTTTTTTGCAAAATTCAACAGCTTCTAAAAGTGAATCCATTATTACATAATCGTTAAAACCGTGCTTATCACAGGTTTTTGCTATTATATCCGCAGTTTCACCTATAAGAACCAGTTTGACAACCTTTCCGTCAAATGCTTCAATCCATTCATCAAACTCTGAATCCTTATTATAACCTCCACCGATAAGGTATGTCGGTCTTGTCATTGCCTGAATACCTTTGATTGCAGCATCCGGATTAGTTCCCTTTGAATCATTGTAATATATTACTCCATCCTTCTCACAAACATATTCAATTCTGTGCGGAACACTCTTAAATGACATAACCGCGTCACGAATATCTTCGTATGATACTCCCATTGCGTAACTCATAGCTACGGCAGCCATAATATTTTCATAATTGTGCACACCCGGAAGGATTATTTCGTCAACATTACATATTATGTATTCTTCACCGTTAATTCGGGAAACGATGTTCATATCCTCACTTAAAAACACACCATCTTCAAGAACTCTTTTACTACTGAAATAAATAACACGTGGCTTAAGTGTCTCTGCTTTATTTCTTAAAATCTCATCTTCATAATTAAGTACTATGATATCATTCTCAGTCTGATTAATGGCAATATTAAATTTCGCATCTATATAATTATCCATATTGTGATGACGATTTAAATGGTCAGGAGTTATATTAAGAATTGCGCTCACTTTTGGTGCAAACGTACATATTGTTTCCAACTGAAAACTGCTGACCTCAAGTACCGAACAAGACTCTTCATAAGACTCAGTTACAGTTTCCGTATACGGAAAACCTATATTGCCTGCAACACAGACTTTTTGATATTTTTTCTTCATGATCTGCCCAACCAAAGAAGTAGTTGTAGTTTTACCGTTAGTACCTGTTATTGCGACAACATCACCTTTCTCAAATTCGGTTGCCAGTTCAATCTCACCAATAATACGAAGACCTCTTTCTTTCCATCCAAGTACAGTCTGACAATCCAACGGAACACCGGGACTAACAACCACTTCATCAACCAAATCTGCAATATCAGAAGATATACTGCCGGCACATATTGTAAGTCTGTCACTTTCCCCTATCTTATTAATTAATGCATCCTTATCAATATCAACATTGTCATCATAAAGAACTACTGTGGCACCTGCCGATAACAGTAGTTTTGAAGCAGCAATTCCGCTCCTTCCCGTTCCTATTACGATATAATGTTTATCTTTATAGTTCGATATCATGACATATCCTCCATATTACAGAAATTCTATTGTTTTTTTTCAACTCCAAGATAAGATAATATATTATCAAATAGTTCCGCTATAACCGGAGCTGCTATTGTACCACCATAATATATTCCTTGCGGTTCGTCAATAAGAACCAGTGCCATAACCTGCGGATTATCTGCCGGAGCAAACCCAAGACAAGATGCAATATATTTTCCGCTCCTTCTCGGAAGTTTCTCTGATGTCCCCGTTTTAGCACCCACATGGTATCCTTCCAAAAATGCCTTACGTCCTGTTCCTTCCGAAACAACAGATTCAAGCAAATATCTCATCGTATCCGATGTTTCATTTGAAACTACGTTGTCACTACTTTTATATTCAAGATTAGTTATTTTACCACTTGCTTCATCATATATTCCAACGCCAAAATGCGGAACCACCGTGTGTCCGCCATTAACAATAGCTGAAACACTTGCCATCAGACGTAAAGGAGTTAACTGAAATGACTGTCCAAAGGATATTGTTGCAAGTTCAACCGCACCTACATTTTTCGGATTATGAAAAATGGTTCCGGCTTCACCGGGAAGGTCAACACCCGTTTTCTTCATTATTTCAAATCTTTCCAGATATTTATAAAAATTATCTATTCCAAGCCTTGAGCCTACTGTTATGAATACCGGATTGCACGAGTTCATGATTCCTTCTTTGAAGTTTTGTGCACCGTGACCACCTACTTTATGGCATCTTATACGTCGGTCTTCAACCGTTATAAATCCCGGACAATTGAATCTGTCTTCTACAGACACAACTCCTTCCTCAAATGCTGCGGCCGATGTGATTATCTTAAATGTTGAACCCGGCTCATATGTATCACTTATACATGGATTACGCCACATATTATTAAGCTGCTCCATAGTGGGAGTTTTATTAATTATACCGTCACTATCAGTTATCTCAAATGGCGAATTAAGGCTAAATTCAGGAACATTCACCATGGCATATATTCGACCATCCTGCGGATTCATTACGATTATTCGCGCCGCCAGTGCTGACTTTTGCTCCATAACCCTTTGTGCCGCCTGCTCTGCATATTGTTGTATATTTACATCAAGAGATACGATAAGACTGTTCCCGTTTACCGGTTCTCTTCTGTCCTCCGCTACATTTTCAATCTCTACACCGGTTGCATTGGTAAGAGTCAGTATTGCCCCGTCAATGCCCTGCAGGTACTTATCATACGAAACCTCAAGACCTATAATACCCTGGTTATCGGCTCCGGTAAAGCCTATAACATGTGAAGCCAGTGTATTGTAGGGATAATATCTTTTATAATCCTCATCCACCATTACACCGGCAAGTCCCATTTCTCTTATTTTATCTGATATTTCTTTAGGTACATTTGATTTTATCTTTTCTCTTAATGATACCTTTTCAACTTTTTTTCTAACTTCTGCTTCATCTATTCCAAGTTCACTTGAAAGGGCTGCAATAACTTTTTCGGGATTTTTTATCTGACTGTGAATAACCGAAATAGTTGAAACCGATACATTTCCGGCAATCACATTTCCGGTCCTGTCGTATATTACTCCCCTTCTTGCCTTAATGGCACGTTCTCTCTCATGAAGTTCTTTTGCCATCACTCCGTAATGTTCGGCCTTGTATATCATAAGGTATGCTAATCTTATGCATAACACAAGACAACAAATAATTACAATTAACATAACGAAAGTAAGACTTTGACGTTGAAATGTCTTAAACATACGGTCTCTGGAACCATGTACTTTTTCCATATTCATACCCTGATTATCTGTCAGTTAATTGTATGAATAAACACGCTTGTTCTATTCCTTAGCTTCTTTATCCGGATATATTCCAAGAAAAGGAAGTATATCTTTCATAATTTTTGACGCAAACTGTGTAGCATAGGATGAGTGCGCCTGGTCTTCAACATTAGGCTGATCAATCAACACGTATATTGCAATCTGTGGTTTATCTGCCGGAGCAAATCCCATAAATGATACAATATAATTCTTTTCCTCAACCGGTCTTTTTTCTGCCGTTCCGGTCTTTCCTGCAATCTGATAACCTGCCACATTTGCATCTGTCGCAGTTCCCTCTTCAACGGTTGCCGCAAGTGCATCCCTTATAAATTCACTTGTTCCGGCAGTAACAGTTTGTCTTAAAATTCTTCCATCCATTTTTGCAACTATTCCACCCTGCTCGTTGACAATCTTTTTGACAACGTGTGGCTGGTAATAATTACCGCCGTTGATTAATGAACAAAATGCAGATAACATCTGTATCATGGTAACATTCTGAGTCTGACCAAAACTACTTGTTGCAAGTTCTACAGAATTAAGTTCTTCTTCTGTATGAATAATTCCGCGTTCTTCATTTGCCAAGTCTATTCCGGTTGTTCGTCCAAATCCGAATAATCCAATGTATTTGTGAAACTGAGTTCTTCCCAGTCCTGCAGCAATATTCATGAGCGCAACATTACAAGATTCCATAAGTGCTTTTTTAGGGGTCACAGCTCCGTGTGAAACTCTGTTAGCACAACCGATTTCATAATCGCTAACCTGTATTTTCCCGGCACAATCATACACAATATTAGCATTGGTTGTCCCTTCATCAAGTGCTGCTGCAACAGTAAATGGCTTAAATGTAGAACCGGGTTCATACGTATCACTTATACAAAAATTTCTCCAAATATTGTTAAGCGCCTTTGCCTGCTCGGCATTACTCATTGCATTAACTTCCTGTTCAGTATAGTACGCAGATAAGTCTCTTGGGTCATTCAAATCAAATAACGTATCCGTTGCCATTGCAAGTACTTCTCCGTTGTTTGGATCCATAACCATAACTGCAACATTTTCCGCACCGGGCTCCTTCTTGTATTCTGCTATTTTTTCTTCTATAATTCTCTGCACATTGGAATCTATACTTGATACAACTGTATTTCCGTTAACTGCAGGAATGAGTTTTCTTTGCAATTCAAGATCTGAGTCAAAATATCCGTACGCTTTTCCGTCTCTACCACACAAAAAACTATTATAGTATCCTTCTATGCCTAAAGTTCCCTGTTCTCCATCAGCAAATCCAACCACATTACATGCCACGGTTCCCATAGGATACCTTCTAACATATTTCTCTTCAAACCACGCTCCTACTATTACAGGCGGCAAATGTTCTTTTGCTTCTTCATCATCTTCTTTGTCAGCCTTTTCTGCAGCATCTTCTCTTGCTTTCTTTGCTTCTTCTTTTATCTTATCAAAAGTATCCCTCTGCTCACTTGACTGATCTGTAACTTCAGTTACCTTCATGTACTGGGATTTCGGTCTTTCATATATATCAGTTCTAAGTTTTCCTTCATCAAGTCCATATAATTCCGCAACTTTCTTAATGGTAAACTCACCATTTTCTTTTCCCTCAATAATATCAAGCGGAGAAAGAATCAAATCATAAACTTTCACACTAATTGCCAATTGCGAACCATTGCGATCAACAATATCACCTCGTCTGTACAACAAAACGGTATTAACATTATTAACTCTTTGCACATGCTGGGCAAGCTTACTTCTTGTATATGTACCTTCTTTTTCCTGTATAATCCGGAATACATTAAAAAGCAGAAAAATAAGTAAGGCAATAACTACAAACATTACTGCCACCAACTTTTTTTTCATATATAATCTGAATTTCTTCTCTTTTTTTCTTCGCCTTACCATAACCGATTCCTTCTTTGTTTTTCGCTAATTAATCAGGTATCTTATTGTACTGTATTACCCTGTCACTTTTTTTATTATCATAACTGTACACCTGATTACTTGAAGCAGGTATCATACCGAGTTTTTTGGTTGCTCTTTTGTAAACGTAACTCATATCCACCGCAGAATCCACCTCAGAATATGCAACTTCGTTGGCTGATTTTAATTGTTCTATTTTTCTTTCCATATTTGATATATTGATACTTGTAGCGTTAATATTAGCACATACTTTAACGTAACCTGCACACAAATACAAGCTTATTGCAATAGCAATCATAACCGCACTCAAATACAAGACATTAATTTTCTTCTTGCGTCTTACCGGCTTTTTCTGATTACTTCTTTCAATTTGCTCGTAATCTCTTTCTCGTATTACTGCTTCATCATATATTTTTCGTGCTGTACTTCCATTTACATATTCATAATAATTTGCCATTGTAAAACCTCCCTGTATAACAACATCTTTATATTAAGCTTTATTATCTGCTGACATCTTTTGCTCATCTGCTATCAAGCATCATTTTCATTTTAAAACAACTCGTTCAAACACTCTTAGCTTTGCACTTTTTGACCTCGAATTCATGCTTAATTCTTCTTCTGAAGGCACTATCGGTTTTCTTGTAACCACTTTACCCAGCGACTGTTTTCCACATACACAAACAGGAAATTGCGGCGGACACACGCATGGGTTTTCACACTCTCTAAATATGTTTTTTACAATTTTATCTTCCAGTGAATGAAATGTAATAACACATATCCTTCCGCCGTCTTTTAGCAAACTAACCATATCTTTAAGATTTTCTTCCAATACTTTTAGTTCGCTATTAAGTTCAATCCTTATCGCCTGAAATGTTTTTTTTGCCGGATGTCCCGGTTTTCTAAGTTCCTTTGCCGGATAAGCACTCTTAATAATTGAAATAAGATCTCCGACTGTTGTAATAGGTTTGTTCTCTCTTACTTCAACAATCTTTTTAGCTATCCGCGGGGCAAACTTATCTTCTCCGTATGCCCAAATCATCTTTTTAAGTTCTTCTTCTGTATATTCATTAATAATGTCTCTTGCGGTACGTTCCATTCTGTTATCCATTCTCATATCTAACAGGGAACTTTCTTCCCTATAAGAAAACCCTCTTTCAGGAGTATCTAACTGGTATGAGGAAACTCCAAGATCCAACAAAATCCCATCAACGCCTTCATAACCAAGATTAGTAACAATCTCCTTCATGCAAGAAAAATTACTTCTGACAATCGTTACTTTATCACCATAAATCCCCAGCCTTTCAGTTCCTGTCTTTATGGCATCTTCATCCTGATCTATTGCAATCAATCTACCATTTTCGGACAATGCTTTGGCTATGTGTCCGGAATGTCCGGCTCCTCCCATGGTACCATCCACATAAACTCCATCAGGTGAAATACTCAGATTATTAATACATTCATGCAGCATCACAGATATATGTCTGAATTCATTTTGTGATTTGTCCATAAACTATATCCCCTTACAATTCAATTCCAAGCTCTGCGAGTCTCTCTGCCATCTCATCCATATCAGATATGTCATTTTCTTCCCATCTGTCACTATTCCATATCTCAACCTTGGTATTGATTCCAACAAATACTATATCTTTCTCAAGTCCGGCATACTGTCTTAACTTTAACGGAATAAGCACTCTACCCTGCTTGTCCACTTCACAGGTTGCGGCTTTTCCAAGAAAAGAACGCTGAATCTGTCTGGTTTCTTTTCTTCCTTCCGGAAGACTTGAAAGCTTATTTACAAACTTGTCCCATTCCTCACCTGAATACATGGAAAGACACCCATCAAAGCCCATTGTAATCGTAAAGCTACTACCTAGCTCTTCTCGGAACTTTGCGGGTACTATTACTCTTCCTTTTGCATCAATCGAATGAGAATACTCGCCTGTAAACATACCTTATCTTGTCACCACTTTTCTTCCGTCATCCACCACTTCTCACCACAATCCACCATTTACATACTTATTTTAGTCCAAAATTGGGATTTTATCAAGTGTTTTTTGCTATTTATTTACAAACAGCTCATAATAATTTGAAATTAAATATGCATATTTTCAAGCAATCCCGGTTCCATCAAACTTACTTGCAAGAACAAAGAATGTCGCTTGCGACATTCTCCGCCTGCGGCGGGTTGCGTTAGCAACATTTTCCTCTCCGACGCAGTGCGTTCCCGCGGAGCGCTTTTGCTTACTAGGACAATTTCAAAGAAATTTCCTAGTAAGGTTAGGGTGTCAAAAGGTCATTGACCATTGATATAAATTTGTACCTTGAAAATTTAACACGATATATCAAATCATCCAGATATTTGGTAAAATATAAGTATTAAATATCGAGGTGATTTATAT
>SVEK01000045.1 GCA_015057405.1 Lachnospiraceae bacterium
AGCAGGAACTTAATTCTCTTAAACTTTTGGCAGCCAACGAGGCAGATTTTAAGGCGCAGTGTGAAAACGTTGATGTAAAATACGATGCAATTGTTGATAAATATCCTTCCAAGGTCACTCCTGAAAAAAGCATTAAGTTCGTAAAGGAGATGGAGGAGTCGACAGGTGTTGAAGTCAGCAATATAGCATTTAATGTTGAAGAAAATATTTATTCGTCTTCATTTACCAACGAAAACGGAGAAAGTATATTAGGTTATGTTTCGGGACTTCAGTTGTCATACAAGACAACTTATGACGGACTAAAAAAAATGATGGATTATATTAACCTGTATTCTGAAAGAATGAATGTAAAAGAGTTTAGTGCCGCTTACAATCAGGAAACAGGTAAACTTACAGGCACAGTTCTTATTAACAGATATTCACTTACGGGATTTGGCAAAGAGTACGAAGCCCCTGTAATTAGTGATGTAAATATTTCAACAGGTAATATATTCAGTACAGTTGATTAATTATTGTGAGGTCAGATATGAAGAGAAAACGTATACAACCACAATTTAATACTGACAACAGAGGTATTACTCTTGTGGAGATTATTGTATCTCTTCTTATTCTCATGATTATTATTATTCCTTTGTTATCAAGCTTTGTGACAGCGACGAGAGCCAATAAGCAGGCAAAAAATACCATATATGCTCATACTGCCGGTGAAAACGTCATGGAATCCGTTAAAGTTCTCGGTATTGAAGAAACAGCAAGAGAGTTTAGTGACTGCGGGTTAAGAGAGTTTTCACTTGTACCGGCAGGAGTTGCAAGTAGTTATTATGAAGTAACAGGTTCGAGTCTTTCGATTCAGACAGTTAATAACAGGAAGACATATGTTCCGTTGTTGGGACAAGGTAGCTATAAGTACAGAATTGAAGGCGTAAAGGAAGGTGCTTCAACTTACGATATTGAGCTTGAGATTGCCTCAGTTTCGGAGCATGAATCACCTAATACATATCTATTTGCTGATTTGACAGCTTTTTCTACGGATTCTGTTGCGATTATTAATCCTGTAATTGAGGGTTCGTCATATGACAATAAGGCACTGGCATATTTTTCAAATATGAATAAAAAGCTGCTTAGAGACAGATATGCAGAGGTATGTAAAGACATTGATGAACAAAACAGACTTGCTTACGATGATTATTACGAGCAGATTAAGGATAATCCGGGGATTGCACAGCCGGCTCTTGCCACCTATCCGCCATCAGATAATTACTCGCCGTTATCTGCTGAACAGGTTAGTATATATATAAGCAAGAAAGTAAAAGTAAATATAAAAGAAGTGACAGATGCGGATGGCAATAAGCAGTGGATTCTTGATTCAGAGCTTATTTATTCGTGTAAGAATCCTATTGTTAACGGACAACCGTTGTTTAGTGAAGTTAGAGATGAAGATGGGAATTTAAAGTATCATGATGATATCCTGATAGAACGTGCACCATATAACGGGTATTGCTACAATCAAAGATATGCTTCTCTTGATACGATTATGCTTATATACAAGCCATTTAATGATATAAATAATCTTCATCAGGAAACTATAGAGATACAAAAGGATACCGGTGATGATATGGATATATATATTGCGCTTCAGGGTGATAAAGACACTGATTTTGGCAATATAGTTAACAAGCCGAATCTAAATATCGTAGGTACTAATCCCGGAGGAATTAACCTTTACAGTCAGGCTGAGTTTAATATATCAGGTTCAGTACCTGATGCTGACAATATACATAAAACATTAACAACCAATCTTCCGGCAGGTAACAGATTATATAACGTAACGGTCAGAGTATATGAAAGCGGAACGGATTTCGGGAAACAGATAACCGAGATTGCATCTACCATGCTTGAGGAATAAATCCAGTACCGAGGGAGTATATTAATGGATATTAAACAGACGGAAAGCTATTACATGGAAAATAATTGCATAAAAGGCAAAACAAAAAGCACCAATAGGGGAGCATCCCTTTTGATGGTTATTATTGCCATGACTTTTGTTGGTGTAATTGCTGCAGTTGTAATAGCGCTTACATATCGTAATCTTGAATCAATTAGAACAGGTATGGCATCTACAGCCAATTTTTATACTGCTGAGGTGGCGATGGACGAGTTGAAAACCACTATGAATGAGTGGGCAGATAAGGCTGTTCGTGTTTCGTATACCCAATGGCTTCAGCAACTGGGGACTACGGAACGTTCAAAGCAGGAACAGAAGTTTAAACAGTTATTTGTTGCTGAGATGGTTAAAGTTCTGAATGAGGACTTTATGAAATATTTTGGAGATTCTCCGGCTGAAGATATTGACAGTTTATTTGATACATTTGATGCGGATGTAAAATGGAATGAAACGGCGGGGGATCCGCTTATAATAACAAGTGATGTATTTGAACCGCATACAGTAACAACCGAAGATGATACGCAACTCACAATTAAGAATATATCAGTTGTATATAAAGACAGCAGGGGATTTTCCACGACGATAACTACCGATTATGTATTTGACATTCATTACCCGGGTCTGGCGGTTAATGCAGTTACCGAAACTAATGTGGCGTGTGCAGATTATGTTATTATTGCGGACGGACAGATTCAGAATGTTGCCAATGCCACGCTTAACGTTCGCGGAAGTATATACGGTGGTGGATATAATAAAAATACATTAGGGTATGACATACCGGGAATGCTGCTAAATGGTGGGAATACTGTTGTATTTGCAGATAATGTGTTGTCAAAAAGTGATATTGAAGTAACCAACGGTGCAAAACTTACGGTTAAAGGTATTGATGCAGATGAAGACTATACCGGAGAGCTTCATTACGGTAATATATGGGCAAGAGGTCTGAATGTTTCAGGTGAAGGTCCGGCGGGAATGAATCTCCAGGGTAACTGCTACATAACTGACGATACAACAATGAACGCAAAAACTGACGGAAGCAACGGCAATTCGTTTTTCAATGTTGTAGGAAGTTATTATGGATATAATACCAACAATGCTGTTGTAGGCAATAAAGATGAGCAGGGAATTTCTCTTACATATGGAACTCCGGAGGGAAGTAGTTCTGTTGTAATTAACTCAGAAAATACAAATGTTGATTTTACGCAATGTAATCCATTATGGCTTGCCGGAAAATCATTTGTTTCTGTGCCTGATCAGTATGGTTATATTGATAAAAATAATGTGAGTTTTGTAGAAGGTGATTCTGTAAGTTACAGAGGATTACAGTCGGCTTATCTTATGCCGGGTGACTGTATCATAGGAATTGGTCATAATCCTATGACAGATACTGAATATGAAAGCCTTGTGGAAGGAAATTCAAAGAAGAGTGAAGACAGGACAGAAGAAGACTGTTATATAGATTTAACCAGAAGCTACAGTAATGGTGGTGTGAGACTTACTAATTATGTTAACCTTAATGAACCTTACAGGGTTGCGTATGTTACATATTCGGCTAGTTCCGCAGGTAAACTTGTATATCTGTATCTTAATTTTTCTGATACAGATAAAGCCGCTGAATATTTTCAGGAGTACGAAGGAAAATTTGGAACTCTTGTAAATCAACGTATGGCTTCCTTAGGAAGCGGAAGGGTGTTATTTAATCCGGCAACTATTGTATCTACGGGAAACTGTATCGGATATGAAGATGTTGCGGGTGGAGCCGGCGTTTCATTATATCCTGCCAACAGAGATTACAATGATTCTGATGTGGAGAATATGCAGACTGAACTTGCCACAAAATATGTCGGACTTACTTCCGGTCTTGATGAAGCATATTCAGGAGTCAGTTCCGAATATTTAACAGACAGTATCGTTGATATGAGTAAAGTAAATGATAATCGTGTTGATGTGGACTTAGGTTCGTTAGAAGGTATTTATGAGCAGGCATATCTTATTACCGGTAGTGATATAGAGATTACTTCCAATATGACGGGAATAATTATTGCAAAAGGCGATGTTAGTATTGCCGGCGGAATTGATTTTAAGGGACTGATAATTGCCAGAGGTAATGTAATAGTTAACGGAACATACACGGCAGCACCTGATAGTGTGTCGTATCTTATATTGAACCATGAGAAAGTCATGCCTTTCTTTAAGCTGCAGACAGAAGAAGGTTACGGTACCGGTGATGTTCAGGCTACAGATATTATTTCCATCGATTATGAAAACTGGAAGAAAAACTAATAGGAATGAGATTTAAGTAAGGAGAAACAGTATGGATAATCTGATATCAGATAATCAATATAGCAGATTAAACAACAAGGGTGTGAGTCTTGTGGAACTTATTGTTGTTGTACTTATTATGTCTATTCTTGTAAGTGGAGCAGTTATGTCGGTGATGATTATTCATGATGCTAATGTGGGGGCTGCATCGGATAAACTGGAAGCCATGCTTTCTTCTACCCGTAAAACTTCTATTGCGAGAGAAGCTGACACTGTTAAACTCAGGCTACAGATAGAGTCTGATAAGTGTTATGCGGTAGTGTATTTAAAAAATGAATCCGGGGAATGGGAAGAAGCAGACAGAGAGAAGTTGGGAAGTACGGATATAGTATATAAAGTAATTAAGACAGATGGCTTGGAACTTACGGTATCTGAGTCATCTGCCGTGGAATTTAGTTTTATGAAATCAAACGGCAGCCTGAAAGAAGATTATAAACAAATTGTTTTGGAAGGTTCTAAAACTAAAACAATAACTGTAATAAAAGAAACAGGCAGATGTCTGGCAGACAATTAACGGCAGGTGGGTTATATGAAAAGGAACAACAAGGGATTTACATTAATAGAGCTTATTGTGTGTATTTTAATACTTAGTATGATAAGCGGAATTATTGTTATGTTCGTAAGTTCTTCTGTTAATAGTTATAATGTTATTTACAATGAAGTGAATATGCAGACTGAAGCGGATGTTGCTATGACATACATTAATGAACTGGCGATAGAAGCTAAGGATTATAAATCTACGGGAGCATTTGTTAACAGTATGGGTGCTGTTTGTACGGCATTATGTATGGAAGCGCCGGATAACAGCGGTGTTGACATTGATGCGTATTATATAATATGGCATCAGTCTAATGATAATACCATGAGATTTATAAGGTTGAGTAAAAACGATAGTGCTTTGATTCCTCTTTTAGGACTTTCGGATATAAACGGAGTTCGTGATATAGATGTCAGCAGAACATTGGAGGGACTTAATGTATACAATTCTAATTCAAGTTTTCTCTGTAAATATGTAACGGAATTTGTTGCAATACCACCAACGGATCCGGATACATTTCCGGTGTTACAGGTGCAGATTAGTCTGGAATTTGCAGGAAGTACCTTTCGAGCATCTAAGAATATAGCAAGCCGAAATTTGTCATAATTTGAGTAACGGTAATTCAGGCAAGGAGTAGATTATATGGATAAAAACAGGAGATTGAAAAATATAATACAATCTGCAATCAAACATATTCAGGGCAGAACAGTTAAGCGTATTTTAGCCGGTATATTAGCTGTTGCTGTCGTTGTTTCTGTTATTCCTTTTGCAGGAATTTTATTGAATCTTTGCGGGGACACGGTTAAGGCTGAAGAAAAAAATTCTAACGGGGATGGTCGTTTTTATATCCCTAAAAGCAATGATACTGCAAAGCTTGGGACGAGTGATAATCCGTTTACCATATTGGAGATAGTACCGAATGCAAGTAAGGCTTCTTTTGGGTATCTGATAGGAGGTCAGGAGCCGGTTGACATTGAGCGAATTGTAGAAGACGGAAAGGAGAAGTTGCTTAGTGCATATATAAAAAGCAACAGTACTAACCTTGACGTTGAAGATGTAGAGTTCAAATCAGTTCTTGATGAAAAACTTAAAAATAATACCATAACCCAGAAGGAGTACAAATTATATAATAATAAATCTTCGGAAAACTCCAATCATTACGGTATATTTAAGAAAGTTGCAAAAAATGAAGGTAATTATAATCTCTCTGTAAGAAGCGAAACAATAGACGCGTTTTACGAAGTTGATTCCGGCAAAGGTGATTATGTTATTACATATGACTACTATAAGATTGCACCGGATAAGTATGATTCTTCACAAAAATATCATGTTATTGACGGAAACCCGGTGAAAGGCGAGTGGAACCAGAATGGTGAACCGCAAAACAGCAGCGTATATACATACACATACTATACAAGTAAGGGTGACTACAAACGGTCATCCGTCAAAAACGGTCAAAATTACTACTATCAATACGATGTAGACGATGCAACTGCGTATGTAAAAAAAGGAAGACTGACAGGTACTGTTCGTGAAGATACCCGAAGCGATGGAGCAGCAAAGTATTCTGTTAATTTTAAAGCTGTTTCTGTTGCTGATGAGAAAGAATTCAATGACAAACGTGTGAAGAACAAAAACTACTTTTATTATGTTCCTGTCGGAGAAATGAAATATAAATACGTAGGTGAAGGAAAAGGAAACTACAAGAAAAAGATTAAATACGTGTATTCACTTGTAAATGTAGGAGATAATAAAGGCGAATACGTGTTTGAAGGTTTGTCTTACAAGGACAATGCTAAAATTTCTCAGGAAGATATAAATAAGTCGGTTTGGTTTAATGATTGCAGTCTTGAGAGCAGAGAAGAGTTGAAAACGGAAACATTACCGGGATATATTACCGGAGATGATATTCTGATAAAGTATAAGCAGGAGGAAGCATATAAGAATACAGAACTGTTCAAAAAGTACGGGCTTGGACTTGCATATAAGGATAATGATATTTCTAAGGGAGAAGAAGTAGAAGCATATGAGTTTGAAGGATGGTTCTACGACAAATTTGGTGTTAATAAGTTTGATGAGGCACAGAGACTTACAAAAAATACCAACGTATATGCCAAGTGGAAGACAGTATATCCGTCAGGAGCTGTCCCAAGCTATACTGTTACATTTGACAAAAATTGCAATGACCCGGAGGAATACGTGTATAATATGTCAGAAGGTGACGTGGGTATTCTTGCCAAAGGAATTACAGGTATTGAAGAAAACAGTTGTATAACAGAGCCTTCAATTACTCCTAAAAGAAGTGATTATATTTTCACGGGATGGTATACAGATTCTTCCTGTACCCATATGTATGATTATAATACTAAGCTGACTTCAGATATTACTTTGTATGCAGGTTGGAAACCTGTTGCCATAGATGATAATGGCGATAAGATAACATATAATATCAGATTCGATGCTAATTCAGACAATGCGGATGACGAAATAATTGTGCCTGAAACCATTAAGGGATATCAGGCAAATGGATTGCTTAATAATTTTACTATGCCGAGTGTAAGTGACCCTGTCCGTGACGGATATACATTTGCCGGATGGTATTATAACAAGGCATGTACCAAAGTATTCTCATTCGGTGAGAATCTTCCTGAATCAATAACAGTTAATACTATAACTCTGTATGCGAAATGGGTTGATAATAATATTGGTGAAGGTTATGAATTGAATTTCTTTATGAATGAGCCTTCTGTTGCAATTAACGAAGCCGTGCTTAAGGATAATGATACTGAAACTGACATAAAAAGTGTTAAAGCTGATAAAGCAGGATATATTGAAGCAGGGATTGTTCCTAAGCTAAAACCGGAGCTTGAGGGTAATATATCGGCAAAACTCGATCAATACAAAGTGAGAGTAATGACCGTTACTCCTCAGGATATTAATGGTTCCGGTGAAACAGCCAGCCATAACAGAGGATTAATTGACAGAGCTAATCTTATTGTTATTAACCAGACTGTCAATAACGGATTGTCTGATCTGTGGAAAGACTATAAAAATGAAAAACTGTTTTGTAATACTTCTGAATATGATATTTCGAAGAAAAGACTTGGAATAGGTGTTGACCTTGACTGGATTGCTACAGAACGTATATGGAAAAAAGTATCTGTGGGAAATACCGGCAAGGCTAAGTCTGTTGCGCCAATAATCTTTGATCATAACATTTATAAAGAAATAGTTGATAATGTTGATACGTCAGTAGACAAAGGCACCATAAAAAGATTTTACAGCGACAGTACGAGCACAAATGCAAAATATAAAGAGATTAGTCTTGAGAATGGCTCAAGCTATAATGTGTATAAGCTTTTTCTGTTAACCCAGCAGATGAATCCCGTTACATTGTATAATGCGTATCTTGCATATCCGGGAGGAGATACTAAGCAGAATAAAGCTAACTGGAGTAATTGCTATATTGATACTACCGGAAAGTTTGTGAATTCGAAAGATAATGCAACTAATGTGTGGAATTCGGATATTCTTACTCCTTATGAAGCTATGTTAAAGTCAGACGGAGAAGATGATAATTATGCGGATTTGCTGGAAACGATAGGATTTAATGGGAATCCGGGTCTATTGAAGTCTGATCCGGTAACTCTAATCAGACACAGGAGTATGATAACAGCAGGTAACATGCTTGCAGAATTTGTTAATAAAGCTGATCTTATCGGAAATGTTGATATGAAAGAATACATGGAGAAACTTAATGTGTCAGGTAAGGGGGTTTCCGGTGACAGATTCAGTATGACGGACGGAGTGTATTATCTTCTGAACTCTAAAGTTACTACTACCAATGTTGCAAGAGACCTTAATATATTACAGATACAGCCTAGTGACGATAATAATGTATACAAATCAGCTACGTACTGGTACTGGTATATTGCAAGATATGTAAGTAATTATTCGGGAAAAATAACAACAGATAGTATGTCAAGTTCTGAGTTTATTGCACGTAATGTTGATCTTAATGCTGATTATGATGTTGTCTACATAGGTGCTAATATAAGCGGACTATCAAGTATTGTTGCAGATACAATGCCTAGCTGTTTAGTAGAAAATGGTAACGATAAAAAAATATATAGTTATGCCCATACGGGAAAGGTTGTTGAAAATGCAAGTGCGTATAAGCATTTTGGTGGATTGCTTGATGATTCAGAATCACCGTCTGAGAAAGTAGCTTATTCCGGTAATGATATTACAAAAACAAAGCTGAATGCCTTGCTCAAATATGCTAAGACGGGATATCCGATTGTATTTGGTCGTGATGTATTGAATTTTTCCGGTCTGGTAGATTTTGATTCTCTGGATATTAATGATGTGAATACTAACAAAATAGATATGGCATCTAATATATATGAGTTATTGTATTCATTGTTTAATGAAGTGGGTTCGGGCGGAAAAAGAGTTTATGACGGTTCCTTTTTCTTTGAAAATCAGTATAACAGCAAAGAACAGAATAAAAAGTTTACCGAGGCTCTTACAGTTAAAAAGTTTTATATTAACCTTGTAACTCCGCTTGAATATAAGGACAGAACAATTAAAGCCAATAAAGATTTAACTGATGAACAGGTGTATATAAATGGCGGAGACATTAATGACAAGAGTTTGAAGTTTACTCTTAAAATTAATTCCCAAGTTGCCAATAATTATATTGTAAAGCTATATGTGGATACCAATGCTGACGGTAAGTTTTCAGAGGAGGAAAAGCTTGATTCTCTTGAGATATATGATAAAACATCCAAAAGATATATTAGATATAATCATCTGGTTAAGGATCACGAATATGTCATTGAACGTGCAATAGATGATTATGTTGGTGCAATTCCGTGGAAACTTGTTGTAATTGATTCAGCCAATACAGATGTACGATGCAGTAAGACAGGAATGTGTGCAATAAAAACTGACGAAAAGACCAAGATTAACATTCTTCAGATTAACACAGATGGTATGTTTGATAGTAATGGTAATGAAATCTCTAGTTATGCAACAACATTATGTCTGCCGACAACAGATGAGATTGCTAAGGCGAAAGCAAATCATAGCGGAAGCGATATAACAGAAAGCACTAAAAATACGTTTTTCAATGGTGTAGACTCCAACAAAACTAAGGCCGGGGCCTCAAAATATTATTATTATATGTCAAGACTTAAAGAGTTTGATATTAATATTTCAAGATTGACGGTTTCGGAATTTCAGGACAAAGTGGAAAAATATCCGAATTTCTTTAAGGAAAATAAAGAAGGACCGGGAGAAACCTGTATAAAATACAACATGTTAATAATAGGTTTTGCTGATTGTTACAGTGATATAACGAGTGAGGCCGGATTAAAGCTTATTGAGAAGTTTATTAATGAGGGTAATACGGTGTTATTTACTCACGATACAACTTCCTTTGTTAATATGGACAATGCTACATATACAGGATATACCAGCAAGTATAAATGGTGGGGATATAATATTAACCAGTATTTCCGTGGCATATTGGGTATGGACAGATATGACGTTAAAGTGAATAAAGGATCTAAAGTAGGACTGGATGATGCTCCTGACAGGGTGTATAAAACAGGCTACAGACAGTCAGAAGGAAAATATGAAACCAATAGTAGTGGTAAGATTTTAGCTCAGGGAATATCGGGTTTTTCACTTAAAGGTTATTCGGGAAGTCAAACTACCCGAACTGTTACAAAAACCAATTCGGGACAGTTAGCTGAGTATCCGTATACTCTTGATAATTCATTCTCGGTATCAGCTACCCATTCCCAGTATTATCAGCTTGATCTTGAAAGTGACGATATCGTTGTGTGGTACTCGTTGTACGGAAATAATTATGGATATGATTTAAAGAACGATGCCCGAAACAACTACTATATTTACAATAAAGGAAATATCACTTATTCAGGTGTCGGACATAGCAATGGTATAACTGATGATGAAGCGAAACTTTTTGTTAATACCATGGTTGCTGCATATAACGCCACAGTTCAGCCAACGGTGCCGGTAATTACTAATGTTGACAAAAGTACTGACAATTATGATACAGACTTTTTGTATGTAGATTATGATGCAACTGTAGCTTCGGCAGAAGATGCTGTTCCGTTTGGTGAAGGAGTATTTAAGACCAATGTTGACGATATGGACGGAGAGTCATCTGAGTGTATTACCAAGAGAACATATTTTACTTTGAAAAATAACAGTATCGTTCTTAATAAGCAGATGACGGTACACTATTACCCTGTTATAGTAAATGATGATGGTACGGAGACTGTTCTTGACGGAACTGACGGTAATCCGCTGGTTGAGCTTCCGCTTACTACTTATCGTTATGATTTTGATGATGAGTCAAAGACGGGGATGGCACTTAGCCGTGATAAGAAGGTACATTTATCTTCCGGGGAAATAACAGGTTCAATAGTTGAATCAGGAGAGTACTATTACGTGGATGTTCCGATTCAGGATGTATTTTATAACAGCATAAGTTATAAGGGCAAAACTTTTGCGGCTCTTGACGAAGAAAATAAATTCAAGATTCAAATCCAGGTTGTTATGAGATACGGAAAAGATATCAGTGCCAATGAGCCGCTAATCGGTTTCAGAAATGTAGTTTATATGCGTAGAGGAAACTTTATACTTGATTAAGGTAAAGCATATTAAGGCAAATTATAGTAGTGAGTCGTCATAACCGGCTCTGATTCCTCCTATGAATTTAGGACGGGTTCGGGCACAGATTATAGATGCGTTTCCAATTGAGGTTGTAGTAAGTCGTACAGGCACTGCAACCTCTTTTAAGTGCATACCTATGAGTGTTCCGCCAATGTCGATTCCTGCATCTGCTTTGATTGATTCCACTGCAACAGGTTCGTTAAATGAGTGGTAGGCTGCAGTTGCAAATGAACCGCCTGCTTTTGGTTGTGGCACAACATTAACAGGACTTATATACATTCCGGTGTATTTCAACGCATTTTTTTCGATAATAATAGCTCTGTTCAAATGTTCACAACATTGGGCTGCAAGAAATATGTTAAGTGGTTCCAATACCGATTGGATTCCGGTAAGAATGGCAGCAGCGACTTGGGGACTTGAAAATGTACCTATATGTTCACCGATTACTTCACTTGAAGAACAGCCTACAACCAGTATAGAGTGTTCATTTAAGCGTCCTGCCTTACATAATTCTTCAGCAGCAGCGGCCGCGTTATCTGTTATCTTTTTTATAACGTCTTCTTCAATAGTGATATTTGCAAGATGCAACGGATTAATGGTGCTATTTTCCATGATAAGCTTCTCCTTTTTCAATGTAGTGTAAGGGTATTTGTTACATTGGTATTATACTAAAAAAACATTATACATTGCTTTGCTGTAATTGTGTATTAGATTTTTGCGGGACTGAAAAATTCTTTTAGCAATACACTGATTATTATTGAAGTAATTCCCTGAATGAGATTTGCGGGAATACCTGCAGCGGCTCCCAGTCCTGTCCCGAGAAAAACGGCAGAAAACACAAAATATCCTATCACCATAATAAGTTCAGCGGACAGGGCACTGCAAAAAGAGAATATTCTTTTTGTAATGGTAGAACGATTAATGGATATCTTGTATATGTAATACGCAATAACGGCCATCAGTAGTTTTATGAAAAATGTTGCGGGAGCATAGTACAAATATCCGGATAATACATCTGCCAGCATCGATCCTGTAGCAGCAGCTATGCCACCGTATAAAGGTCCTAATTGCCAGGCTGATATAAGAACCATGCAGTCTCCAAGATTAATATAACCGTCAGTCGGAGACGGTATACGGATAATCATCGTTGCAACGCATGTTAGTGCAGTAAATAAAGCTGTAAGAGTAAGCCTGAGTGTTGTACTGTATGTGTCACTCTGTCTTTTGATAATGGTTTTGGTTGATTTCATAAATAACACCTCGTATAATGATTTGGGAGACAATAATTTATTTGTCAGTGCCTGATATTTAACATTAATTATTTATCATTTATAATGCTAATGCTATTATATATTTATTTGGCATTATAACAATGGTCATTTTTGGATATTTTTATATGGTCAGATTGAAATGGCAGGAATTTAACGGGAGGTTATTATAAATGAAGTTTATTTCAGTAGAAAAAGTTCATCAGGGAGCATTCATAAGCAGGTATGATATGACTTATGAAACAATAGATAATCATAAAAAGGTTTATGAAATGATAAGCAGGGACAATAATATTGGTTCGATTGAAGATGTTGTTAATAAAGATACTGATGCCGTAGTTATTATTGCTCATGATGAAACCGGAGAAAAAGTATTACTCAATAAGGAGTTTCGTATGGCTGTCGGAAGATTTGTATACAATTTCCCGGCAGGACTTATTGATGATGGTGAAGATTTTGCGACAAGTGCGGCAAGGGAATTGAAAGAAGAGACAGGACTTAATCTTATCAGTATAGATGATGTGATGCATGAAAGTTACAGTGCCGTAGGATTTTCCAATGAAACCAATATAT
This sequence comes from Lachnospiraceae bacterium, assembly GCA_015057405.1. GTDB lineage: Bacteria > Bacillota > Clostridia > Lachnospirales > Lachnospiraceae > V9D3004. The sequence goes on from SVEK01000045.1 coordinate 13,358, forward strand.
GTGTAGTCGTTACCGCGGGAGGTAAATTTGCACCAAGTGATTCCACCGTAGAAGAGATAGAAGCGGGCTGGTACACTAAGGAGGAAGTAAGGGAATTATTAAAGGGTTCTCACTTTGCAGCAAGAACCCAGGCATATTGTTATCTGTGGTCAAAAATATAATGACTATATAATAGATTATGGAATTGAAGTTATCTCAACAGTAGACAGGTAATTCATAAACTGAGGTTTCAATTCGTTGTAATCTTTTGCCAGGCATGCAAACTGGATAAGCCAGTATGCGTCAGTCGTTTTACAGACATATCCAAGATAAGTGTACTCATTGTCGTTAAATGTATTGTTCCATGTGAACACTCGGGCTTCTTCGTTGCCTTCGACTGTTTCGGTAGGTGTATCAATTTCGGATTTTTCTTTGATAATGTTTACATAGTCGTCAATTGTACCTGCCGTAATTCCGGATGCCTCAAGGTCATCTATCGGTTCTTTGTTTCCAAGACAGATGGAGTTTGCGTTAGAATAATAAAATGTGTATTTTTCATTATCTTGTTGTATATAATCTGCAGGAAGAGTAATGTTAAGTTCTTCATGAGTAATTATCTTTGGAGTGGAAGTAGGAGCAGCTACGCCGGCAGAAGAATTGTTATCTGAATTGCCGCATCCGGCAGTCAGGATTCCAAGTGAAGCTGTAATCGCGTATATGCCCAGTTTTTTAAAAATAGTCATTTTAGAATTAATTCCTTTCTGAAATACATGAATATAAATATTCTCACTCATTCTATCCTAATAGTATAACTTGTTGTTGTCAAGAACAATTCTTTGATTGTATATGTGATAATTTGGTGATATTATAGACGTGCTATGATAATATCATGATGTTAGGGGCGATTGATATATGTGGTATGTAATTCAGGTTATGTCAGGTGAAGAGACAGATGTAAGGAACAGACTTCTTAAACTTATTCCCAAAGAAGTATATGATGATATATTTATTCCAAGATATGTGTGCACCAAGCGTTATGAAGGAAATTGGCATGAAGAATCATTTGTATTATTTCCGGGGTATATATTTGTTGATGTTGGAGATATCAACAAATTCAGGTGTGAATATAATAGAAATGGTTTTTTTTATAAAATTCTTGGTGATGGAAAAGATTTTGTACCAATATCCAAAGTTGAGCAGCATGTTCTTGAGGAACTGATGAATGAAGACCGGATAATCACCATATCCAAAGGTTTTATTGAGGGTGACAAAATTAAGGTTACAGAGGGACCGTTGTCAGTTTTTCCTGCGACGATTAAGAGAGTTGACAGACATAAGCGAATTGCTGATATTGAAGTTATGATGTTTGGAGTGCCTGTAAAGGCGAAGGTAGGTCTTGAAGTTATTAAGAAGATTTAGCAATAATGCCGGACTGAATTTGTCCGAAAATATTGAGTGAATGATATGTTTTTGTCATTGTAAAATTAGTATTTTTTATTGACTAATAATTAAATAGTGATAAAATATGATAAGGGAAGTGAAAAGTTTTTCCGAGTTTAATATTATATTTTACAGGGGGTTGTATTAATGAAAAAAATTAAAAGAGTATTGGCGGGTATTTTGGCTATTGCGCTCGTTGCCGGAATTATTCCGGGTGGTGCGGATGCTGCCAAGGCACCAAAGCTTACAAACAAAAAAGTTACAATAAAAGTAGGTCAGAAAAAGACTATAAAACTTAAAAATGGTGTAAAAAAAGCTAAGGTAACATGGAAGGTTACCGGAAAGGCTATTAAGATTAAAGCCAAGAATACTAAGGGTAAAAAAGCATATGCGACAATTGTTGGTAAGAAAGAAGGGAGAGGAACTCTTGTGGCGAACTATAAGCTAGGTAAAAAGAGTAAGAAACTTTCCTGCACAGTAACTGTTAAGGCGTCTGATAATATGACTCCTGCACCTGTTACCGATGCTCCGGTATCACCTACAGCGACCAATGTAGTAGCTACGTCAACTCCGACAGTGGCTCCTACTGCTACAGCTACAGTTACAGCGGAACCGACTAAGGAACCTTCTAAGATGATTCCGATTCAGGAAATGCTTGATGACGATAATTATGATTGCCCGGACGGATATGCTGATGTTAATGATGATACAGCCGGAGAATTGATTGATATTGTATATCCTTCAACTGTTATTACCGAAGGAGAAGAAGTAATGCGTAAAGCAAAAGTTGCGCTTCCTAAGGATTATGATTCTGAAGATACAGAAACAAGATATCCTGTAATATACTTCAATCATGGTATCGGCGGTAACGAGTCTACAATGCCGGGAGATAAGGTGCAGAACATTCTTTGGAATGCAGTAGATGAAGGCGTTGCAGTACCGGCTATTATCGTATTTGGTAGCGGCTGTGCTAATGAGTACAATGGACAGGGACCTAATGCTTTCTTTAGTATAGAGCATTATAAAGGATATAATAACTTCCTCAATGATGTAAGAAAGTGCCTTAAGCCATATATTGATGAGGAATTCAACACTCTTACTGACAGAGACCATACAGCAATTTGCGGTTTCTCAATGGGTGGTCGTGTAACACTTCATCAGGGATTCGCAGCTCAGGATCTTTACAGGTATGTAGGAGCATTTTGTCCGGCACCCGGTATATTTGATTTCACTGACCAGGGAGTGACAGATGAGGGATTGTTTGAGCCGGAAGAGTTCAAGATTGCAGACGAATATGTAGGTGACACTCTTGTTATGATTGCTAAAGGACTTAATGATGGTACTGTTCATAAGTTCCCTGGTGAATACCATGATGCTTTGGTAGAAAATGAAGTTCCGCATATTTTCCTTGAGTATCCGGGAGGACATGACGGAAGCGTATTCAAGCCGGCATTCTACAATTTTGTTAAGAGAATATTTAAAGAGAAGAACTAGTATTTGGGAGAAGGACTAATGAGTTCGTAAGGAGAATATAATATGAAGATTGCGGTTACTTATGAGAATGGAGAAATATTTCAGCATTTTGGCCATACGGAGAAGTTTAAGATTTATGAAGTAAACGAAGAGGGCATTACTAACAGTTATGTTGTGAATACTAACGGGAGCGGACATGGAGCCTTAGCAGGATTTTTACAGGAAAATGGTATCACAACACTAATCTGTGGAGGAATCGGCGGTGGAGCTCAAATGGCTCTGGCGCAAGTGGGTATCCGATTGTTTGGTGGCGTGTCCGGAAATGCAGATGATGCAGTAGATGCATTGGTACAGGGAAAGCTTAATTTTAATCCAAATGTAAAATGTGACCATCATAACCATGAACATGACGAAGCGGCTCATGAATGCGGAAATCATGGATGCGGACATGGGACATGTGGCATTCATTAAGGAGAGGGCATACTGCTAAAGAGATATTCCGGTTTTTGTTGTATTATTACGATGTGTTAAGGTAATTCGCGATGGATGAAATGTTATATAATGGAAAATATAGAGGAATATGGATATGAGGAGTCAATATTGGCTCCTCATTTTGTTATGTTATTGGAAAAATGTCAAAAACAAAAGTTGGTTAAAAATTAAAAAGATATATCTGATGTAAGAATTGTAAAATATACTTCGAATTATAATATAAAGTGATCACTAATGACAGGAACAGCATATGTATTATTTCCAACGTGGACAGATTATAACGGACAGGATGATTTGATATGGCATTCGGGAAATGTAACCGGCAGTCAGGGGAGTACACAGTTAATATAAGTAATCATAATGCAGAAAGAGGACTTTATATAACTCATATATATGCGTATGATAAGAATGGAAACTGTCTATCCTGTATCGGAGCTTATGTAAATATGTAAGAATAGGAGAGAAATTGTTATGAAGAAAAGATTGTTATTATTATCATTATTAATGTGTGTGTGTATGATGATGCTGACACCTTATGCATCAGCAAAAAGAAAAGTGATTAATAAAAATGGATGTCACATAGTTAACGGAGTTCTTGAAAAATATACAGGAAAGATAAAATATGGCAAGAAAATAGTTCTACCTAAAGAAGTTAAAGCAATAGGCAAGGAAGCATTTTCTGTGTATAACTATGTTGATGATGAAAGTCAGATTACTGATACAATGAAAAACTGCCATATGAAGCTAAAAGTGGATAGTAATATAAAGATAAACAAACGAGCATTTAATGAATGTTTTAGTATTGATGTGACATACGGAGAGGGCTTGAAGATACTAAATAGTAATTATCGAGTAACTCCGGCAATTGGGGTATATTGCAAAGTATATCTTCCAAAGACATTGAGAGTGATTAAAAAGAATGGACTTCGTTGCTATATGTCAAAATTTTGGGGTGATGACAATAGTTTAATTGAAAGGTCACAGGAAGTAAGAATATATTTGAATAAAGGATTAAAGGTGATTGAAGAAGGAGGACTTGCTAAAGCAATAATTGATAAGAAATTACCTGAAACAATTGAAGTAATAGGTGATTATACTTTTGCAGATGCTGTATTTGTTGAATCAGATATAGATTACCCTGAAAAAGTAAAGGGTATAATATATCCGGAAATGCCTAATAATTTAAAAAGTATAGGTGCATATGTATTTAATCCTAATCTACATAGAAGTTTTGCATCAGAATATACAATCAACATTCCGGCAGCTGTTGAAAACATAGATGTACGTGTATTTTCTAAGAGTAGCGGCAAGACACCATGTGTTAAGTATAAAGTAGATAAAAAGAATAAGGTATACTCAAATGATGAGAATGGATGGCTGTATTCAAAAGATAAGAAGACACTTTATTGGGCCAATATCGAAAAAGCGGAAACAGTAATTCAAGATACAGTTGAGAACATAGAGTTTCTTGCATTTAACAGATTGTATCGTAATCAACCTTCGCAGGAAAGTGATAATATTAATATATATATGCCAAAAAAATTGAAGAAAATGTCCAGATATATAGGAGAGTACATGTATGATTACACATTACATTTTGCAACCAAGAAAGCACCTAAGTTAACTACACGTAATATCGATGACATATATGAATACAGAAGAGATAAGATATTGTGGGGGAATTCATCTGTTGTGGTACCAAAAGGAAGTAAGGAAGAGTATGTGAAAAAATGGAAGATAACGGATAAAAAATGCGAGAGGGTATTGGTAAAGGATTAATAAAAGTTTTGGAATAAATCTTACAAGATTAAAGAATAATCCATTAGAGCTTACAGAAGACATGATACGCAGCTTGTATATGGATATCATTAAGAAATATCAATAATTTGGTCAGAATTTATGTGTGAGGGGGCTGTCGTTCGCAAATTTATATTTGTTAAAGTGACAGCTCCCTTAAATTTTAATTTTTATTGGAATCCACAATCCCTTCCAATATTCTAATGCTCTTGATAAAATCCTGTTCAAC
>SVEK01000046.1 GCA_015057405.1 Lachnospiraceae bacterium
TTTTATTTTCTTAATATACGATGGCATTGGCTTGACTACTATCTCCTGTTCCCTTACAAGTCTGTCAGCGAACAGACATACTACACTTCCCTCATTTTCCATGATAAGAACAGCTCCTTTTTCGATATCCTGTTCCCCATTTTCTATACCAAACCACTTGGAAAGTCTAATAACCGGATAACACTCTCCTCTTATCATAATGCATTCATCAGGCTCATTTTCATGAATAAGCATATCCCTGCTTACCTGAACAAATTCACGCACGCTACCGGTCTCAATTGCATAGGACGAACCACCTATCTCCATTACCATACCGTTTATGATAGCAAGTGTAAGAGGTATCTTAAGGGTAAATGTTGATCCTTCTCCCTGAACACTGTCTATATCAAGTGTACCGCCTACCTCCTGAATGTTTTTAACAACAACATCCATTCCGACTCCGCGTCCCGAATACTCCGAAACATTTTCCTTGGTAGAAAAACCCGGGCTGGTTATAAACTGATAAACTTCCTTATCTGAAAGACTTGCTTCATCACGTTTTCCAAGCAAACCATTACGTTTTGCTTTTTCAAGAATCTTCTGACGGCTCATTCCGCCTCCGTCATCTTTAACCGAAATCCATACCTTACCGCCTTCGTTCTTCGCAGATAATGTAATCGTTGCCTTTTCAGGTTTTCCGACCGCTTTACGTTCCTTAGGGGTTTCCACGCCATGGTCAACAGCATTTCTTATAAGATGCATAAGCGGATCTGAAATATGTTCAATTATATTTTTATCCACTTCTGTGCTTTCCCCTTCAAGTACCAGTTCAACGTCCTTATCAAGCTTTCTTGACACATCAAACACAATTCTGTTCATTTTTTGGAATGTATTCGTAAGCGGCATCATTCGCATGGACATTATCGCATCCTGCAGGTCTGATGAAATCTTCATAAGCTGAGCCGAGGCTTTTTTGAAATTAGTTAACTCAAGCCCCGGAACATTAAGGTCAGGATTCTGAAGAACTACTGCCTCTGAAATAACAAGTTCTCCAATAAGATCCATAAGTATATCAAGTTTTTCAACATTAACACTTATAAATGACTGCTTCGGAGCTGAACTGTTTTTCTTAACAAGCTTCTTTTTCTTTCCCGGTGACTTAGACTCGATGACAAAATCTCCTGGTTTAAGCTCTTTCTCTTCTTTTTTCTCTTTCGTCTCCTGACTTTGTGACGGTTCAAGGAAATCGAATCCTCTCTGATATTCCTCTGCCGTACATTCCTTAATATCGATTTTGGTTATTCCTGTTCCGTCAATAAGGGACTTTATCTCCTTGACTTGCGCCTGTGACTGTAAAAGAATTCTAAACCCTTCTTCAAGAATAACAGCTGACGATTCCTCGTTAACAATAATGTCATCAGGAGTGTACAAAAGATCTTCTGCCACATCTTTTAACGCATAAACTGCAGTATAAGCCCTGATATTGGCCATCTGGGTTTCTTCGTGATATTGAATCCATATTTTATAAAACTTACTCGACTCTGTTGCAGCAGGAGCAATATAAAATTGTTGTGCCACCGGTTGTTCGTTAACTGACATTTCTGCACCCGGTTCTTCATTGCCTTCACCCATAATATCGCACAGAAAATCGTCTATTTTTTTCACAAGCTCTGCCGAATCACCATCCGCATCTTCACCGTCATTAATCTTTTGAAGTTCTGCCATTATAAAATCTGCAACTTCAAGCACATGCTCCACAAGTTCCATATGGGACACATTGTCCTGACCGGATTCTCTCAAATAAAAAAATACATCTTCAAGCTTATGAGATACCTTAGTGATATCATCAAACATCATGATACTTGACGAACCCTTAATCGTATGCATTATACGAAATATCTCGTTAATTGCATCTTCATCAAAGAAACTTTCATCCTTTTGTTCCAAAACAATATCCTGTAGTTTCTCCAGCAACTGACCGTTCTCAAAAAGGTATATATCAAGCATTCCGTCATTGCCCTGTTCTCCGGACATAAAGCATCCTCCTTTCTTAAAACAGGATTATATTAATTAATCTATAAGTCCCAATCTTTTAAGCGCATCCTCAAATCTGTTTACGTCAAGAGGCTTTGCCGAAAATACGGTACAACCAAGTTCAAAAGCCATCTTTACATGCCTTTCTTCATTGAGAACCGTAGTCATAATTATCTTTGCAGACTCATCTGCATCAATGTTACGTTCTTTTTCGATGTTTCTGATTGCCTTAAGCGCCTGGTATCCATCCATAACAGGCATCATAACATCAAGGCATATAAGGTCATAACCTTCTTCCTCTTCTAGGGCAATCATAAACGCATCCACTGCTTCCATTCCGTCAACAGTCACGTCACAATCCCCGTATTTGGACAAGAAATTGCTCATATATTTTCTTGTTGCAAAATCGTCCTCAGCAAGTAGTATTCGCATAGTACTCTCCCCTTTTCATTATTAATTATAGTTATAACGGTTTTCTGTATACCGCCGGTCTTACATACTCAAATCCGGTTTTCTTTTTATCGATATTCTCTGTCATACCTATAAAAAGATATCCTCCCGGTTCCATTACGTCGTATAGTCTGTCAAGCAAATTCATTCTTGTCATGCTATCAAAATATATCATAACATTTCTCATGAATATTGTGTGCATTTTTTTTCTAAAATTAAATGCTTCCATAAGGTTTAGTTTAGAAAATGTAACTTTATCTCTTATAGGCTGAATAACCTGTGCATTTTGTGCATCAACATTTCTGTAATACCTGTCACGCCACCCATAGGGAAGTCCGGTAAGTTTCTCTTTAGGGTAAATTCCATTAACTGCAATCTCTAAAGCATGCACAGATATGTCAGTCGCAAGTATACCTGTATCCCATTCAATGTTATCCAAGCCAAAGTAATCACTTAAAATCATTGCAATCGTATAAGGTTCTTCACCGGTTGATGCGGCTCCGCACCATACCCTCAAATCCTTTGAACGTCCTACTCTGACTTCAAGCTCCGGCAACACTTTGTTTTTCCAGTATTCAAAATGGTCAAACTCCCTGAGGAAATATGTATAATTGGTAGTTAACAAATCCACCAAAAGATTGCCCTCAGGTCCGCCGGGATTCCTTTCTACTACATCCATTATTTCACTATAACTTTTATGACCCAATTTCCCCACATGATTATCAAGCCTTCCTTTAACAATAGTCCTTTTATCTTTAAGTTCTATCCCATACATCCTTTGCATAAATTCGACTATTCGTTGAAATTCAGGCTCTGTCATTGGAGAAATCTTATGTCTGCACAATATACTATCTTCATCAAAATAAATATCACCAAATTGTTTATCTTCCATCATTTATCACAACCTAAATCGATTCTTAACTTTGCAAAATATATCAAATATCTCCGGGTCATACTTCGTCCCTCTATAATTCATCATAACATTAATTGCCTCATCCAAAGACAATTTGTCGCCGGCTACATATCCCTCCAAAGACTTAACTATTCTGATAATTCTTGCAGATAAAGGAATTTCTTCACCTTTAAGTCCCATAGGGAAACCTGTGCCGTCCCAATTCTCATGATGGAATTTCGCCATATCAATTACCATTCCGTAAAACTCGTTGTGGGCACAGTCAGGCTCCATCTCATTAATAATCTCTGCTCCCATCGTAGTATGCTCCTTGTACAGGGCAAATTCATCTTCCGAAAGGGTACCGCCATAATATCTGTCAATTATAGCTTTTGATATTGCTATCATTCCAATATTATGAAGCGGCGCTGCCAACTCTATATCTTCAATAAACGTATTAGAAATAATCTGCTCATAACGGGACGACAGCTGCATACTCTGCGCCAGTATTCTACAATTATGCTGTTCATTTTCTGCATTATCAACAATATGCGTATTGAGCTTTGCATTAAGTTTAGCCAGAGCAAATAATACTTTTCTTTTCTCATTCTCAAGTTGCACAGCCTGTTCATCAATAAGCTTGTTAAGTCTGTGATTATATACTTCTCTTTCTTTTTGCATAGCAAAAATATGAAGGTGGTTTGTCACTCTTACAGAAACCTCCGCCGGAACGAAAGGTTTACATATGTAATCCACTCCGCCAAGTTCAAATCCCTTAACCACATCTTCAATTCCCGAAAAAGCTGAAATGAAAACAACAGGGATATCTCTGCAATATACATCTGCCTTAAGAATACGGCACAACTCAAATCCATCCATATCCGGCATTGAAATATCCAACAATATTAAACTTGGCTTTGCACCTTCCTCTAATAAGGTCAGCGCTTCCTTTCCACTACTTGCAAGAATAGGTGTATGCCCCATTCCGCTAATGATACGTTCAAGTATTTTTCTGTTAGGCAGCATATCATCGACGATAAGAATATTTTGTCTGCCTATCTTAATTTCATCATTCGCCATTACTGCCCCCCCAATTCTCAATAATATCCAGCAAGTTATCACAGGCAGTTATTGCCTTCTCCTGATTCTCCTTACGTACAGCCATCTCAAGTTTTAATATAGCTCTCCTTGATTCCGGTTCTCCTTCAGCAAGAAGCTGCTTTAAATTATCAGCAAAAAGCTCCGCCTTTTCCCATGACTCCATATCAACGCACAACATGAGTTTTTCAAGTATCCCCTTAATCATATCTAAGTTATGGGAACTATCCGACTCTTCATTAACTCTTTCCTTTTGCCTGATAGTATTCTTAAAATCTGCAATAGATACCGCTTCACTGTCTGAAGTTGCCACCATTTCACTTTCAGGAACTTTAACTCGGATAGAAAAGGAAAACATACTTCCGTGTCCCTTATCACTTTCAACATTAATACTTCCGTGCATGAGTTCCACTATCTGTTTACATACAGCAAGTCCCAGTCCGGTTCCGCCATATTTTCTGGATATGGAAGCATCAACCTGAGAAAAACTCCTAAACAACTTGTCCTTCTCTTCATCGCTGATGCCTATTCCTGTATCCATCACAACAAAAAACAATTCAACGTTGTCGCCTTCCTGCTTAGTCTTAACAATCTGTAACGTTATCTTTCCCATTGATGTAAACTTAATGGAGTTGGATATAAGATTGTTAATAATCTGAGAAATGTGATACGAATCTCCTATTATGACTTCAGGCACATTGTCATCCATTGTAAATACAAACTTCAGGCCTTTTTCATTAATTCTTGCAATATGTGTCTCTATAATATGATCAATAAATTCCTTAAAATTAAATTCCCTCTCTTCAAGCACAAACTTACCGGCCTCAAGTTTGGAAAAGTCCAAAATATTATCTATTATCTTATTCATATCACCACAACATCGCTCAATAATCTTAAGAGTGTTACGAACACCTGCCGGTATCTCTTCCTCCAAAGCATTGCGTGTATGACCGAGAATTCCACTGACAGGAGTACGAAGTTCATGGGTAATATTGGCTACAAACTCATTACGCTCTTTCATTGCATTTTCTGCATCCTGTTTAACCCAGCCCAATTTTTTTCGGTATTCATCTTCATCTGATATATCAATTGCAGAACAGTAATATATACCATCCTCATATTCTTTTATAATCACTTTTACAGGGAAACATGTGTGGTTCTCACGGTAAAGTGCGGTCTGAAACTCCTCATGTATTGCTTCTATTTTATATACAACCGAATCTTCAGACGCACAAAAAACACCTGGCATAATATCTGAAAGGCTTACTTCGCCAAGTGTCTCTCTCTGATATCCCGTAACATGTTCCATCATTTTATTGGCCCATAAAATCTTGCCAAACTTATCATATACAAACACGATATCTAATCCGTTATCTACAACATCAGACAACACATCGTATATTTTGTTCATATATCCGCCCCACTTTTTTAATAATAATTAAATAATATTTTACTACTTTTCTTTATTTTTTGCAAGGGAATTATGATTTTATAATACTTGTTTTTAATTTACTTCCATAAATGTATAACACTTGTTTTTAAGATTTTTGTATGCTAAACTTACTTAATCATTCATGCTTGTTCTGTCTACTGATTTGTTTTGATTATTGAACATTTTCAATACCCAACACTTATTATTCAGACGGCATATTTCCCCAAAAACAGCATGAACTGTAATTAACTGAGAGTTCGAAACCTTCCTCTCATAAAACAAAACTAAAGGAGACAATTGAATATGAAAGAAAAAAAATTGAAACTTATCACACAGGCTGCTTTAATCGCGGCATTGTACGTTATTCTGACATTTGTAGCCAATTCATTTGGTCTTGCAAATTATGCTATTCAGGTCAGATTCTCTGAAGCACTTACCATCCTTGCTTATTTTACACCGGCAGCCATTCCGGGACTGTTCATAGGATGTATTCTTTCAAACATACTGACAGGGTGTCTGATTCTTGATATTCTATTTGGCAGTATTGCCACACTTATCGGAGCTTTAGCTACTTATGCGCTACGACGTTTCACATGGGTTGCTCCCCTTCCGCCAATCATTGCCAATACAATTATTATTCCATTTGTACTTCGTTATGTATATGATATCCCGGGAAGTCTGATATATTTTATAATTACTGTCGGAATCGGAGAAATAATTTCCTGCGGTATTTTAGGCATGAGTCTGTTATTTTCAATCAAGAAAAATCAAGCTCTTATGAACTACTTTATAAATCCGTCGCAAAACAAATAAAAATTTCACATTTTATAAGTTTTTTCTATTATATATATTTCTTTTTCATCAATATATGGTATAGTAGTAGTGTATGATTACCAATATATAGTTTTTAAATTACAATTTAGATTATTTAAAGTTACTTTTGGGGGACAAGATGAAAAAGATACTTACAGCAGGGATAGGCATAATGGCAATACTGGCAATCACATATTCATCTTCATTATCTTCAAGTCAGGCGATGAGCAGTAACGATTCCACTGATTTTGAATATGAATATTATTACACGGACTCTTATGAAAATGAGGATAGTAATATGTCAGTCTATACCAAATATAACGACACAGTTAAGGATTATGAAAATACAGCGGATGAGTACAATCTTTCAAGATGTATTGATACAGACCCGAACAGTATTACAGTTCTTATTAATAAGGAATATTCGCTTCCTTCATCTTACATCCCTAAGGGCCTCATTGTTCCCGATATCGATTTTTACGGTGGCGGAAATGAAGAAAAAAAATACATGAGAAAAGAAGCAGCAGATGCCATCTCAGAAATGTTTAAGGACGCAGCTTCATGCGGCGAATATTTATACGGTGTATCCGGCTACCGTTCTTACTCAAGACAGGCAACTATCTACGACAAAAATGTCCGCCAACGAGGAAGTGCTGCTACCAACATGGTTTCTGCAATTCCGGGACATTCGGAACACCAGACCGGTCTGGCAATTGACATATCCTGCAAAGAACTGATGGGACTTCTTTCTGAAAGTTTTGCGGATACTTCCGAAGGAAAATGGGTTCAAAAAAACTGTCACAAATACGGTTTCATCGTACGCTACCCTAAAAACAAAGAAAAAATTACAGGATACAGCTACGAACCTTGGCACATCAGATATGTAGGAACAGAGGTTTCAACTTATCTTCACGATAACGATATTACGTTGGAAGAATACTACGATTACAAACCGGGAGAAATAACCGACTCTAATATCATATCAGATGCTGCAACGGCAGAAGACTTATCCGAAGAAAAATAAAATCACAAAAACAGTATAACAAATTTGAGGTGTACACATTGAGAACATTAATTATCGTTATTTCATTAATATTAGTTTCCATCCTTAGCATTCCGCTTTATCTTATTGATTTTATAATAGGACGATTCAGCCCGGTTGCAGCTCACATGTTTGCCCAAAACATTGTACGAGTTGTATTTAAAATATGGTTATGGGTAGCCGGAGCAAAATACACGGTCTACGGACTTGAAAAAGTACCGGCAGACGAGCCGGTTCTTTACATAGCCAATCATCGTTCTTTTTTTGATGTATTACTCGGTTATGCTTATGTTCCCGGTCCAACATCTTTTGTATCAAAGAAAAGCATTAAAAAAATTCCATGTATTGCCCAGTGGATGTATTTCCTAAGATGCATCTTCCTTGACCGCGATGACATCAAAAACGGTCTTGAAATGATAAAATCAGCCATCAGCAATATTGAAGACGGGTATTCTGTATTTATTTCTCCGGAGGGAACCCGTAACTCCAACGATGAATTACTTCCTTTCAAAGAAGGTTGTTTCAGAATTGCGACAAGAACCAATTGCAAAATTATTCCTGTGTGTTATACTAACACAGAAAAGATTTTTGAAGATCATCTCCCTTGGATACGCAAAACCTCTAATGTTACAATAGAGTTTGGCGAACCAATTGATATCAGTGATTACGACAGAGATGCGAAAAAGCACCTCGGTGTTAAATTACAGAGCATCATTCAGGAGATGTACAATGAAAGGAGACACTTATGATTAACCCAAATAATGTATCTGCGTTGTTATCCGTAGGTACTACAATCCTTATCGTTCTTGCAGTAATTCTTACCCTTGTTATTATTGCACTTGTTGTTCTTACAATAGTAGGCAAACGTATGCAGAAGAAACAGGAAGAGGGCCAGGCCGCTATGCAGCAGGCTGCTCAAACCATATCTATGCTGGTCATCGATAAAAAAAGAATGAAACTCAAGGAAGCAGGACTTCCTTCCATAGTTCTTGAGCAAACACCTAAGTACGCACGTCTTTCCAAGCTTCCTGTTGTTAAAGCAAAAGTCGGACCAAAGATTATGACTTTTATCTGTGACGAAAAAGTATTTCAGGTTATTCCTATTAGAAAAGAAGTAAAAGTTGTATTAAGCGGAATCTATATCATGGACATCAAAGGTTCCAGAGCCCGACTTGAAACACCAACTAAAAAACAAGGTTTCATGGCAAGACTTCGCAGCAAAGCTCAGGAAAACCTCAAAAACAACAAAAAATAATATACAGATGTAATAAATTCTAATAAAATATATTTTTGTGATAAATTTTTTTTGTAATCCTATATAGAAAAGAGGAGATTAAAGGTATGATAATCGGAACAACTAAAGAACTTAAAAACCATGAATATCGAGTAGGTTTAACACCTGATAATGTTGCTGCATTTGTTGCGGACGGACATACTGTTTACGTTGAAACCGGAGCGGGTGTAGGCGCAGGTTTTGCTGACGAAGACTACATTGCTGCCGGAGCCATTATCAAAGATACTCCTGCAGAGATATTTGGAGTAGCGGATATGATTGTTAAAGTTAAGGAGCCGGAAGAATGTGAATACAATCTTCTTAGAGAAGGCCAGATTCTTTATACATATCTTCACCTTGCACCAAACGCACCTCTTGCCAATGCTTTAATTGAAAAAGGTGTAAAGGCAGTTGCATTCGAAACAATTACAGACGAGCAGGGTAATCTGCCATGTCTTCGTCCTATGAGTCAGATTGCCGGAAGACTTTCTATTCAGGAAGGTGCAAAATACCTTGAAAAGAGTTACGGCGGACGCGGAATCCTCCTTGGTGGTGTACCGGGAGTAGAGCGTGGTAAGATTGTTATTATTGGTGGTGGTATTGCAGGTACATATGCAGCAAAGGCTGCTGTAGGTACAGACGCTCAGGTTACTCTTCTTGACATCAACCAGAATCGCCTTGCTTACCTTGAAGATATATTTGGCGCATCTGTTACTACTCTTTACAGCACAGAAGCCAATATTGTTAAGAGCCTTAAAGAAGCTGATCTTGTTATCGGTTCAGTACTCATTCCGGGTGGCTCAACACCTAAACTTGTTCGTCGCGAACATCTCAAACACATGAAAAAAGGTGCTGTTATTGTTGATATTGCAATCGATCAGGGTGGTTGTTGTGAATCTTCACACGTAACAACACACGATGACCCTGTATTTATTGAAGAAAATGTAGTTCATTACTGTGTAGGCAATATGCCTGGTGCAGTTCCTCACACTTCCACAGTTGCACTTGCGAACGCAACATTTAGTTACGGAAAACTTATAGCAAAATACGGTCTTGAAGAAGCTGCTAAGATGAACGAAGGCATCGCAAACGGAATCAACATTTACTGCGGAAAATGTACCAACAAAAATGTTGCACAAAGCTTAGAACTTGAGTACACTGACGTTTACGAAGCAATAAAATAAAGCTTACTCTCTAAAGAGTTCTCTATCGGAGAGATATAATACTAACAATAATAAACATCCTTGAATGATTACTGCCGTTGAAGCAGCCAATTCGCTCAAGGATGTTTTTTGTTCCGTTATAACTAATTCTACCTATACTTTTTTGTTAAATAAAGAACATTCTATATGATCTTCCAAGCAAAAAAACTTTACTTTATCATCATGTGGAAACAGCATTTCCATATACAGATTTCCAAGCAGGTTTTTAACTTTATCTGAATCGATTTCTGTAATAACGCTGCCCTCCCACTCCATTTTCTTAAGATTATCAAGCAGTGCATCCACTTTTTCCTGCTCAAGATTACTTTTTGAAACAAACATCGTGTTTGATGGGTGAGAGTGTACTGCCGGTTGATCCCGGTCCGGCGATTGACTCTGTGCTATCGAATGTTCCTGACCCGCTGGTCGGCTATGACTTGTAGATTGCTCATGTCCCGGCGATTGACTCTGTACCATCGAATGTTCCTGACCCGTTGGTCGGCTATGACTTGTAGATTGCTCATGCACCGGCGATTGACTCTGCTCCATCGAATGTTCCTTATCCGTCGGCTGGCTATAGCCTTCCGGTTGACTACCTTGACGTGTCGTATTCTCCTGCTTTACAGAGGCAGTTTTAGACGACGCATTCCGTTCATTTTCCAGCAAAACCCCGGCTTCAGGCAGATTATACAAAAGGTTGCTACACGTTTTCTTAAAGCATTCCGGGTCGAATTTAGACAAAAAGATTAAGTCATCTATTGTCAACGCACGCTTGTTACGAATTTTTACATAAAGATTTGCTAATCTGATGTTTTTTTTCATAATATCACGCATAATCTGTTATCCCCGTTTTGAGGAAAATGATTATTCTCCTTTCTCCCAACCGGTTGGGTAATTTACAATATCAGTATATTGATAATCTGCCATAACAGCGACATTATACGTCTAAAAAAGGCTTACTCTGATTTTTATCTGCAAGGTACTTAATCGTAGATTGCCACACTACTACGCCGCATAATAAAACTCACGTCCCAAACATCTATATTTTGATTGGAGCTTTACTTTATGGTAAAATCTAGAACCAAAATGACTCTTTGTCAGAACGTGAATTATTACATCTGTTTCTATATATTATATCGGAAGATTCATCAATCAAACTAATACTTTAGCTTATACTATCGTATCCGTTACCTGATTATACCTCACTTACACCATCACACTTGGCAATTGTATCAATTGAACCGTCTTCGTTATATGTAAATTCTGCAACGCAAACCGAACGATGAAATAAACTGCCCCCCGGAAGGTCTCCGGTATGATAAAACAGATATGAATGACCCTTAAAATCAGCAATTCCCGGATGATTGGTAAATACTCCGCCTTCTTCAGTCATCAATACTCCACCATATACCCATGGACCTGTTGGTGATTTTGAAGTAGAGTAGGCCAGATGCTCTTTATGGTCTTCCTTATTCTCACATTCAGCAAATGCAGCATAAACCATATAATAAAGTCCGTTTCTTTTGTAAAACCATGGTCCTTCACCATAAGTGGTTCCTGTCATATGACCGCCTTTACCGAAGGCTTCTACGGTCATTGGAATCTTTACTACACCAACAGATTCATCGTATGAAATCATATCTTCATTTAATAAAACATACCTAAGTTCAGGATTGCCAAAATACAAATACGCTTGTCCGTCATCATCAATATATACGGTCGGGTCAATGTCATTCCAGTCCCCTTCGTCCACAAGAGGATATCCCAAATCCTTAAATGGTCCTACAGGACTATCCGAAACACCAACTGCTATAGCCATTCCGCCGTCTTTTTTATGCACAGGACAATAAAGGTAAAATTTACCATTTCGTTCTATAGCCTGGGGTGCCCACGCTCTGTCTTCTGCCCAACTGATATCATCTATAGAAAATACAGAACCATGATCTGTCCAATTAACCATGTCCTTAGTCGAATAACAACGCCAATCAAACATCGTATAGAAGTCATTAATCAACTCGTCCTCATCATGAGTTGTATACAAATACAATGTATCACCATATACCATAGGCGCCGGATCTGCCGTATAAACTGAAGTAATAATTGGATTTTTACAAAATCCTAAACTCTTGTTTTCTTGTGTCTTATCTTGCATATTATTCCTCCATAAAATAAACTATCTATACTACCATACACCATTTTTCGTTTTTTTTCCATGGAAATATGACACACCTTCATGTGTTCTTTTTTCATATTCGCATCCGCGTAGAAGTATGCTGCGCTCTCACCAATTCCACAGCGAACGGCACTCATTTACCGAGGTTCCCTGACACCATATCAAACGGAGTCTAGGTGCCGGGGTTACAAAATCTACGCCCTGTCAACTGAGCCAAATAATCTTATGTATTTTTCAACAACTTTCTTCATTGCATTTATTTCGTATGGAATCAGTCCCATCATTGTCTTTTCTCCGGCGGCGAGACCTTCTTCTATTCCTTGTTTCCCTGCCTTATCAATATCAGTAAATATATTAACTTTTGATATCCCTAACTTAACAGCATTGCAAAAATCATCATCGGAAAGACCGCTTCCGCCGTGGAGAACTAGCGGGATTTTGGTTTTTTCCGAAATACATTTTATACGCTCAAAATCAAGCTCAGGTGCAAATGCATAATCTCCGTGAGCATTTCCTACTGCTACTGCCAAGGAATCAACTCCGGTTTTCTCAACATAATCGGCAGCCATTTCGGGAGAAGTATAATAATCCTCCGGATTTTCCAGTCTGCCGGCACCAAATGTATCTCCCACATGCCCCAATTCTCCTTCTACAGTTACGGATGTAGCATGACATATCTTAACCATCTCTGCGACCTGTTCTATATTTTCTTCATAAGTTAAGGTTGAGCAGTCATACATTATTGAAGTAAACCCTAATTTCAGCGCTTCCATACAACGCCCCAAAGTCAATCCGTGGTCATAGTGCACACATACGGGAACACGGGCTTTTTTTGCCATCGGAATAAGATATTGTGCAACGTGCTCCAGTTCCATTGCCGGTAAAAGAATCTCCGCCGTTCCTACCATTACCGGCGCATTAAGTTCTTCTGCCGTTTCAATAACAGCTCTCGCCATTTCCACATTAATTGCATTAAAAAAGCCTACTCCATAACCGCCCTTTTGGGCAGGCAGAAGTATATCATTCATATTTACTAACATAATGTGTTTCATCCCCTTTTACATTATTCATTACATTTTATCAAAATGTGCTACACTTTCTTCCATCCTGCCTCAATCCTGTCGCGAAGTTCATCAAATGTTTTCAATCCGCTTAATGCATCGTATGCTGCCACACAGGATGCGCCTGTTGCCGTTGCAAACTGCATGCATTTTTCTATGG
This sequence comes from Lachnospiraceae bacterium, assembly GCA_015057405.1. Taxonomy (GTDB): domain Bacteria; phylum Bacillota; class Clostridia; order Lachnospirales; family Lachnospiraceae; genus V9D3004. The sequence continues at coordinate 13,610 of SVEK01000046.1, forward strand.
AATAACCTTCAAGCATTGCAGCCAGAAATGCTGCGATACTTGTATCTCCGGCTCCTGTTCCGGACAGAATCCTTTCGGGCACATAAGACTTCTCAAAGCCTTCTTTTTCTCCCCATAAGGCCGGTTGAATCCCGACAGAGCATTCAAGGTCCATTAAACCATCACATCGCCCGGAGCAATAATACATACCCGATGCCCCACATTTTATCAAAAGCACCTTTGCTCCATATTTCATACACTGTTGTGCTAAAGGCTTAATATCACTCTCAACATCCAAAACCTCTGTAATATCTCTTCCTTCAGCCCTCTGTTGCCATTCAATGAATCTTGGTCGGTCAAGCATAAAACAGAGTTCTTCAACACTTGGCACAAAAAAATCAATATAAGGAATTATCTTTTCCAGTATCCGTTTCCAATCAGCACGTCCTGCCTCCGAATCTTCATCAACTGCCGCCATATCAAGAGATGTTGCACAACCTGCATTCTTTGCCTTTTTCAAGATTTCAAGCAACTCTTCTCCTTCATTTTTATACATAGAACGCATTAACGGCGGATATCCAAAGTGAAACAGACTTATTCCCTTCAACATATCCTCCGAAACATCCTCTGCACAAAATGTGTGATTCGCCCCCGGATTATGTAAAAATATCCGGTCTATTCCGGGCATGGCTAACACAACCGAATAAGACGTAGACTCTCCTTCCTGTCTAATCATGCCATCCGTAACATCATATTTTTCCAATATGTTGCATATCATATCACCAAATGCATCGGTGCCCACTTTTCCCATCAAAGAAACGTCCGCACCAAAAAACTTCATCGCAAGTCCCGTATTGGCCACAGACCCTCCTGTGTGAACATCCGCCGGACCCATTTCAAGAAGTTTCCCCGGTTGTAACACCTCTGATACGCCTGAAACCCTTTTCCCCGAAAATACCGGTGTAATATCAAGACAAATATGCCCCGCAACAATAACTTTTTTCCCCATAATTTTCACCTAAATTCCCGTTATAATATTTATGAATCCACCTGCTTTGCGTATTTATTAAAATTAGTCATGTAATAATATAACATAAACCCATTGTAGCCCGTATCACCTGTCACTTCAATCTTAGTAGCTTTATCCTGTTCTACACATATACTTCCCCTGTCTGTTATGGTATTAAGAAGCTGATTATTACTGTCATATAACTTTAATGTCACATTCCCATCTCCGGAACAAAAACTCACCCCATAAATGCCTGTAACTTTTTGCCCGCAATTTAAGGAAAAATACTTCATGGCTTCCGTAAAATCATAAGTGACAGTCCCCTCATATCCGGTTGCACCGTACGAACAGTACTCTGACAGTCCGTATCCTTTAGGATATATAGGAATAACATCACCATTTTTCGCCTTATAAACAACAACATCCTGAGTCGGTCCCATGGAATAAACAGCTCTCTCCTTAAAATACTTAACATAGTCACTAACGACATCAGGAGATGTATATTTTTTGCAGATTGCAAGGATTCTTTTTGAATTAATACCAATTCCGCCTGCACCGGTTACACCTATTTTTTTGTTTTCCGCATTAATCTTATTAATAATTTTGTTAACTACAGCGGCACCATAAGTATTATAAAGATACACTGTAAACTCCGATTTAATATCTGACTGTAAATTCTCTACTGTCAAATATTTATTCACCTGTTCAGCAGTAATCTCTGCCCAGTTTTCATCGTATGTTTCAATATATTTTGAATCAAGGTCATAACAAGAGTCTACCAGTACCGTGCCTTTTATCGCCTGTCGGGCAATAGGTATACCACAATAACTGCCCAATATGTCTCCGCGATATGTACTGCCTCTGTCTATTATACAATTGGCAATAAATCTTCCCACTACAAGAGCCGCAGAATTTTTCAAACTAACTTCTGCCGCATTAATTGTAACACCGTAATAATCACTGCAGGTATCCATACGTCCTCCCGCCCATATTACAGGTTTGTCGGATAAAACTCTCACAGCGTCTTTTGACGGATTCATTTTACATTTAGAATATTTTTCAATTCGTGTTATCAAAAGGTCCAGTCTGTCCTCAAAATCACGGGGAAGATATGTTCCCGGATGAATTGCCAAAATATACTTTTTCTTGTTTTTAATCTTCCATTTTTTATTATATTTCAAATCTTTACCGGCATTAAACTTAATAACATCAGCTCCGTTTGCCTTATCAATAACAGTAACAGCGCATCGCACTTTTTTCTTGTTACCTGACTTAGCATATACAAATGTATTGCCCGGTGATTTCCCTTTTATCTTTCCGTTTTTATCGATTGTAGCAACAGAATTATCATCAGAAGTATATTTTACTTTCGTAGCAGTTCCTCCGGTGCCGAGGACATACGTTTCTCCCGGATACAGGCAAACAGAGCACGAACTAACTGCAAAATAGGAATCATAATTCTTTACATTTACCTTAACCTTTGATTTTTTACCACCGGTAGTCGCCGTAACTATAGCACTGCCTTCAGCCAGACCGATAATCTGTTTGTTAACCACCCTGACAACACCGGTATCAGAGGAACGGTATTGGGTGGATTTTGTATCAGCAAAATAATTCTTACAATCTATGCTACTATAGAGTTTTAACGTAGTGTTGATAACCGAAGCCTCCACATTTTTACCTGCTAAAGTCATAAACATACACATCATTATCATGCTGCTGATAAAAAATATTTTTTTCAAAGAATCACTCACTTTCTGTTATCAACTAGTATATTTCGCAACAACGCTCTCCTCAAAAATGAATAAACTTATTGAATTTTAGTCGTTCATTTTAAATACATCTGCAACCTCACTTACCGTCACGAATGCTTTTGGATCAATACCATGAACAATATTTCGCATATTAGCAATTTGAAAACGGTTAACAACAAGATAAATGATAGTTTTTTCTACATTGGAATATCCCCCCGTTGCAGCAATTTTGGTCGTTCCGCATTCAAATTTTTCAATAAGCGCATCATTAATTTCTTTAGGTTTATCTGTAACAATCATAACTGCTTTTGTTCTGTCAAAACCTTCCACAATAAAATCCACGGTTTTTAATGCTGCCATATAAGTTACAATAGAGTACAGCGGTAAAATCCAACTATTTATCGTTAATCCGCAAATAATATATAGCACCACATTATATATCATCACAAATGTACCAACTGTCAGATTGAGCCTTTTTGCAAATATAACAGCCATTACTTCAATGCCGTCTATTGCACCACCAAAACGTATCGTAAGACCACTTCCGCAACCGGAAATGATTCCGCCAAAAAGCGCACATAACAATAAATCTTCCCCCGCCAGCGGAGATACCATGCTAACATCTATTGGAAAGATATCTGTAATCATCCAGGAACCAATAGAATAAATCAGCACCGTAAAAACAGAGTATATTGTAAACGAAACCCCTTGTTTTTTTAATCCAAACAAGAACATAGGAATATTAAGAATTATCAGGAAAACTGAAAGACTCATGTACTCCGGCGTCACCTGGGACAAAAGCATAGATGTACCGGATATCCCACTATCATAAAGCTTTACCGGTGCTAAAAAAACCGTAACCCCAAAAGCATTTATACAACCGGCAATTAATAAAACAATAAAATTCTTTAGGCTCAATGCCCGTATTTCTTTAATGATTATTTCCATTACATCACTCCAAACTCTTGTTTTCCCTATCATATATTAAACCTCTTCACACATTCATCCGGAACAAACTTCCACATCCACGCAACTATCTTTTCATATATTCCCAACAGATTCCATAATGGTACACCCCTGCAACTACAAATTCACATCTTTATTATATACTCTTATAGCAAAAATAGGAACCCTTACGGATTCCTAAATTATGAATTAAACTGACACACTTCATCCTGCGTGCAAATGTACAACATAACTTTCAAAAACTATACCTTTCTTGCCACTACAATAGGCTAATAAAACTCTGTCTCATCCGGGAATTCCCACTCAACCTGACAGCATCCGTGAGCAAGCAATAGTTCTGTTAATACTCTTGATAGCCAACTCCAAATCATTTGCAGACATCATATCCCAATGTGGCAATTCCAATAGCCTGGGTTCCGATTCCGCATGCACAATCAAGAATCTTAGAGGTATTATCAAATCCCTTACTTTTAAATATTCTATCCGGGATTTTTGCTTGCTCTCTTGTAGTTGCATGCCAATCAAAAAACAATTTGTCGTATTGAGTGGCCATACTATAATCTGTTTTTTATAAATATCACTCAGCTCATTTACACCTCGAAATTTGTCAACAAGACTGAAAGTTTCACACCGGTAGTAATAAATGCCCGATTATTTACGCTGTAATAATCTCTTTTTAAAAGTGCTGAACTTATAAATATAACGACTTGTGTATATAACTGCGACTATCGACATCGCAAAAGCCATTCCGCAACAAAATGATGCGATATTCTCTGTGA
>SVEK01000007.1 GCA_015057405.1 Lachnospiraceae bacterium
GAACGCCATCTACATAATCACCATTATATAGATCTAAAGCAAATCCTTAACTAAATTCGTGTTAAATTTTCAAGGTACAAACAAAAATCAGATATTTATAAATGTGTCTTTTGACACCCTAACCCTATTTTGTATATAATGCACATAACATTAATCAAATTTACCACAATAGGCTTCTTATTGAATTGTATAGTGGTACCGGTTTTTGAAACATTCATACTCTCTTGTTTTTTGTACAAAATTCATATATAACAATCTATCACAGACTTATCGATTACTGATTTAAATATCAATACCTATTTCAATTTGTCTTTTGTTTTGTGTTAAACTTATTCTGCTTCCTACAACTTGGAAGGCTTGTAACTAAAGTCCTCTATGAATTAATTCAAGTACACGTCACAGACAAGAGAATAAACTCAACAATAATCATTTATTTTTCAAAGACCCAATGAGGGCACCGATTATTGCTACCCATGTTTTAACATTGCGTAGAGAGATAATTCCAGTTCTTTTCGTAGAAAAATTAATATCAAGAGGCAAAAAGACCCCAGAGGGGCATACCTTGCCATATAGGGTCCATATGGCACATAATACACCAAACATGTCATTGTATGACTGCAATTTAATCTTTTCACCTAAGTTTCTCTTACTCATGACTGATAACCTCCTTTGTTAACTCTTCATAGGCAATAGCAACTTTACCCTTAGCATCATGCTTATAAATACTTACCCCTTCTGCCAGAGTCTCTGCAGCTCTTACGGACATTGGAATCACATTTTCAAAGATATGAATGCTACTTCCATATACCTGATATAGAACTTCTGTAATCTCATTAGCATAATTGGTTCTATAATCCACCATCGTAAGTAAAATGCCCATAATATGAAGCTTCGGATTCATCTTTCTCTTCACTCTGCTGATTGTCTTAAGAAGCTGTTCCAATCCCTTTATAGGAAAATAAGCCGCCTGGACTGGAATAATAATCTCATCTGCAGAAACAAGAGCATTTAATGTGAGCTGACCTAAGTTAGGCGAACAATCAACAATAATATAATCGTACTTGTTACCAAGCATATCGATATACTCCTTTAACACAGTCTCACTGCTCATAATGCCTACAAGTGATGTCTCTACTCCGGATAATTCAATATTTGCCGGCATAAAATCAATGCCTTCCTCGTGATGTAAGATGCCAGAAGTCAAATCAAATGGTTCCTCATTTAAAACCCAGTCCATAATCTGAGCTAGTGTTATATCCAAACTGTCAGGCTCCTGATATCCTAAAGCTTCTGTAAGAGATCCCTGAGGATCATTATCAATCACTAATACTTTTTCTTGCCTGCTCTTGCAAGGCCAATGCCAAGATTTACTGTTGTGGTGGTCTTGGCTACACCACCTTTCTGATTCGCACAAATTATTACTTTACTCATATGGTTTTATCTCCTTTACTTGTTTTCTTCTGCTTTATTGATTGCTAGATATTTTCTAAAATACTTATTAGTTCCTTTGTTTCCGAATGCCTCAGACGATTCTGTGATTCTAATCTCAGGACATTCTGATAATTGTTTCTCCATCCATTCCATATCTTCTTTGGTTCCTTGCAATCTCACTTTGATCATCTCTCCACCTCCAGGGTCTCTCAGTGAAATGTTCACCATATGAGCTGCACTTAACGCTGTGTTGATCATGTTTCTTCCACTCCTTTCGTAAAAAGTCTGTTTGTTTACCACATCGCAAAATACGAAAAAAAGGACCCTTCCTCAGATTAAAATCTGAAGAAAAGTCCTCATTTTTCATGAAATATCAATCTATAGTTTTTAAAGCTATTCGTCAGTAGTAAGCATTGTAGTAAACGTATTTTTTACGTTTTCAAACACCCCGAAACCCTTGATTTTACTGCATTCTTACTTGTCGATGCTCTTCATCGTCGGGAACAACAACACATCCCTTATCGCCTGTGAATCTGTAAGCAACATACACATTCTGTCGATACCATATCCGATACCGCCTGTTGGTGGCATACCGATCTCAAGTGCATTAAGGAAGTCTTCGTCTGTGTGGTTAGCTTCTTCATCTCCGGCAGCGAACATTTCTTCCTGAGCTTTGAATCGTTCTCTCTGGTCGATTGGGTCGTTAAGCTCGGAGTATGCGTTAGCCATCTCCCATCCGTTCATGAAAAACTCAAAACGTTCAACATAGTCCGGATTGTCAGGCTTTTTCTTAGTAAGCGGAGATATCTCAATAGGATGATCCATAACAAAAGTAGGCTGAATAAGGTGCTCCTCCACGTACTCTTCAAAGAAGAGATTAAGAATATCACCTTTCTTGTGTCTGTCTTCATATTCAACATGATGTTCGTCTGCAACTTTTCTCGCTTCCTCGAGTGTGTTAATTGTATTAAAATCAACACCTGAGTACTTCTTGACCGCATCAACCATTGTAATGCGCTCAAAAGGTTTACCAAGGTCCATTGTTACTCCGTTGTATACGATAGTTGTTGTACCGAGAACTTCCTGGGCAACATGACGATACATGCGCTCTGTAAGATCCATCATTCCATAATAATCAGTATATGCCTGATATAACTCCATAAGCGTGAATTCCGGGTTGTGTCTTGTATCTACACCTTCATTACGGAATACACGACCTATCTCATATACACGTTCAAGACCACCTACAATAAGTCTCTTAAGGTATAACTCAAGAGATATTCTAAGCTTAAAATCCTCGTCAAGTGCGTTAGAATGTGTGACAAATGGTCTTGCAGCCGCACCACCGGCATTGGACACAAGCATAGGAGTTTCTACTTCTATGAATCCCTGTGAATCAAGGAACTGTCTGATACAACTGATAATCTTGGAACGTTTAACAAATGTATCCTTAACCTCAGGATTCATGATAAGATCTACATATCTCTGACGATATCTCATATCCGTATCAGTGAGACCATGGAACTTCTCCGGAAGAATCTGAAGACTCTTAGCAAGAAGGGTAATTTCATGAGCCTTAACAGATACCTCTCCTGCCTGAGTAGTAAATACAACACCTTTTATTCCGACAATATCGCCTATATCAAACTTCTTAAATGCTTTATATTCATCTTCTCCGAGTACATCACGCTGAACATAAGACTGGATTCTGCCTTCTTTGTCTGCAATATGACAAAATGATGCCTTACCCATTACACGCTTTGACATAAGACGTCCTGCAATAATAACTTCCTTGTCTTCGTACTCTGCATAATTATCTTTAATAACCGTTGAGTGGATTGCACCTTCGTATTTGGTAATAACAAATGGATCCTTTCCACTTGTCTGTAAATCCTCGAGTTTATCACGACGAACCTTCAGAAGCTCACTTAAGCCCTGAGTATTCTGTCCCTTTTTTGATTCCTTGTTCTGATCTGACACAACAATCTTTCCTTTCAATCTGGTAGTAATTCATAATATATGTTATTAGTTAGATTTTTTAATATCTATAATCTCATATTTGATAACTCCAACAGGAGACTCAACATCAACAACCTCACCTATTTTACGTCCAATAAGAGCCTTTCCAACAGGTGATTCATTAGATATTTTGCCTTTAAGAGAGTTAGCTTCTGTAGAACCAACAAGCTTGTATTCCACTTCATCGCCATCCTCTAAATCCTTAATAATTACGCGGCATCCTATATTGATAGTGCTTGCGTCAACTTCTTCTTCAACTACAACTTCCGCATTTTTAAGGATACTCTCTAATTCTTCAATACGAGCCTCAATTCCTGCCTGTTCTTCCTTGGCTGCATCATATTCCGCATTCTCAGACAGGTCTCCCTGTTCACGGGCTTCCTTAATCTTGCCGGCAACTTCTTTTCTTCTTACAACCTTAAGTTCATGCAATTCTTCCTCTAAAGCTTTCAAACCTTCGTAAGTTAAGATTTTTTTATTATCTGCCATAATATAACCCTCCATGTCTGTCAGGGAATACCGTAAAACAAGATTCGCCCGGTTCCGGTTACCCCATTAAATTCACATTCATGTATTATATCCTATACAATTACCATTGTCAAACATTACCTTATACATGTACTACGCACTGCCCCATATCATCACACACCAACAGTGTTTTTTCATAATCAATACTTATTGCTCCATATTTCTTATTATGATTATATGAAATAAAGCCGTTTTATAAAGTAACATAATGTTAGCGTCAATAAAACAATACCTGTTCACTACGAATACAACACTTTTATATCCAAGACTTATTATCACCGTTGCTATTCCGATAAGAGAAATGAACTCATATACAGGACAAAACCAAAGAAGTCCTATTGTTATGATACTTGCAAGCAATACCCATATATATTGTCTCGTAATACGTATACTAAGTTCTATTGCACTCAGAAGACGTTCTAACATTCCATGTAACAGATAAATGTCTTTTTCTTTCAACTGGTTATATATATCAACAAATATTATTTCATTTTGTTTTGAAGATTCATTTCCGGCGTCTTTTTGACTTATTGAATTCACATACAGACTGTAATACGCAAAATACTTGTCATATTTTTGCTCTCCAAGCTCTTTACATAATAATTTACCAAATACACTAAGCATTCAGACCTCCAAGTATTATCACCTATAATAATGTATTCCGCCATACATGTAACAGTGACAAAGTAAAAGGATACTACACATTATTCAACATGTAGTATCCTCATTATATTATTACACTTGAGATATAATTTATTCGTGATAATTCAAAGAGCAATTCTCTCCAAAATCAGACTTGTCACATTTTTCCACGTGCTTAATTAGCGCCAAACTTATACATAGTTACCGAATGGAAATTCTCGCCTGCCTTAAGCACACATGATGGGAATGACTCAATATTACATGAGTTAGGGAAATACTGTGTTTCAAAACACATACCATCGCGTACTGTATAGGCATGACCATTCTTTCCGTTAGACGCATTGCTTATGCAGTTTCCTGAGTAGAACTGTACACCCGGGAGATCAGTATATATATCCATGTATCTTCCGCTTGTTCCGGTAACAGTTCCAATCTTTCCGTATACACCGGCACCTTTGTCAAGAACAAAGTTATGGTCGTATCCCTGTCCAAACTTAAGAGGTTCGTAATCAGCATCAATCTCATCACCTACACGCTTGGCACTTGTAAAATCAAGTGGTGTTCCGGCAACAGGAAGAATCTCGCCTGTCGGAATAAGATCTTTGGATGTAGGAGTAAAGTTAGATGCATCAAGCTGTACTGTATGGTCGATAATCGAACCGCTTCCCTCACCATCAAGATTAAAATATGAGTGATTGGTAAAGTTAACTATTGTATCCTTATCTGATTTTGCATCGTATACCATGAAAAGTTCGTTGTCGTCTGTCAGCTTGTAAGTAATTGTCATATCAAGTGTTCCCGGATATCCCTGCTCCATATCAGCACTTGTTCTTGTAAATGTTACAGCAGTATAACTTTCCCCTTCCTCAACAGCAGCATCGTACATTACTTTGTGGTATCCCGGAGTTCCGCCGTGGAGGTTATTGTTACCATCATTTTTCTCAAGTTCATATGTTGTTCCGTTAAGGCTAAATGAAGCTCCCCCAATTCTGTTTCCGTGTCTTCCTATAAATGCTCCGAAGAAAGGTGCATTAACTTCGTACTCAGCCACATCATCGAATCCAAGAACAACGTCAGCCATTTCACCTTTAGCGTCTGCAGTAATAACACTTACCACATTTGCACCGTAATCAATACATGACACTATCATTCCATTTTTGTTCTCTAAAGTGTACAAAGTAACCTTTGCACCATCTTTTGTTACCCCAAAATCTTTTTGTGTTATACCCATTACTTAATACCATCCTTCCATATTATTTCACATTAATTAGTTCTATATATAATTTGTACTTCTGTAACAACTCTCATATTATAATTATAACATTTTACAGAGTATATCTTTTGTCCCTACTGCTCTTCCTCAACTTTTTTAATGTCAATATTCAATTCTTCCAGCTGAATATCATCAACAACGTTAGGCGCATCACTCATTAAGCAGGAAGCATCTTTAACCTTAGGGAATGCGATAACTTCACGAATACTGTCTTCCTTTGCCATAAGCATAATAAGTCTGTCAAATCCGTACGCAAGTCCTGCGTGCGGTGGTACACCGTATTTAAATGCAGTAAGTAAAAATCCGAATCTGTCATATGCCTGTTCCGTTGTAAAACCAAGCTTTTCAAACATTTTTTCCTGAATATCATCCTGATGAATACGAACAGAACCACCACCAATTTCTGTTCCGTTAAGAATAATATCATATGCTTTAGCACGTACTTTTCCAGGGTCTGAATCCAACATATGAATATCTTCATCCATAGGCATAGTGAACGGATGGTGCATTGCAACGTATCTGTTCTGTTCCTCTGACCACTCAAAAAGCGGGAACTCTGTAACCCAGAGGAATTTGTATACATTTTTATCAAGCAATTCAAGTTGTCTTGCAAGCTCTAATCTCAAATTACCGAGAACATCAAAAACAACCTTGTCCTTATCTGCGGCAAATAACAGGAGGTCTCCCTTTTCACCTTCCATGGCATTAATAAGCGCCTGCATCTCATCTTCAGTCATAAACTTTGCAAATGAAGACTTAATAGTTCCGTCTTCCTGAATCTGAATATAAGCAAGACCTTTAGCACCAAAATCTTTTGCGAATGCTGTCAAGGCATCAATCTTCTTACGCGGCATATTGCCTTGTCCTTTGGCATTGATACCACGAACACTTCCGCCCTGTTCTATAGCACCGGTAAACACACCAAATTCACAGCCTTTTACAACATCGGTAACATTCTTTAATTCCATCCCAAATCTAGTATCAGGCTTGTCCGAACCAAAACGATCCATCGCTTCAGCATACGTCATCCTTTGAATAGGAAGTTGCACATCAACTCCAATGGTTTCCTTAAACATTTTCTGCAAAAGTCTTTCATTTACATCTATTACATCATCTACATCAACAAACGAAAGCTCCATGTCAATCTGGGTAAACTCCGGCTGACGGTCAGCACGAAGGTCCTCGTCCCTGAAACATTTTGCAATCTGGAAATACCTGTCATAACCTGACACCATAAGAAGCTGCTTAAATAACTGTGGTGACTGAGGCAATGCGTAAAATGTTCCCGGATGTACACGGCTTGGCACAAGATAATCTCTTGCTCCTTCCGGCGTACTCTTATTAAGTAAAGGAGTTTCAATTTCTAAAAATCCTTCATCTGCAAGAAACTGTCTTGTAAGTGTTGCAACCTTACTTCTCATAATGAGATTTTTCTGGATATCAGGTCTTCTAAGATCAAGATAACGATATTTTAATCTGAGTTCCTCTTTAGTTTTGCTATTCTCCTCTATCGGGAACGGCGGAGTATCTGATTCTGAAAGAATTCGTATATCGTTAGCCCTAATCTCTATCTCACCTGTTGCAAGGTTAGAGTTGACTGCACCTTCACGCTTTGTAACAACACCTGTTACAGCCACTACAAATTCGCTCCTGAGTTTTTCAGCCTTAGCAAATCCTTCCTCGCTTATATCCTTTCCTTCAAATATAATCTGCAATAAACCACTTCGGTCACGAAGATCTACAAAAATAATTCCGCCTTTATTTCGATTCTTCTGAACCCATCCCATTACAGTTACCGTCTCTCCGACATTTTTAACTGATAATTCTGCACATCTGTGTGTTCTGTGCAATCCCTTCATTGATTCTGCCATTATATAATCATCCTTTCAGTTTATTTTCAAAAAATATATTATAGTTTTACTAATTTATTTCATCATTGTCTACTACAACTAATTGATAGTTTTCTCTCAAAAAACTCTCTGCTGCATCGTCTGTTCTCTTCCCGGTAAGCTTTCTCACCTTTTCATACTCATCCGAATGGATAACCCGCTGAAATGCAAGGAACACTTTTATGTCAAAATGTCTCGCTTCATCAATCATCAGTTCAACTGCAACTTTTTCTGAAAAAGCCTTTCTGTAGGAACGGTCCGAGATAAGTGCCGCATACACATCACACACTCTTATTATCCTTGCTCCAAGCGGAATATCCGTGCCGGATATATTGTCCGGATATCCGCTTCCATCATAATTTTCGTGGTGATGATAAATCATTGATAATATATCATTATTAAAATCCTTTGCTGATAATATATCCCGACTGAATTTCGCATGCATACGAACGTACTTCATTTTCTCGACTACCATCGCTTCAGAGCGTTCTCTGTGCAACTCTTCGCTCAGCTTTAATTTACCGATATCGTGCAACATTCCCGCCATAGCTATATCATTGCAAAACTTTTCGTCACACCTCAGCTCTCTTGCCACAAGAATCGCCAATTCGCTTACAATCATACCATGACATATTGCTTCCGAAAAGTCCGTTGTAGTCGTATCCATTATTTTTTTTATATCAATATCGTAATTAGTAATATTAGGCATACTGTCACCTCTTCTTACGTTCAATCATTTCATCTATACGATTAATATATTCCCTAATGTTCTTAACGTTAGCAACTCTCTCTATGCGATAATCATTATCATCATCATTATTTTTGGTAACAATCTTACTTGAAGCACCGGCTCCAAGAGCTATGATAGTCTGTTTTTCTTCCATTATCAGGATGTTATATATTCCCTCTTTACCCTGTTTTGAATAACCGACATTCTCAAGTACAGGATTATCACCAAGTCCCGCTTTGTTCTTTTGACGGTACATATAGTACGGAAAATATTCCGATGAAACTGCATAATCTGCTGCTTTAGTAAGCATTCGGTCAACCACTCCCGCTGATTCCGAATCGGCATCCTTAGCTTTGTCTGCGCTATCAGCCTCATTTTTCAACTGTTCCTTCTGTTGTCTGTACATTGATGCACGCTTTACAACAAGAGAATGAACTGTAAAACTGTCCGGTTGCAATTCGTCAATATACTCAAGCGTTTTTTCAAAATCCTCTACAGTTTCGCCCTGAAGTCCCGCAATCAGATCCATATTAATATTATCAAATCCAAGACTTCTTGCAAGCTTAAATGCTTCAACAGTCTCTTCAACCGTATGTTTTCTTCCGATTGAATTCAAAGTATCCTGCTTCATTGTCTGAGGGTTAACAGATATTCGTGTTACTCCTCCTGATTTTAAAATTCGAAGTTTTTCTTCGTTAATACTATCCGGTCTTCCGGCTTCAACAGTATACTCCCAAACAGTATCCACGGGAAAATTCTCTCTTACAATGTCCATAAGTCTTGCAAGCTGGGTCTCATTAAGAGCAGTCGGTGTTCCTCCTCCAATATATATACTGGTAATACTCTTGTCAGGATAAATGTCTCTAACCGACTTACACTCTTTTTCAAGTGCCGTCACATAATCCTCCATCAGACTTTCTGCTCCGGGAATCCCCGATACAGGCGTTGATGAAAATGAACAGTACGTACATACAGTCGGACAAAACGGAATCCCGATATATATACTATAACCCTTTTCAAACTGTATATCATTAAGAATTCTAAGTTCTGTTGCAGCTACTGTGGTACACAAAGATGCTTTATTAAAAGTACAGTAATATTCCTGCATCATATAAGCTATCGCTTCATCAGCATTGCATCCATCCATAAGCATTTTCATAGGGAGCTTGGTCGGTCTTACACCTGTAAGAGTTCCCCACTCAAGTTCCCGCTTAAGATGCGCTGAAAGGGCTCTGTACAACACCTTTTTTAGTACGTCCCTATACATTTTACTTCCGATAATCTCAACACATTTATCAGCAATCTTCGTATCAGTATTATTGGAAGCAATAATCACATTGATATCATAATCCTCAAGTCTGATTAGAATACGCACAGACGCCTCTCCATGTAATTCTGTCTGCTCATATATCTCATCTATATTGTAAGAAAGCTCTTCTCCGGGATAGAAACCCATAACAAGAGCCCTTATTTCATATTCGTACCGATTAGTGTTGCAACTTACATTTATCATCAATAATTCCTCTAACGTTATACATACATATTATTACGTTTCTCAAAACCTATACTAGTGTCTGCTCCATGCCCCGGATACACAATTGTATCATCCGGAAGGACAAAAAGTTTTTCTTTAACAGAATTAACAAGCTGCATCCCGTTACCTGTAGGTAAATCTGTTCTTCCTACTGACATTTCAAACAATGTGTCACCTGCAAAAAGAACCCCTTCATCTTTGATATAGAAGCAAGAACTCCCGATAGTATGCCCCGGAGTAGCAATAACTTCAAACTCAAGCCCTGCTTCTTTAATAACATCTCCGTCACCAAAAAACTTGTCCGCACATACAGTAACCGGACGGTGTATTTGTTTTGAACAGTTTAAATTTATATCTTCCAAAAGTTCCTTTTCTGCCATTGGAGCATATATCACTACATCACTCTCAGAAAGGGATTTGAGTTCAGAAACTCCTCCAATATGGTCAAAGTGTCCGTGAGTAAGCAAAATAGCAGACAACACTTTACCTGACTTCTTAATTTCATCCATAATACGGTCAGCATTTCCACCCGGGTCAACTACCACACATTTATCGGAATCGTCACTTGAAAGCAAATAACAATTCGTCATAACAAGGCCAACAACAATATATTTAATAAACATAATATCATATCCTCCCAATAAAACCGGAATATTCCTAAAACAATATCAGCTTGAAGTCCTTTCTATATCAAGAACTCCGTCAACTGCTCTTATCTTACTTACAAGAAAACTTAAAAACTGCTTGCTTTCAACCTTAAATCCCACATTAATTGTAGCCTTACCATTTTTAGATGTACGTACATTCATGGAATCCACATCAATGTTTCTCTCAGTGAATATCTTCGTTATATCAAATAATATTCCGCTACGATTATTGCAGTATACAATAATCTCGGTGGCATATTTTTCTTTTTCACCTTTACTTTCAGTTCTTCGCCATTCAGCTTCAATAAGCCTTTTACGCTCATCTTCCGGCATATTCATAACATTTATACAGTCAGTTCTGTGAATAGATATGCCTCGTCCTCTTGTAACAAATCCTACAATCTCATCTCCCGGAACCGGACTGCAACACCTGGAAAAACGAACTGCCAAATCATCAATACCTTCAACAATAATTCCGCTTTTCTTTTTTGATGAAGAATTAGTCTTATTGGTGTCCTGTTTTGCAGAACTGCTGCCAATATTCTCTAACACCTTTTCGTTGGAAATTGTTTCCATACGATGTTTTTTCCTGTATTCTTCCTGAAGACGGTTAACTATCTGACCTTCTTTAAGACCGCCATGTCCGACAGATGCAAGCAATGACTCCCAATCCCTGAAACCATACTTTCTGAGACATACCTCCATATATTCGTTCTTCAGATAATCATGTATAGGAATGCCTTTAGCCTTACTGTACGCAAATATAAGTTCACGTCCCTTGGCAATATTTTCTTCCTTAAATTCTGCCCTGAACCACTGATTAATCTTGTTCTTTGCCTGAGTGCTCTTAACTATACCAAGCCAGTCACGACTCGGGCCTCTGGAATTTTGCGAAGTGATTATCTCAATACGGTCTCCGTTCTGAATCACATAATCAATCGGGACAAGATTACCGTTAACTCTTGCTCCCACCATTTTGTTACCTACAGCACTGTGAATATTATATGCAAAGTCTATAGGAGTTGACCCCGCCGGAAGATTCTTAACATCACCGTTAGGGGTAAAGCAATACACACTGTCAGAAAACAAGTCCAAATCACTTTTAAGAAGACTCATGAATTCCTTGTTATCAGACATTTCATGCTGCCACTCAAGAATCTGTCGAAGCCATGTAAGCTTAGCCTCTTCACGATTCTCAGACTTATCTCCTTTAGCACCTTCCTTATATTTCCAATGAGCCGCTATTCCGTATTCTGCAACTCTGTGCATCTCATAAGTTCTTATCTGTATTTCAAATGGTTGTCCCATAGGACCTATAAGAGTTGTATGCAATGATTGATATCTGTTTGCCTTAGGCATGGCAATATAATCTTTAAACCTTCCCGGAATAGGCTTGTACATCTCATGGATAACGCCCAAAGCACCGTAGCACTGCTGGTCATTTTCCACAATAATTCTCACTGCAAACAAATCATATATCTGTTCAAGGGTTTTGTTCTGATTCTTCATCTTTTTATATATAGAAAAATGATGCTTAACTCGTCCGTCGATTGTAGCCTCAATTCCGGCATCCTTAATATGCTGTTCTACTTCTGCTACAATCCGGCTTATAAATGTTTCCCTTTCAACCTTAAGAGAGTTAAGTCTTTCAGTAAGATCATTATATATCTCAGGTATAAGATACTTCATTGACAAATCATCAAGTTCCACCTTAACCTTGGATATACCAAGTCTGTGAGCTATAGGAGAATATATGTCCATAGTCTCCCTTGCTTTTTCTTTCTGCTTCTCAGGCTTCATAAACTGTAACGTACGCATGTTGTGAAGCCTGTCTGCAAGCTTTATCATAATTACACGTATATCTTTAGCCATGGCAAGAAACATTTTACGAAGATTCTCAGCCTGTCTTTCAACTTTATCTGCAGAATAATTAATCTGTGTCAGCTTAGTAACTCCGTCAACTAAAAGAGCTACTTCGGCACCAAACATTTCTGTTATATCTTCATTGGTATATTCCGTATCTTCAACAACATCATGAAGAATACCGCCAACAATAGTCTCCTTATCCATCTCAAGCTGGGCAAGAATAATTGCCACGCAAATAGGATGAATAATATACGGCTCACCTGACTTACGTTTCTGGTCCTTATGCGCCTTTCTGGCAATATCATACGCACGATAAATCACGTCAAGATCATCAGAAGGGTGATAATTCTTAAGCTCTTTTATCAATATGTCAAATAATGCGTCCGGTTCTTCAAAACTCTCCGGAATATGTGCCTTAAGCTCGGCATCTCTAAAATGTAATTTTCGATAATCCGGAGCTTTCATCCAGTCAAGTGTTTCCATATTGTTATCCCTCCTGACATTTCTCTTTAGTATAATGCCTATGACCAAAAAATTCAAGTCGTATATTCTGCAATTCGACTTACACCAACGTATATTTCTGATATCTTATACCACGTTGGAAAATCTGTTATTCCGCTTTGAGGGAGCCCAAAAATTCCCTGAAATATCCTTACAGCCTCAGCCGTACCCGGTCCATATATACCATCTTCTGCAATCTTTGGAATCAATGGATAACCATTGGCTATAACATTAAGCTGTTGTTGCAATTGCCGTACTTTTTCACTTGTAACGCCAATTTCCAGATTGCTTCCGGGCCAGGATGACGGAATGCCGGATATTATCTCACTGGAGTTAATAAATATTGAACTGCCGTAATAGTTTTGAAGAATACCTATTGCAGAGTAACCGTCATCTCCAAGATACTTTGATCCCCACTGCGACATCACACCCGGACACTGAACACGTTTTCCGTCACAATACTGGGTAAGTATCGGTTGTATTACATTTGGTCTTGACAGGTAATTGGTAAACACATTATCCACAACCCTTGATATGCTTTCAAATATATTTCTTCCGGGGATCCACTTGTGATCATAAGCTGTAGATGATGTGATAGTAAAATCGTATCCTTTGTTTCTGTACCACTCTGTAAATACCCTGTTTAGTGTAAAAGATTGTATAGCCAAGACATTGGCAATAATAGTTTCTTCCGGCCAGGTTGCATATATTTCGCTGCTGGCAACATTCTTAATGTAGTCTTTGTACGGAACATAATAATCTGTGGCAGAATTGTCACCTGGCGGACCGTCATGAACCACAACATATTCAGGAATAACAACACGGCTAAGGACAATTTCGCCTCTGTCATCCACGGGTTTTATCTCGCTTTCAAGTATTTTGGGCGGATACATTCCGAATAATGTATGGGGTCCGATAACATATAATTCAGCAGAACTTGCATCCTCTGACCGGGGTATCATGTTAACGTTCTGAATTGAACGCTCTCCTGCAAGAATTTCTATTCCATCCACCTGAACCGATTCATAACCTTCTGCACTGACATTTATATCATATTCCGAATAAGGTTGATTTGCGGAGGGCTCCATACTGTATCCTACAGGCGGTGCCGGTAATGAGATTGCTTCTGTCTGACCGGATGCGTCAGTAACCAGTTCTTCTATCACCCTGTCAGGTTCTCCGGTATATGTTATTCTGACTCTTGTTCCCGGTATTGCTTTCCCTCCTGTAAGAGTCCTTGTATTAATCTGAAGACTGCCAAAGCTGTCTCCCGTCATTTGGGCAGAACGTACCATAATTCTCTCCAAACACTACACATTTTACAATTAATATATTCGAACCTCTCCCTGTTGTTAATAAAGGACAACTAAAAATACACTTTATTTTAATATTATTGAAGTTTCCATTGGTATATTTTGCTCCGTTCACTTATTATGCCAAATGAATATCCGGCCTGCTTATACATCTTGATTATTTTGGGAAGAGCTTTTACAGTTTCTTCACTTGTTGCGGAATCATGGAGCAAAACTACCGGCTCGTTATACATATCAAAATTGTTCCTTACATTGGCAACTATGGCAGCAGCACCCGGATCTCCTATGGAATCTTCTCCGCTTACATTCCAGTCACAGTATTCCAATCCGTTCTTTTTCAGTCTGTTAACTATTTTTTTTCTAAAACCATTAAGATAACAATTATTACTGCCCCACGGAAATCTGTATACTAAAGGAACTACATCGGTTTTTTTCATTATTATTTCTTCGACCTTCATAACATCTTTATAATAAGCATCCTCCGATGCATATATTATATCAGCTTCATGGGAATACGTGTGTACACCTATTTGGCACCCCATCTTTTTCATTCTTTTAAGACTTGGTACCGTTTTAGAATTAATCTGGTTTCCGATTAAGAAAAATGTTGCACGAACATTATTATCTTTAAGAATATCAAGAATCTCTTCCGTACATTTACTCGGACCGTCATCAAATGTAAGAAATACTGTCTTTTTTTCCTTTGACACTTTATTCCCCATTACCGGAACTGAGTAATCCATATTATATATTTTATCGGTTGTCAAATCAGTTACCCCGGCGTAATAAGAAGTGTATAGCCGTTCCACGTTGTTACCTACAACTTTGTTTTCCCATATAACACAACCTAAAACTATGATTATTGTGAGGATGAACCCCTTCATTTTTGCTGACATATATTAATAAACCACCGACATTTTTACTAATTATATGCCGATGGTTTTAATCAAATGTCTATATGAATATTTTTAGGTACTTTTGCTTTAATAAATATTCCGTCTTCCCTGTATTCTTCCTCAAGGAGTTTTCCGTATTTTCTTATATCCTGAATCTTGCCCGCATCCTTGTACCGGACAACCTGTTCAATAAGTCGCATCCCGTCATCAAGAAGCTTTGCAATGTGTTCAAGCAGTTTATCAAGTCCAATCTGCTTCTTTGCTGATGCCCTTACCACAATATTGCTCTTCATATCACGTACCATAAACTGTTCATCTACGGCCTTGTCAATTTTATTGTACAAAGTAATAATAGGCTTGTCAGAAACACCTAACTTATCAAGCGTTTCATATACTACATCCATCTGCATGTCACAAGCAGGATTACTTATATCTACCACATGAAGAATAATATCTGCATATTTGGCTTCCTCAAGAGTACTCCTGAAAGCATCAATAAGATTATGCGGAAGTTTATTGATAAAGCCGACAGTATCAGTAAATAACACCTGACTTCCGTCCTCATACTCATACATTCTGGTTGTCGGATCCAACGTTGCAAATAACTTGTCTTCCTCTAATATTCCTGCACCTGTAAGAGTATTAAGAAGAGTTGATTTGCCGGCATTGGTATACCCTACTATTGCAACAAGGGGAATTGAACTATCCATTCTCTTACGTCTGGCAATATCTCTTGTTCGCTTTACCTCATCTAACTCCCTGCCAAGAATAGAAATCCTTTCTCGTATAAGACGTCTGTCCATTTCAAGTTTTTTTTCACCGGGTCCTCTTGTTCCGATTCCTCCTCCAAGTCTTGAAAGAGAACTTCTGAGTCCGATAAGTCTTGATGCCCTATACTTTAGCTGGGCAAGTTCAACCTGTATTTTTCCTTCTTTGGTTATTGCCCTCATTGCAAATATATCAAGAATCATAATTGTGCGGTCAATAACTTTTGTATGAAGCACAGCCTCAATGTTTCTAAGCTGCGCCGGAGATAATTCATCATCGCAAACAACAGTGTCAATATCGTATTCTTCAACTAATTCCTTAAGTTCTTCAAGCTTACCTTTTCCCACATAAGTTCCCGGATGAAAAGCCTCTCTGTTCTGTATGGTCTTGTACACTGTTTCTCCACCGGCAGTATGCGCAAGTTCCTCTAACTCATCAAGAGATTCCATAACCTCTTCTTCATTGCCAATGGCAACTCCTACAAGAAGCAGCCTTTCTGCATTTTCCTTTGTCTCATATAAACTCAAAACATCACACCTTTTCATAAAACTTGTTATATACTTTTCTTAGGTACACGATAATTCACATCTAATTCTCTGTTCTGGTTTTGATGTATTCGTATTCTTTACTCATATTCTCATCCGTGTATATATCCAAATAAGCAGAAGCAAGCTCTTTCGCAGTATTATAGTCACCTATATGTTCATAAGCCACAACCCGGTTGAACAATAACTGCTGCCTTATCTTTCCTGCTGCCATGGCAACACCCTTATCTAACCATGTAATCGCTTCTTCGTACCTTTGAAGCTCAAGCAGGCATCCACCCATCTGATTACAGTATTCAGCATTCTTCCCTGCCGGATTTTGTTCTGTATATTCATTGTATTTCTCAATGGCGCCTTCAAAATCACCCTTATCCTGACATATCTTTCCCAGATAATACAAAGCATTATTGTTTCCTGATTTTAGTGCCTTACTAAACTCTTTGTTTGCCACATCCAAATCACCTTTATAATAATTGAATATTGCTCTGTAAAAAACGTTTTCCTTATCATCACCGATTTCCGAAAGAGCCGTGTCCAAAACCTCCAGACTTCCTGACTCATCCTGACTCTCTTTAAGAGTCAGATAAAGACCTATATAAGCCTGGTAGTTATTCTCATTTTCTTTTACAGCCAGTCGGAAATCTTCAATAGCACCGGTTATATTATCCATAGCATATTGTGTCTCACCGCGCCCAAGATAATACTCTGACATAACATCTGCTGAGTCATCTCCGTCTTCAAGCAGCTTGTTCCAATATTCTAATGCACTCTTATAATTCGTAAGTTTCATCTCACAATTGGCCATATAAGACGTCAAATCTTCATTGAGCTCTTCAAGTTCCTCTGTTTTAAGGGCAATCTCAAAATATCCCTTTGCCTGTTCAAAGTTTCCCTCATTGAAAAATGCAATCGCCATTCCTCTGTATGCTCTTTTATTATTCTCCCTAACAATCCTGTTATCCATATCCCGGACAACCAGACCAAATTGCTTTCTTGCGTCCTCATATTGACCTAATTCAATAAGAGTCATTCCGTATGCAATATAATATTCTGCCTTATCAGGATTAGCTTCTATCGCGGCAACAAATGATTCCGCAGCTTCGGTATATTGCCCTTCTTCATAATAATCCATTCCCATGTCATAACTTTTACCTGCTTTGCCGGAACATCCGGTAAGTCCGATAGTCATAATCAAGGTACAAACAAAAGCCATAATTCGCCATGTATTAATCTGATTTTTATTCATCATGTCAGTCTCACTCCGCTTTTTAAGATAGAATTCAGATAACATTTTAGCATATATACAGCATTTTGTGAAACATAATATTATACTATTCGTCCTATTTTCTTTATCATTCCTTTTGATATCGCCAATAATAAAGCTGCCGTCACAATACTGTGAAGGATATCAAAAGGAAGTCCGGCAAGATAAGTCGTTGCAATTGCTTCAACAGATATAGCATCCCTAACCGTAAGTAATGTGTTAAGATTAACTATTCCTCCGTATAAGATAAATACCAGTAATGCTCCTGTCCCTGCAAGTATATACTTGTTAACCTGAAATCTTCTTTTATGAAATAATAATCCTGCAATCATTCCTACAAGTCCCATAGCAAACATCTGCCACGGAGTCCATGCTCCCTGACCAAAAAATATATTGCTTATAAGCATTGCCAACGAACCGGCCATAAAACCAAGTTCCTTACCAAGTACAACTCCCGAAATGATAATGATTGCCGCCATTGGCTTAATCCCCGGAAGCATATAAAATGCCACTCTTGATGACACAGCTGTTGCACAAAGCACCGCCGTAACAACAATAACCCGCGCTGAATACCTTTTCTTTTCAAAGCCTGCATAAAAAGGTATCATTGATTCGAGTATAATTAACAGTGCAATAAAATAATACTTTCTATCCTGCAATATCTCCATTCCAAACCAAATCGTAACCGGCATTATAAGAGCATAAATTAACCAAAATTTCACAGTGTTACTTGAAGTATTATTTGTTATATTACTCGGAGCCTCGCTTGTTGTGTCACCCAAAGCGTCACTTGTTGTGTTACTTGAAGTATCATTTGTTATATTACTCGGTGCCTCGCTTGTTGTGTTACTTGAAGTATTATTTGTTATATTACTCGGAGCCTCACTTGTTTTGTTACTTGAAGTATCACTTGTTATATTACTCGGAGCCTCGCTTGTTGTGTTACTCAAAGCATCACTTGTTATATTACTCGAAACATCACTTGTTTTATTTCCTGATGTTTCACATGTAACGTCCGCTACAGTCACACATCCATCTGCAATTCCCCTGGTCATCTTTACTACATCTGTAGTATAATAGTTGTTATTCAGCATAAACTTCCTTACGGCACCTGATGCTGTTATATTACCGTCAAATAATAATCCTACCCGTTCGGCACAATCTGCAACAAAATCTATATCGTGGCTGACTATAAGAATGGTTTTACCTATACCGGAGAGCCATTTAATAATACGTATCAGGGTACTCTTATGAGCTGCGTCCATTCCTTTTGAAGGCTCATCCAACAACAATATATCTGCATCTGACATTATCACCTTGGCAAGAGCTACCCTTTGTTTTTCTCCTCCCGAGAGATTATACGGATTGAGATTAAGAAGTTTTTCTATATCACATAAAGAAATAACCTGTTCCCTTAGATTATCCCATGCCTTGGCATTATCTGTCGTTTTCTTTGTCAAATCAATATCATCTTTCACTTTGTCTTTTTCAAATAAAAGTTCCGGATTCTGCGGCAATAAACATAATCTGTTTCCTTTAGATATAATGACTTTACCATGAGTAGGTCTGATTATTCCTGATAACAACGAAAGAAATGTACTTTTACCGGAACCATTGGCTCCAAGCATACCGTATACCTCTCCTTTCATTATTGACAATTCCGCATTTTTTATAATCCCGTGTTCTGATTTCGGGTATGAATAATACAAGGATTTAACTTCAATAACAGGATTATTCTCCCTCTCACTTTCCGTATCCTTACTGAAAGATTCAAGTGAATTCACTATTCCCTTCATATCTTTACTACGAAGCCACGTTCTTCCTTCAGCTACTGAAAACGGACAAAATTCTTCTGTATCTTCCTTGGCATCAATACGATTAACAACACCATTATTCTTCATGGCAATATACATTTTTGTTGCCGCCGGCAAAGCTTCTTTTAATTCTTCTTTGCATTCACTCACCATTGCGGAATATTTATTTTTATCATAACAATTTGTGATTTTTCCCTCTTTCATAACTACCATATGGGTAGATATGGAAAGCAATTCTTCAATTCTGTGCGCAGATATTACTACCGTTATTCCATTTTCTCTGTTTATACGTCCAAGCAGTTCTATAAATCTTGCACTGCTGATCGGGTCAAGCTGACTTACCGGTTCATCTAACACCAAAACCGAAGGATTCATCACGAGTACTGATGCCAGATTCACAAGTTGTTTCTCACCGCCCGACAATTCATCATTATTTTTTTCAAATATATCCTGCATTCCAAAATATGATGCAGTATCGGCCACGCGCTGCCTTATAACCTGATTATCAAGTCCCAGACTTTCAAGTCCAAATGCCAGCTCCGTCCATACTTTTTGTGTCGCAATCCCCGCATCCGGATTCTGAAATACATAACCTATATCCTGAGCCTGTACTCTGTCTTCTACAGACATAATATCAGTTCCCGAATACAGTATTACACCTTCTCTTTTTCCTCTCGGAAACATTACCGGCTTTAAGTGGCGAAGTAATGTAGTTTTTCCGCATCCTGAAGGGCCGCACAATACAACAAATGAACCGGAAGGTATATTAAGGTTAATATCCGTAAGAGCATTTACACAAGAATCAATATATGCAAATGACAGGTCTTTGATTTCATAAGCCATATCACCTAAATTTTTATTCATTGGTATTCTCCTCCCGCAGACTGTTATTTTCATTTTACTTATGCTCTCACAGTCCCTTTTTCGTCCGATGCTTTTATCAGTGTTAACGTTGGCAATAAACACAGCATCACATATGCAATATACACACTAATCGTTGAAAAACCGTTATAACCGCATTTCACATACGGATAATATTGCCAATATATGTGGTCACCCAAAACTCCCCATATTACATAGGCTGTCAGTATAATAACTAAACCAATCCAAATCCCGTCAGTTGTACGAAAAATATATCTTGAATACGAACTTCTTCCTGCCAGTCCATAACCTCTGCACCGCATACTGTCAGCAGTGTCAACAGAATCATTAAGAATCCATGTAAATGATTGTGTGAGCCCGGTGATTCTGTTTTTTAGAGAATTAGCACCATTGCCGTACATCACTCTTTTAACTTCTGACACTTTAATAATATGTTTTCTGATTCTTGGAATAAAATGGAGTGTCATTGAAAATGTTAAGGCAAGAACCGGAAATACTCTCCCGAGCACATATCGTATACGTTCGGCGGTCATAATAACGTTAACAGATACAAACCATAACACTACTGCAAGAAGAATTGCCGACATATTAAGACCATATAACACAGATTCAAGAGTAAGAATATTGCCACTTGGAAATACACCGAGTACGGTTACACCCTCATGGGAAAACAACGGATTAATTGCCGCGGTTATAAGAACCATTGGAATCAACATTATTGCTGTCTTGCCCATATTATCCGTCCCTTTAACCATAATCAGGTGAACTAACGAACCAACAATCGCAATTCCCGTACAGATCGGATTATTAATAATCATTGTAAGTCCTATAACACTTATATAATATACAAGTGTTGCAAGGGGATGCAAAAATACCATACTTTATCTCCTGCTTTTTGTATTATTCACAAACTATTTGTTAACAGCCTAATACCTCTGCTAGTAAGTACATGAATACCAAAACTCAATACTTTCTCCCGGATTAACCTCATATTCAGATGAACCCATATTAGGAAATTCACCGTCAACATAATATGTCCATCCGGAAGTATCTCCACAGTCAAATTCATATATATTGGCAATTCCTTCAATATAATAACTTCCGTATCCCGGAGTATACGAATACTCTAAATGAATTGAATTATTTTTAGTTACTTTTTTTAATACATCAAATGCTGTATCGTTATCGTCTAATGTTACTGCAGTCTTACCAAGAATAACCCCCGAATCAGGAATCAGCTCCTCTTTTCCTTTTACAAGATCCTGTTTATGATTTAAAATATCTCCACAATTAATAGAAACATAGCAAACATTTTTATTCGGAGCTTTTGTTACAGCCGGAACTACAGTAGCCACAGGTCGCTTTGTAACTGTAGGAGCCTTAGTGGTAGGTGCCTTGGTTGCAGGAGCCTTTGTTGCCTTTGATTCATTAGTCGACGTCGGCGCTTTTGTTACCTTTGAGACATTAGTCGACGTCGGCGCTTTTGTTGCCTTTGATACTTTAGTCGACATCGGCGCTTTTGTTGCCTTTGAAACCTTAGTTGATGTTGGAGCTTTTGTTACCCTTGAAACCTTGGTTGATGTCGGGGCTTTTGTTGCCTTTGATACTTTAGTCGACATCGGCGCTTTTGTTGCCTTTGATGCTTTAGTTGATGTCGGGGCTTTTGTTGCCTTTGAAACCTTTGCCGTTTTATTGTCAACAGAGTCATTTTTATTATCAAGACGGTCACAATCTAACTGTATCCCATCTTCCGCTTCTTCGGATGAATCACGCTCTGATGTTTCTGCGTCCAATCCTGTTCCGGCTCCTACTTCGGCGGATGAATCATGCTCTGATGTTTCTGCGTCCAACCCTGTTCCGACTCCTACTTCGGCGGATGAATCATGCTCTGATGTATCTGCATCCAACTCTGTTCCGGCCACCTCTTCTTCGGAGGAATCACGCACTGATGTTTCTGCGTCCATCACAGAACCATCAGTCGTTTCGTCGGATGGGTCTGTCGTCGTTTTACATACATCAGAAACAAACCATCCGTGCGAACTGTCAGATGAGCCTCCATACCAATATGTTCCTACCAATGCAAGAATAATTATTACCGCAATAACTATCTTTT
This sequence comes from Lachnospiraceae bacterium, assembly GCA_015057405.1. Lineage (GTDB taxonomy): Bacteria > Bacillota > Clostridia > Lachnospirales > Lachnospiraceae > V9D3004. Next base: position 22,656 of record SVEK01000007.1, read on the forward strand.
TTTTCATTACATTACCTGCTCTTTTTTATTGTAACTCTTTTTGATTTTGCAAATAGTTTTTTTACTTTTTTATATATTTTGTTTTTACATATTACTTTACATTTTTTATTAAACACGCCAAATGCACGTGAATGCACGTTTTTTAAATTGTTGCAATTGAACGAAATATATGTCAAATTGCTACAATTATCAAATGCTTTCTTGTCTATAGACAACACATTTTTTCCGATAATTATTTTTTTCAAGTATTTATTGCCTGCAAATGCTTTCTTACCTATTCCGGTTACTTTATAACTTTTGCCGTTATATTTTACAGTTGCCGGTATAGTAATCTTAGCATTCTTTACCGATTTGTCGTATCCCTTGCAAATTACCTTTTTGTTATCTATAACAGAGTATTTAAGTTTATTAACCACAAATTCTTTATCAGATTTCTGTGCGTCTGTTGCCTCAGGGGCTTTTGTCACCTCCGGAGTGTTTGTCGCCTCAGGAATTGTTGTTGCCTCAGGAATTATTGTCGCCTCAGGAGTTGTTGTCGCCTCAGGAGTTGTTGTTGCCTCCGGAGTGTTTGTCGCCTCAGGAATTGTTGTTGCCTCAGGAGTTGTTGTTGCCTCCGGAATTGTTGTCGCCTCAGGAGTTGTTGTCGCCTCAGGAGTTGTTGTCGCCTCAGGTTCGTTAGTCGCCTCAGGCTTAATGTATTCATGAATTGCATCACTATCATATTTTGGCTCGTTACAATCCGTCATATCATATAAACTATTTTGATTATTAACGTTTCTTACATAAGCATTAAGAGCGTATGCTCCCTGTAAAGACGACATCTTATTAGCAGCCGCCTCAATACTGTGGGAAAATGAACCGTCTTCTTTTACGAAAGTCATAAGACCAGTCAAAACATTTTTGTCTTCTTTCTTACATTTTCCATCTTCAATTACGTCATATCCACATGTGCTAAGAGCTACTATTACCTGGGCATTGCTCTCTGCTGATGCAATTCCGTAAGATGAAAAACCACCGTTATCATTTTGAATCGCCTCTAATGCTTCTATAGCCTCATTTACAGCATCTTTTACCTCGCTATGACTGTCTGTATATGGAGCTATTGCACACAATGCCATTCCTGTCATGTCAGGATCACATTCTTTTGCAGTTGCAGAGAAATTCCATCCTCCATCCTCTACTCTTGCATCAAGAATCATATCTATTAACTTATCTCTTGTAGTCTGTTTTTCTTCATCGGCAATCTGAGGAATATCATAGTTTCGCGTATCAAGCGCTATAAGTGAGTACACAAGTCCATTGATTCCGCCTTTACCTGCATAAGTAATATCAGCAAGCGGCTCAATCAGATTATATCCCGCAACATCAGTGGCATCTGCTCCGATTGAGGATAAAGCAATAATAACTCTTGAGTTATCAACACTTTTGTTTGCAGAAATCCTGTTACTGTCTGTCTCTTTTAGTTTATCAATCACCGACTTATAATACGAAGTATATAATTCTTTGTCATCCGCTCCGCCACGGGCAAGGGTCATTATATTCCACTCATTGTTATATCCCGGTTCGGTAGTTATTGATTGGATATAGTCTACCGCTTTCTTTTCAAATTCTGAAGCTTTGAGTTTTAATGCCGCCTCATTTGCTGCAGATAATTCCGAACAAGCGGCAGACACTTCAGAAGGAGTTGCATCCCAGTCATTTAATACATCAATGGCATCAGTATAGGTTTCTGCAGACTTGTCAGCCATATAATCGGCAAGAAGTCTTATAAGCCTGTCCTTATCAGGAAATGAATATAAAGGTGTAGACCATGCAGGATCAGCCGTATTGGTATCAGCACCCCATCCGTAAACAGAAAACTGAAGTCTGATTACATCGTTATCAACGAACTGATAATCTCCCGAACCAAAAGCATAAGCCTCTGCTGATGCCATAGTTCCTGAATTGTTAAGTGCCATCATCCAACCGGATTGTTCCGAATAATCACCGGAAATCAACTTATCACTTTCAGCCCTATCCGTGATATCCAAACCATTTTCTGTTGCGGCATCACGAATAATCTCAGGTATCGAATCACTTTTCCATCCTTTGGGACTACCATTATCTATAACTCCTGATATGTAATCACCATAATCTGACTCTGTTACTATAAGGCTGTCACCCATAACACGTTGTAACAGTTCAAGCATTGTTTCATTTTTATACACAGGCACTTTTACAGGAGCAATTACACACCCCTGACCTACAGTAACTTTTTCAACTGTAAGATACACATACCCGCCGTAGCTTTTTGCAGCTTTAACATTGTTAGTTTCACTAACCGGTACAACTGAGCATAAGAACAAAGCCATAACCAATATAAAACTTATCAGTCGTCTGCCCTTATTACGTTTCCTTGATTCATTGTTAACAGTTTCTCTTTTCATTGTCTTGTTCTCCTTTGATTTTTTTGGAGCATTTTGTTCAGCAATATAACTACACAGAACAAAAATGCTATATCAGAACAGGTTACTTACGTTAAACCTTTTCCAATATAGCCGTACCAAAACAACTCTGACTCAAGTCCGGGCACACTGCCAAAAATGCAACCGGGTCAACAACCACAAGCTGCCCGTCCGTGTTGTCAGAATATTATTTTCTGCTGTTTTCGGTTCCGGCAAAAACAACCATCTGTATCCACGTATCTGACTTATAGACCAAATTGTCTCTTCACAGTGACCGACTCGCCGGGAATTTCACCCGATTCCGTGTTCCAAACCTAATTGGAAATACAGATGTTCTTATTTTCTGAAAAATGATAACACAAATATATTTATTAATCAATAACTGTCAAAAATCTTCTTAGCAATCGGCACCGCATATTCACTTCCTGTTCCGGCACCTTCAACGATAATACTTACGACAAGTTTTTCTTTATTCTTTCTTGCATAACCTACAAACCATGCATGAGATTCTCCCGAGGAATCATATTCAGCCGAACCGGTTTTTCCGTACACTTTATAATTACTTGCCGACAGCGCATATGCAGTACCCGAATTAACAACATCACCCATAGCTTTTCTAAGAGCCTTTACTTCTCTGTCCGTCATAACCTGTTCACCTTTCGAATACGAAAAGCTCCTTACTGTCATATTATCTCCGCCCTGAACATGAGACACCAAATGAGGCGTTACTATATATCCTCCGTTAGCTATGGCACTTACAATAATACCGGCATGCAACGGAGAAATCATTGTATTTCCCTGTCCGAATGAAGTCTGGGTAATCAATCCGGCATTTGCGTCAGTTGGCAAATCAAATATGCTTTTACTGTACTGACCCGTGTAAGGAAGCTCTTTCCCAAACAAAAGCTGACTGCACGTGTTGTTATATGATTCTATGTCAAGACTTGTCCCCATTTTGGCGAATGCGCCGTTACAGGATTTAGCAAGGGCCATATTGATATCAAGTTTACCATGTGACTTTTTATTGTGACAATTTACTTTGACACCTTCTATATCCGCATCCCCTTTACATTGAAAACTAAAATCTTCATAATTATTATTCTCTCTAATATATTCTAACATGGTTATCAGCTTAAATGTTGAACCGGGAGGATACAGCCCTTGTGTGGCTCTGTTAAGAAGCGCAGATTCTTCATCATCTTCATTTACAATCTTATTCCAGTCAACAGCAATTGTATTGGGATTATAATCAGGCTTTGAAACCATGGCGCGTATCTCACCGTTATCAGGATTCATTACAAGTACTGCACCTTTATAAGAACCAAGTGCATCATAAGCAACCTTTTGCAGCTTAGAATCAAGGGTTGTAACAACATCATCCCCGGGATTTTTTTCTCCCTTCAATTCGGTAATTGCTTCATACACCGGATTTATACTGGAGTTAAGCATGTATATATTGTAAGTTGATTCGATTCCGGTTTTACCTTTCCCTACAAATCCCACCGAATGAGCATACATTTTTCCGTAAGGATACTCCCTTATCTCATTTCCGTTGCTGTCTGTCACAGTGGTGGCAAGTACTTTTCCGTCTGCAGACAGTATATCGCCTCTTTTTGTGTATTTCTCTAACACACCCTGAAGCTTATTATACGGATTACTTAGCATTTCAGTGTTATCCGCGGCGATAAACTTCCCCAAATATACAATCATTGCAACAATTATCATCATACAAATATACGCAGCAATAACTATCTCTCTGTTACTTTTACGACGCTTTCTTTTTTCCTGTTTTTGAATATCTTTCGTATCATTATCTGAAATAGTTTGATTATCCGGCTCATCGCATGCATCTTCTGCCGGCCTTATTCCGTATTCTTTTTCAATAAACTGGCCCAGATTGTTTTCTATTTGTTCAATTTCGGAATCATTTTTCTTCACTGTATTATCTTTATTGTTCTTCACCGGCATCACCTTCACTTCCATTTAACACATACATTCCCTGAATAACGGAGAACAACATAACAGTACTTATAACCGAACTGCCGCCATAACTGATAAGCGGAAGAGTCACTCCTGTTGACGGAATGAATTTAATAACACCTCCGACGGCCAGAAAAACCTGAAATAAGAATAATATCGCCAGACCAAAAGCAGTAAGCTTGTAAAACTGCCTGTCTATTTTCATTGCAATATTAACAAACATAATAAAACAGCTTATATATATCAACAACAGACATATCACAAATATTCCACCCAATTCCTCAGCTATGGCAGAAAATATAAAATCACTTTCTACAACAGGAATTAACCCCGGCTTTCCTCTTCCAAGTCCCAGTCCAAACCATCCGCCCATTCCGATGGCAAATAAAGACTGTGTAACCTGATAACCCTTGTTATCAATATCTGCCCATGGATTAAGCCACGCCGAAACTCTTACACGAACATGGGAAAATAACTTATATGCAATACATGCTGCCACACTTCCGCCTGCAATACCTCCGCCAAGATACGCATAGTTTCCCGTCGCAACATACAACATAACCACATATGTAAAAAAATAAATCAGCGCACTTCCAAGGTCCTTTTGAACAACCAAAATTAATACATGAACCGCTGCCGTCACTGTAACAGCAACCACATGTTTAAAATGTGTTTTTCGGGATAACAATGCCGAGATAAAAAATACATAAATGATTTTTACGAACTCCGACGGCTGAAAGCCAACACCTGCTATAGACACCCAGTTTCTTGAACCATTCTTTTCGACTCCTAAGATGTATACAAGAGCAAGAAGAACTATCCCAAGCATCGCATACTGCCATCCCAGCCTGTCAAAATACTTAAACTTTTTAATAATAATCGGTACGAATATACATATTGCAAGGGCTAATGCTGCAATAGTAAGCTGTTTTAACGCATAATCAACGCTGATTCTTTTTAACATAACAAAACTGATTACAAGTAACATCAGCATATTATTAAGAACAAGTCTTGAAAGCCCTTTATAGAAAATCTGATAAAAAATAATTGATGCCAAAAAAACAACAACTTCGATTCCATACAATACAAGAATGCGTATATCGTAATCCCTTACATACAATATCACATTGCATAACAACTGGATTATCAATATACACAATCTCTGCCTTCTATATATTTTTTTGCTTCTTTTCTGATTATGCCCTCTGAATGCCGTAAAACAAAACAAAGTATATAACGCAATGGCTATTACGATAATATATCCGCATAATCCTATGATAGTATTCAATATAGCTGCCTCCGTATATCTTCCAATACAGTTTTTATCTCTTTTTCATTCTCATCAGTAAATAATACTCTATAGTTGTTACATTTATATGAATTAACACTATCAATTCTGTTAACAGGCTCATACGAAACAATTTCATTGTATTCATTTCTGTCAACAACAGTATAAATATTACCATAAGAATCCTTTAATGTACCGGCCTGTCTTGGGGTTCTGTCCGTAATCATTGCTGCCGGCTTGCCGTATACTGTAATAATAACTTTTCCGTCATTCCACGTATTAAGTTCTTTAAGCTCAGGCTCACTCATTTCAATGGAAGCAATTGTTCTGTATATTCCTTCTTCCTTCAGGAAACTGTTGGCATACGAATTCCTTACGTATAAATTATCATAAGAATCCATTACAAGACCAAGCTCATTACATAAGCTTGCGAAGAAATTAATCTGGCACAACGTACATACTACAATTCCCTTAAAGAAATTATTGGTTTCCTTAACAAGTCTTATACTCTTTTCTATATTCTGATACACTATTTTACTTCTGATAATTCGCGGAAGAACAATGTAAAACGTTTTATTAATACCCGTTATATTCCCGTCCCGGATTACGGATTCTGCCAAATCATACTGAATATATATTTCATTCACATTGTCATTTTCAAGCAAACAGTTTAGCTGATTATCGTGGTTACACTCTGCAATAATATTAACACTGCTATCGGACTTAACCTTCGAAACACATTCCTCATAGCCACTTTTTTCAGCCAATTCGTTTCTAAAACGTACAAGCAGATTCACCCGGTGCTCAGCCAAAACCTGTCTTCTTATATTTTTAAGCTCTGATGGGGAAATATACGCATTACCTTCTAGATGTACGTTAAGATTGCTCCATGCAAAATCAGAATTCCCTTTCACCATAACCTTACTCTTAATATACTCTTCATCTGCCGGGTGACGGTCTGCTTCCTTAACTTCATTGCCGTAAACAGACGTTGTTACAGTGCCTTCTTGATTCCTTACAACAATTTGTAACGGTTTCCCAACAACAGCATGTAACTCACCTTCTACAGGCACATTGCACATAGTTACCGGATACGCGGTAAGCAATTCATCAATAAGCTTGTTGTTACGTACTCTGAACAACTGCATCCCTTTTTTTACCAATCTGTTATTGTATCCGGCATTAATATTAATCATATCACCGGTAATATAACCCGTTCCCGGAGTATAATCATGAACCTTATTACCTGACTTGTCTCTTATTTCAAGGATGTCACCGCTGTTGACAGTATCAGTAAATGTAATGCTGACTCCTTTTTTATAAACATCATTCACATATCCGACAACAACACCTTCATGATTAGGTCTGTTACCTGATAATATCTCTGATTTATCCTTTTCTTTAATAAGATACGCAGAAGTGAAACCACCACGGTTATATATATCCCTGAGAGCTTTCATATCGTCACTGAATTCTTTTGAAGAAAGAACCGATTCGTTATAAAACTTTTCTCCTTTATCCATATATATATCAAGATATTTTCTATACATATGAGTTGTAATTGCTACATATTCTGGTTTCTTCATCCTACCTTCTATTTTAAACGAATCAATACCGCTTTGAACAAGCAACGGCATATGTTCCAAAGTACACAAATCTTTTAAACTGAGACTATACTCCATATCCAACCCGTTAAGTGAATACTTTTTTCGACACGGCTGGGCACAGGCTCCCCTGTTTCCGCTTCTGCCGCCGATAAGACTACTCATAAGACATTGTCCTGAATAAGATGAGCAAAGGGCTCCATGAACAAAAACCTCTATCTCTGCAGAAGTTGTTCTGCGTAATTGTTTTATCTCTTCAAATGATAATTCCCTTGCAGGCACAACTCGCGTCACACCGTATGGCATAATAAAATTAGCACCCATACCGCCTGTAATGCTCATCTGGGTACTTGCGTGAATCTGCAACTGTGGGAACTCTTTGTGAATAAATTTCAGAACACCCAAATCCTGTACAATAACCGCATCAAGGCCTTTTTCATACAGGGGGGACAGATAATCATACAACTCAAAGGTTTCTCTCTGTGTAAGAATAGTATTAACAGTAAGATATAATTTCTTACCGGCAAGATGTATATTATTAAGTATCTCTATAAGACTGTCATTATCCTGATTATCAGCAAATGCTCTTGCCCCGAATCTTCTGCCTCCTGCATATATGGCATCACACCCGGCGTTAATTGCACTATATATACTTTCAGGCGAGCCTCCGGGTGCCAATATCTCAGGTTTAGTCATAATTCTACCTTCGCTTCCTAAGGTCTTATACCTTTATTTCATCAATATTTCTTTAATCTGCGTTCCAATTCCGCATTTTCTTTTTTTAGTTCTTCTATCTTATCTTTTGCACTTGCAAGCTCATGCTTAAGTTCAAATAAAACTTTGTCAATATCATTTTTTTCTTCGTTAAGCATTTCATACTTCTCAATACTCTTAAAATAATCATCTGCTATATTAAGATGCATCAAAAGATTACGTGTCTTTTCATCAAGCAGTGTTCCCGGGGGCATGTTTGACTTAATCTCATCAATCTTAGAATTAATATACGAAGCAACCTTAAGTATATACTCAGTACTCTCATAACCACATAAAGTATACTTAGTTCCGTCAATTAAAACTTCAACATCATTCTTATTTTTCATATGTCCCCCTATCTCCATATCTTTATGGTATCTGACTGCAAAAACAACAACGCACTAAATGTAATATTACAATTATATCCTATTGACCACTATATGGCAAGTTATCCCTGTGCCAACCATACGATATCGTTTCACCGCATTATTTCAATTCGATAAAAATACAAGTTTATGATAATCCAAGATGCTTATATGCAGTTTCCGTAACTATACGTCCTCTTGGTGTTCTTGCCAGAAAACCGTTCTGAATCAGAAATGGCTCATAAACATCCTCTATGGTTCCTGAATCCTCACCAATACTTGCTGCCAGTGTGTCAAGTCCGACCGGACCGCCACCGAACTTGTCTATCATTTGAATAAGTATCCGTCTGTCTGTATTATCCAATCCGTACTTATCTACTTCAAGCATATCCAGTGACTTCGCTGCAATATCCTTTGTTATGTTTCCGTCGTATTTTACCTGTGCAAAATCCCTTACCCGTTTAAGAAGTCTGTTAGCAATTCTTGGAGTACCCCTTGAACGTCTTGCAATCTGATTCGCACCTTCAGTATCAATATCAATACCAAGTACATGCGCTGATCTTGTAATGATTTTCTCCAGCTCATCCACAGTATAAAATTCAAGACGATTCACAACACCGAATCTGTCTCTCAAAGGAGCTGTAAGCATACCGGCTCTTGTTGTTGCTCCTACAAGGGTAAATTTAGGAAGTTCAATACGAATCGACTTAGCTGTCGCTCCCTTACCAATAACGACATCTATCTCAAAATCCTCCATCGCAGGATAAAGAACCTCTTCCACCTGTCTGTTAAGTCTGTGTATCTCATCTATAAACAATAAATCTCCATCATTCAATTTGCTGAGTATAGACGCCATATCTCCCGGCTTATCAATAGCAGGACCTGATGTTACTTTAAGATTAACATCCATTTCATTAGCAATAATCTGGGCAAGAGTTGTTTTTCCAAGCCCGGGCGGTCCGTATAAAAGGACATGATCAAGAGGTTCGCCGCGCAGCTTAGCCGCTTCAATATATATTTTTAAGGTCTCTTTTGCCTTAGACTGACCAATATATTCAGTTAATAATTTGGGTCTTAAGCTATTCTCAAATCTTCCCTCTTCTTCCATATATTCCGTAGTAATAATGCGCTTTTCCATAGTGCCTCCCTATTACAGACTCTTTAATGCCATCGCAAGAAGCTGTTCAACGGTGGTATTTTCATCTGCTTCAATACTCTTTACCGCTTTTAATGCTTCACTGCCTGAATATCCAAGTACAACCAAGGCCTGTACCGCTTCATTTATCACATCGCTACCGGCTGACTGACCAACCTTGTCAGATGCGCCATGTTGTAACTTTAGTTCAAATGCATCCTGCAAATCAATCTTATCTTTCAATTCAAGAACCAGTCTTCCGGCTGTTTTAGCTCCTATTCCCGGGGCTTTGGATATTGTTTTTACATCATCTGATAATATCGCAAAACGAAGTTCATCCGGACTAAGTGTTGAAAGTATTCCGATAGCTCCTTTAGGCCCAATGCCGTTAACAGTAATAAGCTTTTCAAACATCTGCTCATCATCACGTTCCAAAAATCCGTACAACAAAACTGCGTCTTCCCTAACTGCCATATATGTATATATTCTTACAAGTGATTCGAGCTTTGGCAGATTACTGATAACCGATGTCGGGACAATTATCATATATCCGATTCCACCAACATCAACGATGATATCCTTTTCACTCACATATTTTAATATTCCTTCAACATATGCAATCAATTGCTAATCCTCCAATCTGTCAAAACGTCCCTGGGATATAATTAATCTTCCTTCTTCCATGTATTTTATAATATTATAAACATCAATCTCAAGACTCTCAGCAATCTGCAGGGCATTACTGTTGGGATACTTTTTAAGATATTCTTCGATTCTGTCAAACTCAGTCATATCCTCTTCTTTACAGTCGTCACAAAATCCCCTGGGGGCTACAGACCTAAACACCTTAAAACAATGTTTACAAACACTTACATACATATAATCCCCTCCGATTTACCCACATTACACAACTATGCCAACGTTGACAACAGTTTAAGAACAGGCTGAATTATTCTATCCTTAAAAGGTCTGTCAAGCCACATTTTATAGGTAATCTCCTCACTAATATTAAAAGTCTCCTTAAAATCAAGTTCAATGTCACCAAGCACACCCGGGTCTGATACCCACACAGCGTTCTCATAATTAAGATAGAAACTACGATAATCCATATTAACCGTACCGACACATCCACAAAATTCATTCATAATAACTTTTGAGTGAATGAATCCCGGAGTATACTCAAATATACGTACTCCACCTTCAAGAAGCGGACCATAATTATAATTGGTTAGCAACTTAACACTTTTTTTATCAGGAATATTCGGAGTAATAATTCGAACATCCACCCCTCTTTTAACAGCTTCAAGTAATGTCTGTAGCATATGCTCTTCAAGAATAAGATAAGGTGTCATTATATATACTTTTTCATCTGCATCAGCCACTATCTGCCTATATACACTTTCTATAACAATATCTTCACTTTGCATAGGTCCATCCGATATCACGTGACAAAAACAATTATTTTTCTCAAAAACCCTTTCAGATTTATATTTCATATACGGTACACGTATACCCGGACTGCATATAGACCACATCTGAAGGAATGTCATCGAAAGTCCCCATACGGCGTCTCCTTCAACTCTTATTCCGCAATCTTTCCATACCCCGAACCGTTGTATGAGATTAGCATACTCGTCAGCAAGATTTATACCGCCCGTATATCCAATCTCTCCGTCTATAACGACTATCTTTTGGTGTGAACGGCTATTCAGAATAACTTTATCAGTATATTTGTATATAGGATTAAATACCTTTGTCTTAATTCCTTCTTCATTAAGTCTGTCTGCAAAATGCTTATCTGTTCTTAGTACAGCACCAAAATCATCGTATAAAAACAGTACCTCTACACCCTCTGATACTTTAAGAAGCATTATCTCATGCAACATATCCCATATATCGCCCTCTGCAACAATGTAAAAATTGACAAGTAAAAACTTCTTTGCAGTAAGCATGTCTTCAAACATATCCTTAAATACATGCTCACCCATTGAATAATATCTTAAATCGTTATTACGGTATAATGGGAACTTCTCTGAACACATATACTTTGACATACGTTTTGCAGCCGGCACTATTTCGTATAAAGCAGCATTGGCATCTTTGTCTTGGGATAAATAAACTTGTCCTTTTGCAAATGCGGCTTCTGCATACTCCCTAATCCTTCTCCTTGGTTTCTTTCTCCCCCACAAGTAAAACATAATATGACCTGAAATTGGAAATAATAAAGCTACCGACATCCAGGCAACCTTAAATGAAGAATTCTTGCCTGCATTGGCTAAGGTAACTGCCAAAATAAAGCTGCACACCTCTAATATAAGATAAAAATAAATCGAATACTGTCTTAAAAACATAGGCAGAATAATAATAAGTCCAAACTGCATAAAAACAAGTAAAGCAACTACAAGAACTCTGATAGTTCCACTCATATTATTACGTATTCTTCCTTTTAGATTAGTCATTGCAGCTTCCCGCAACTCTTTTATCTTTTCTTTTTGCTCGCGATACTCCTGCTTTAATTGCTCTTTTTGCTCTTTATGCTCCTGCTTTAACTGCTCCTTCTGCTCTTTTTGTTCCTGCTTTGTCTGGTCATCCTTATTCCTTTGTTCACGGTATTCCTGTCTCAGCTGTTCCCTATGTTCTTTGTATCCTTGTCGTAATTCTTTTTTTTCCTGAGGCAAAACATATTCATCACGAAGAAAATCCAATTCCTCAATCTTTTCCTTTATATCCATCGTCTCACCTCAATTACATATTAATGAAAAAAATTTTAACATATTATATACATTTTTTCAAACATCATATTATACTGACGTTAAGTTTTCCAAACTCCCACCGCATATCAATCATCTTTATCTTTAGGATAACATCAAGCGCTTTCAGCTGACCTCTATTTGTAAAATCATCCTCCTTATAGTAAAATAAAGGTCGAAATATAAAACATCGGAAGGATTTTATTAAACATATGCAGATATATGAACATTTATTTGAAATTGAAACCATGATTTCTCCACTCGAAAAAGATTGGAATTTTTATCCGTACAATGTTTTTGCGCCGGAGCAATTATGTTTTTTTGATATTGAAACAACAGGACTTTCACCCGAAACATCATCAATCTATATGATAGGCATCGGATTTTACGAAAACAATATATTTCGTGTAATTCAACTTTTTGCAGATGATTACAACAGTGAAAAATTAATAATACAGACTTTTTTAGATTATCTGTCAAATTTCAGTCTGTTGTTACAGTATAACGGCAACTCTTTTGATGTTCCTTTTATTCGCACAAAATGTAAACACCACAAACTAGACCCATCTCCTCTTAATGAGATAAAGCATCTTGACTTATATGTCGCACTCCGGGGTTTCGCAGGATTACTCGGACTGCCTAACAAAAAATTAAAGTCATTTGAACAATATGTCGGCCTTGACAGAGATGATACCTATAACGGCGGTGAGCTTATTCAGGTTTATTCTGAATATATGCAAAAAAAAATAATGCACAAAGAAAACGAACATCTGCTAAAACTGCTGTTGCTGCATAATTACGAAGATATAACCGGCTTGTCACAAGTTGCCTCCTTAATGTTCTTAAAAGAGCTTGATAACCTCCCGATAAATCACATAAAATCCGAGTATACTCAGGATGCAGTAAACATAACTTACGAATGCAGTCTTCCTGCTGACTATTCATTTTCCTTAACCACTGCAAAAGGAATAATCTGCAACTGGAGTAATAGCACTATCACACTCACAATTCCGATTCGTGAGTTAACTCTTAAGTATTACTTTTCTGATTATAAGGATTACTATTATCTGATTAAAGAAGATAAAGTGATACACAAAAGTGTTGCTGTATATACCGATTCAAAGGTACGACGCAAAGCAAAAAAATCCGAATGTTTTGTCGCAAAAACAGGGCTTTTTTTACCTGTAGACAAACACGGTTGTTTCTCCCTGACAATGCATGTATTTAAGGATGATTATACATCAAAAGAATACTATATTGAATTTAAAGAATCACTTCTTAATGACCCTGATTTTTTAGAAACATACTACAGACAAATCAGATAATATAGTACAATATCAGATACTGCAACGAAACCCAGACAACGCAAGAACAAAGAATGTCGCTTGCGACATTCTCCGCCTGGGTTGGGTTAGCAACATTTTCCGCTCCGCCGCAGTGCGTTCCCGCGGAGCGCTTTTGCTTACTAGGACAATTTCAAAGAAATTTCCTAGTAAGTGAAAAAAAGGAAGACCGCCAGCGGACTTCCTTAATTCACATTATTATGCATCTAAGTTATGTGACAAGATAAATTATGCTTCCTCTGTAACGATAACTTCCTTCTTGTTATATGAACCACAGCTTCTGCATACGCGATGAGGCATCATAAGCTCACCACACTTGCTACATCTAACAAGATTAGGTGCTGTCATCTTCCAATTAGCACGTCTCTTATCTCTTCTAGCCTTTGATGATTTATTCTTAGGACAAATTGACATTCTGTTACACCTCCTGTCTCTCTATTGCGAAATACATATCTATTTCGCTCACACTTGACCTATTATACGTGTTGAAAGTATATTTGTCAACAATTTTTTGCTTGATATATTTTAAATTTATGATTCATTATTTTACTAGATATATTTTAAATTTGGGTTCACATTTTTACTTCATATATTTTAAAAGTGCATACGTCTTAGCTGCAATATCATTTAGCGGGAGTTCATACTTAACAGCACCCAATTTTCTCGCTTCTCTCGGCATTCCGTATACAACACTTGTTGCCTCATCCTGACCGATAGTTTCCCCGCCGGCCTGCTTAATATTCAAAAGTCCTTTGGCACCGTCTCCACCCATACCGGTTAGAATTATCCCGATGGAATTTTTTCCAGCAACCTTAGCAACAGAATCAAATAACACGTCAACTGAAGGTCTGTGTCCGTTAACCTTTTCACCCATATTACAGTCAACAATCAGTTCACCACCACACCGTGCAAGACGCATATGCTTATCGCCCGGAGCAATCAATACCTGCCCCTGCTTTATTACATCTCCGGTTTTTGCTTCTTTGCACTCCAATCCACTCTCTCTTGCAATTCTTTGGGCAAACATAGCTGAAAATACAGGTGGAATATGTTGTGCTATAACAATACCCGGTATATCGCTGTCAAAACTTCTTATTATCTCCGCAATCGCTTCTGTTCCGCCGGTAGAGGCTCCTATCGCAATTACAGTCTGCTTAGCAGATAATTTTTTAACTCGATATAACTCGTCGTTATCCTTACGTATTCTTACGCGTGCTGTTGCTGCACCTCTTACCCTTGGCAAAAGCTCCTTACATATAAATTCTTCTGCCTTTGATTCACTCGTTAACGCAGGTTTAGCCAAAAAATCCACGGCACCCACGTCAAACGCATCAAATACCCTGTCACTTAAAGTTGTAAACATCACAACCGGAACAGGGTACTGTGGTAGTAACTGATACAAAAAATCAAGGCCGTTCATTTCCGGCATCTCTATATCACATATCATAACATCCGGCTTAGCACCGGTAATAACACCGGCAGCTTCAAAGGGATCGCCTGCCTGGGCAACAACAACCATATCCGGTTGTTTTTCAATACTTCTAATCAACAATTGTCTGACAAAAAGAGAGTCATCAACGATCATTACATTTAACTTTTTCAAAATAAACCTCCCGGATCCATCAGTTTAACATGCTTCTTAATTGTGCAATCTTAACCGGATTATCTGTTTCATCAATCAACTCATTAATAATCTCTTCTGCAATATCTGACATCCCCGACTCAATTAACGTACGAATATTATCCTTTGCTTCATTAAAATCCACATCATTTAACAACTCATCATCGTCATCATCAAACAACATATCAATATCAGACTCTTCATATTCATCATCTTTGTATTCAATATCTTCGGACTCAATATCATCAAATCCCTTATCTACTCCCATAGCTCTAAGATAAATACTGAGCGCCTTAATCGAATTATTCCATACGGCAAGTAACTCAGGCCAATGCGATGTACAATACTCAATATCATCAGCCTTACTCTTAAGTTCATGATCATATGCTACATCTGCCAACCCGTCTATGCCAAGACTCTTAGCATTATTCTTAAGGCCATGAACATTAATAGCATAAGAATGCATGTCCCCTGCATCAAGTGCTTTCTTAAGGTCATCTTCCATATCCGCTTTCATATCATAATATATATCAGCAATCTCACAATATGCCTCATTGGAATCACCACAATAAACATAACCTTTCATGTAATCAATTCCATATTCACCAAGCATCTCGGTTGCTTCTTTTATAATATATTCTTCAGGTTGTCCAACTAAATAATCTAATCTTTTCATCGTGCCATTATCCTTTCCTCTCACACAAATCCCTACTATATTTACAACAATTCTCTTAATATCTATTAAGTATATATTAACATTTTATTACTGTTTTATCAACCGAAGATTTTATTTTTTTTTTATTTTTTAATTTTATCACTAGTTATTACATCAACTGTTCTGCAAGTATTTTTACACCAATAAGAATTAATACAATGCCGCCTGCAAACTCTGCTTTTGATTTATACTTTGTACCAAATATGCTTCCTACTTTAACACCAACACATGACAATACAAAAGTAATAATTCCAATAACTCCGGCTCCAAATACGGTATTCCAATCGGAACTGACACCACTCAAAATATTAATCGGCACACATACAAATGTTACTCCCATGGCCAATGCATCAATGCTTGTTGCAACTGCCATCAAAAACATGATTTTTATCCCAAGATTATCATCATAATTGTCTTCATCTTCACCAAAGGATTCTTTGATCATGTTTCCGCCAATCAAAACAAGAAGACCGAACGCTATCCAATGGTCAATATCAACTATGTAACTTGCAAAATTATTACCTATAAAATAGCCTATCAAAGGCATTATCGCCTGAAATGAACCGAACCATATTCCACATACCGCCGCTTTTGAATACGATACATTTTTCATAGCCAGTCCCTTACATACTGAAACAGCAAAAGCATCCATAGCAAGACCTACTGCCAATACAAAAAGTTCTAATAATCCCATTTTATCCTTCCTATTCTGTCAAGCCAAAGTTAATTAATTCTATGGGCTTTGACGAATTTTATATTCTTCAGAAAAACCGAAAGCATATCGCATCCTGATATAAGCATATCATCACAAAATAATTCCACTCAAAAACTATTCTATTCATATTATCCCAATAAATTCCTTGTGTCAATCTTGTATATAAAGCAACTGCATCATCACATAAAACAACTAATACGTAAATCAACGAATATATGAAACAACTAATACACAAATCAACTAACATACAAATCAACTAATATACAAATCAACTAACATATGAAACAACTAATACACAATTAAATAAATGAATGAATATATAAAAATAATTAAGGCAAAGTTGTTTGACAGTCTATACAAAGGATGATATTCTAATCTGTGAAATATTAACTGAGAGGAGTACATATTATGTTACAGCTTAACGAAAATTACATGAAATTAAAACAAAGTTACCTTTTTGCAGAAATAGCTCACAGAGTTAACGATTATGTTGCCGCTAACCCTGATAAAAAAGTAATTCGTCTCGGTATTGGTGATGTTACAAAACCACTTCCGCAAAAGACTATTGAAGCTATGCATCAGGCAGTATCACATATGGCTTATGCCGAAACATTTAAAGGATACGGTCCGGAACAGGGATATGATTTTCTTAGAGAAAGAGTTGTTGAGTACTACAAAAAAAATGGTGCCTCAATTACAATGAAAGACGTATTCATTTCAGACGGAGCAAAAAGTGACACAGGTAATATCACAGACTTATTTGGTCCTGACAATATTGTGCTTATTCCTGATCCTGTTTATCCGGTATATATGGATACCAATATGATGAACGGACGAAATATAAAATTCATGGACGCCAATAAAGAAAATGGTTTCACACCTATGCCTTATGAAGGACTTGAGGCAGATATTATATATATCTGTTCTCCTAACAATCCTACAGGAGCTGCTTACACCCGTGAACAACTTAAAGAGTGGGTAGATTTCGCACTTAAGAACGGTTCTCTTCTTTTGTTTGATGCAGCTTACGAATGTTTTATTGAAGACCCTGCAATTCCACACAGCATATATGAGATTGAAGGAGCAAAGAAATGTGCAATTGAGTTCTGCTCTCTTTCAAAAACTGCAGGATTTACAGGTACACGATGTGGTTACACAATCGTTCCTACCGAACTTGTTGTTAAATCCTCAACCGGTGAAGACGTATCTGTAAATGCAATGTGGACACGTCGTCAGACTACCAAATTCAACGGAGTTCCATATATCGTTCAGTATGCCGCTGCGGCTACTCTCAGCGAAGAAGGCATTGAGCAGTGCAAAGCAAATATTGCGTATTACAAGGAAAATGCAAAGATAATTGCATCATGTTTTGAAAATAAAGGAATCACCTACTTTGGCGGAAGCAACTCACCGTACATATGGTTTGAATGTCCTAACAATATGGAATCATGGGATTTCTTTGATTATCTTTTACAAAATGCACAAGTTGTAGGTACCCCTGGAGCAGGATTTGGTAAAAACGGCAATAATTTCTTCAGACTTACAGCCTTTGGTGACAGAGATAACACAATCGAAGCAGTAGCAAGAATTGACAAACTTCTTAGCTAATGTATCTTGGTATTACACCATTGTAATATGACAATTGATTGAATATTTTAGGATTTAATAATATTGAGGCTATGACTCGAAAGAGTCATAGCCTCAAAAAATATATTCGTACAATTATTAACTTCATCTGATGCAAAACATCCGGCATTTTACACCATACAGTCAAGTTCAACTGCTTCCACTGAAAACGTAAAGCATATATATTCATGCTTTTTAATCGCATCCGCTACCAACTATCAGATTGTTACATTTTGTTAGCCGGCAGTCCGCCCTTTTACAGAGTTTCGGTATTAACAGGCACCTTACCGCAGGCAACTGTAAGATTACCGTTACGGCATCGTATCTCGTCTAACATTTTCTTTTCGTCTTTTACATCCTTCATAACAATAATATACTGAAGGTCGTACATGGTTCCCATATTGACAGTCTTAACTCTTTGTCTTGTAACAGTTTTTAAGTATTTGGCAAATATATCATCAAATATCTCTGTGTAATCAAGATTTTCAGCAATTGTAATTCTAAGAAGTTTTTCGTCGCTGACTTTTTCTTTCAGAGGTATCTTTGCAAATAATACGAATGCTATTCCAACAATAACAGTAAGTACAACTGCATATCCAATGAATCCCATACCAATTGCAAGACCAATCGCAGTCGTTAGGAATACTGCCGTAATCTCCTTCGAACTTCCGGGAACTGAACGGAAACGAACAAGACTGAATATACCAAGCACAGCTACACTGGTACCAACATTACCGTTAACCATAACAAGAACAGCCTGCACAATTATTGGAAGTAATGCCAATGTTGCGGCAAAATTCTTTGTATAAGTCGGGGTTGCATACATATAAGCTATGGATATCAATATACCCAGTAATAATGCGACAGATATACATATAATCACTGTCTTTTCATCAAAACTATTAACTACCGTCTTTTGTCCAAAATCATCTGTACTCGTTACAAATAATGAATCAAACATATTATTGTACCCCCATTATCTTTCTTTTATGTGCCGTACCATACTTGGAAAATGAGTACGGATACAAATTAATTGCCGATAATTTATTGACCAGCCACATCGGCATTGCCCCATTAGTCTTAATCTCCATAATATACTTATCTTCTTCCAATATCAATTCCCCATAATCACCGGAAGCAAGACTAAGATCCGTGTCCCTTGTACGTACATTTCGGTCAAATGTAATTCTAAGTTCAGGATTGTCAATTCCAAATAAGGCAATTCTGTCATATGCAATATATGTTGCAGGAATAAGCTTGTAATGATTGATTATGTATTCTATTTCATGCATTATCTGTATATCAGAAAAAGAATCTAATCCGCTGTAATCACTTATATCATTACCGTATAGCTTTCCACCCTCCGTGATGTTATCAATCAACGCAAGAGCTTGTCTGTAGACCAACGGTATTCTCCGCTTATATACAACGCCTTTACATTTTTTCTTAATTTCCAGAAACACAGTATCATCTTCTTTTGGAGTTCCGTAACTTCTTATCCTAAACTTTTCTTTATAGGGAGGCTTTTCTATTGATGTCCGAATCAATTCGCAGTCTACAGTATCGTAATACACATTACAGATAGTATGTAAACCGTATACGTCTTCAGACATATGCTCCAAAAGAAAAGGATATAATTCATCAAACAGAGCTTTGTCGAGCATATATTTTTTTTCAACACGCTTAAATACCTGAATAACAGGCATAGTTTACACCCCCTCGACAAATTATTTGATGACACAACAACTAAGTATATCTGCTTAACCTTAAGCGAACCTTAGTTATTCACTCCATCATCATTTCCGGCAAGAACAACAATTCTTGCCGGATAATATTCACAAGATACATCTATCTTATGTTAACTATTAATTCATGTTCTAAAACCCGAAATTATTTGAAGTACTTAACTCCTGCCTCAAATATTTTCTGATCCTGCTCACCAAATATATTGACAGCAACACCGGTACCAATACGTTCTGAATGAGCCATTTTACCAAGTACACGACCGTCAGGACTTGTAATACCTTCAATAGCCATGTAAGAACCGTTAGGATTGTAATCTTCGTCCATTGTTGGGTTGCCGTTTACATCAACATACTGAGTTGCAACCTGTCCATTAGCATAAAGTTTCTTAAGCCATTCGTCACTTGCAACAAAACGTCCTTCACCATGTGATGCAGGAATTGTATAAACTCCGCCAAGCTCTGCACATGATAACCAAGGTGAACGATTGGAAACAACCTTAGTGTATACAGACTTGGATATATGACGACCAAGACTGTTAGTTGTAAGAGTCGGTGAATCAGGAGCCTGTTCACATATCTTACCGTATGGTACAAGTCCTAACTTAATAAGTGCCTGGAAACCGTTACATATACCAAGGATAAGACCATCTCTGTTATCAAGAAGGTCATGAACTGCTTCAGCAATTCTCTCATTACGGAATACAGAAGCAATAAACTTAGCAGAACCATCAGGCTCATCACCGGCACTAAAACCACCTGATATCATAAGTATCTGTGATTGGCGAATTGCTTTTTCAAAGTTATCAATAGAATTACGTATATCTGATTCAGACATATTACAGAATACGTGACTTGTAACCTTTGCACCTGCATTTATGAATGCCTTAGAGGTATCATATTCACAGTTCGTTCCCGGGAATACCGGAACGAATACTTCAGGTGTTGCCACCTTATTCTTAGCCACATATATACTGTCAGCCTTAAACAGATTATTGTCAAATCCCTTGTCTTCAGGTGTTGATACTGTTGGGAATACTTTTTCAAGAGTTCCTGTCCATGCTGCAAAAGCATCTTCCATGCTAATATCAGAACCACCAACTTTAAATGCGGCATCTGAAGTAATCTTACCAACTACTGTATAGTCCACATTAATCTCATTAAGTTTATCAGCCGGAACTTCTGCAACTATTCCACCGTAAAGTGGTGCATAAAGCTTGTCATTGTCAAAATCACTTGCAATCTCAACACCAAATCTGTTACCAAATGCCATCTTACTTACAGCTTCACAAATTCCGCCATAACCTATAGCATATACAGACTTAAGTACACCCTTACCGGTAAGTGCATGTACGGCATCATACATCTTCATTGTGTAATCATAATCAGGAAGATTATACTCATCCCTTACAATATCCATCGCAATAATTACATTGCCCGCTTCCTTAAACTCAGGAGTAACAACATCTCCAAGTTTTGCAACATCAACTGCAAATGAACAAAGAGTCGGGGGAACGTTAATATCATTAAATGTTCCTGACATACTATCCTTACCGCCAATTGACGGAAGTCCGAGTTTAATCTGCGCTTCATAAGCACCAAGCAAAGCTGCCATCGGCTCACCCCAGTTAGCCGGATCTGTTCCGAGTCTTCTGAAATACTCCTGGAATGTAAAACGAATCTTGTGATAATCACCACCGGCAGCAACAATCTTAGCAACAGAATTGAGCACGGCATACTGGGCTCCATGGTATGGACTCCAGCTTGAAAGGAACGGATCAAGTCCGTAACTCATCATAGTAACCGTGTCACATTCACCTTCTAATACAGGAAGCTTAGCTATCATAGTCTGAATAGGAGTTGCCTGATAACGTCCGCCGTATGGCATAGTTACAGTACATGCTCCGATTGAGCTGTCAAACATCTCAACAAGCCCTTTTTGTGAACAAACATTCAAATCAGCAAGCGTATCAAGCCATCTGTCCTTAACACTCTTATCTGATTCCGATCCCTTAAAGTAATCAACTGTCTCATCAGGCATTGTTACAACAACGTCCGATTCCTGATGAGCACCGTTTGTATCTAAAAATGCACGGGAAAGATTAACGATAGTCTTTCCTCTCCATTTCATAACCAATCTTGGTTCCTTCGTAACAACTGCTACCGCAACGGCCTCAAGGTTCTCCTCTGCAGCAAATGCAAGCATCTTATCCACATCAGAAGGATCAACTACAACTGCCATACGCTCCTGTGACTCAGATATGGCAAGTTCAGTTCCATCAAGACCGGCATACTTCTTAGGAACTTTGTCAAGGTCGATATTAAGTCCGTCTGCAAGTTCTCCGATTGCAACAGACACACCACCTGCACCAAAGTCATTACATTTTTTAATAATACTGCTGACTTCGCTTCTCCTGAATAATCTCTGAATCTTACGTTCTGTAGGAGGATTACCCTTCTGAACCTCAGCACCGCATGTATCAATTGACTGTGTATTGTGAGCCTTGGAAGAACCTGTAGCTCCTCCACAACCGTCTCTTCCCGTACGTCCGCCGAGAAGAATAATAATATCATCAGGATCTGAATTCTCTCTTATAACATTTTTACGAGGAGCAGCTCCCATAACAGCTCCAATTTCCATACGTTTTGCTACGTAATTAGGATGATATACCTCATTGACAAGACCGGTTGCAAGACCAATCTGGTTACCGTATGAACTATATCCCGAAGCAGCACCTGTAGTAATCTTTCGCTGTGAAAGCTTACCTTCAAGAGTATCTTTAAGAGATACTGTAGGATCAGCCGCACCGGTCACACGCATTGCCTGATATACATAACCTCTTCCTGATAACGGATCTCGGATAGCGCCACCAAGACATGTAGCAGCACCACCAAAAGGCTCAATCTCTGTAGGATGATTATGTGTCTCATTCTTAAAGAACACAAGCCACTCTTCAGTAACTCCATCTATCTCAACCGGAACTATAATGGAACATGCATTAATTTCGTCTGACACTTCCATATCATCCAGCTTACCATCTGCCTTAAGACGTCTCATCGCCATAAGTGCTATATCCATAAGAGAAACATATTTGTCATCTCTGTTCTTATAAATATCTTTAAAATCCTCAAGATAATTATCATATGAAGCCTTAATAGGTTTCTGATATTTTCCGTCTGCAAAACTAACATTTTTAAGTTCTGTAAGAAATGTAGTGTGACGACAATGGTCAGACCAATATGTATCCAACACACGAATCTCCGTTACTGTCGGATTACGCTTCTCTTCATCATTAAAATGCTTCTGAATATGCAGAAAATCCTTAAATGTCATTGCAAGACCAAGTGAATCATAAAGTTCCTTAAGACTTGCCTCATCCATATCCTTAAAACCATCAAATACAGCTATATCTGCCGGTTCATCGTAAACTGCTACCAACGTTTCAGGAATAACTTCATCAGTCTCTTTTGAATCAACAGGATTAATACAATATGACTTAATCCTGTCAAACTCTTCGTCTGTAATACTTCCTGATAAAATGTAAGTTGTCGCAGACCTGATAACCGGTTCTTCACTCTCATTAAGAAGTTTGACGCACTGTTCAGCAGAATCAGCTCTCTGATCAAACTGACCCGGAAGATATGTTACAGAAAACACTCTGTCACCTTCCCCACAGTCAAACTTATTTTCATAAAGATAATCTACAGGTGGCTCTGAGAATACAGTATTGAGAGAACTCTTGTAAGTCTCTTCACCAATATTTTCAATATCATATCTTACAAGCACACGTACATTATCAATTCCCGTAATGCCAAGATACTTATTAAGCTCTCTGCGAAGTTCTTTTGCAGCAATGGCATAAGCCTGCTTTTTTTCAACATATATTCTGCGTACTTTACTCATAATCTACTCTCCATAACTACAATTATTTATCAATAGTAACCTTACCAAATTCAACTCTATCCCACTCATCTTCATTCAATTCGATAGTGTACTTATCAACTTCAAGTTCATCAATCTTACTTGAGAATTCCTTTTGTTCAGCATCAGATATTGCATTTGCACATTCGGATTCATATCTTTCACTGTTGTTGTTATCTACCATCTTGAAGATATAACAGCCATTCGAATCCTGTACAACTTCTTTGCTGATTTCATCCTTCTTCATGCCCTTAATCTTAACAAGCATGTCCTCATCAAATGCAGCCACTTCATCTGTTTCAATAAAACTCTTTGTGGTGTACTTGATGTTAGTATCAGCAGGTGCCTTTGGTCCCGGAGCCGGAGTTGCTGTAGGTTCAGCAGCTGCATCACCTGAAGCAGCACTTTCAGCCTGAATATAAGTAGTAAAATCCTCAAGACCGGCAATATCATCATAAGAAGCCTTAAGTTCTTCAACTGCTTTTTCCTTTTCAGCATCAGTCATATCTGATTCCTGACCTGCATCATCAGTTTTAGTAAATGGAATATAGTAATACTGGATATCATACTGTCTGAAATCTTCTTCACTAATATCTGCTGTAATCGCCGCATCATCAATATCAAAACTGTCAATCCAATCCTGCTTATATCTGTCAGCAAGTGTTTTTCTCTGATAGTACTCAAGAATAAGCTGCTTAGTCAGCCCTGTCTTATTCTTAACTGTAGCTGTAAGTGATTCAAATGACTGTGTAGCATTATCTTCTGCAGCCGTAGCCTCTTCCTCGGTAAGAGTATATCCGGCAGCAACCGCTTCATTATACATCATAGCTCTCTGCATAACAGACTCAACAGTATTATCCTTAAGCAACTCTGCATTAGTCATTCCATCAACAGATTCTGCTTCCCAATAATTACCACCATTACTTTGAGCATAATACTGATTCATATATTCACCGGTCTGCTCTGTCATATATATATCATACATCATATCACTAAGATATATCTTCTCTCCATTAACGGTAAGAATAATCCTTGGATGTAAATCTTCCCAACAAATTAATCCGATAAGTACAACAAGTACGGCTGCGCATGCTGATACAATTGCAATACCAAGTTTACTTCTTGACTTAGCTCCTTCATTAGTTTTGTTCTTGTTGTTATCAGCCTTTTTCAACGACTGATTAGAAACACGTTTTGCTGAATTCATTTTTAACCTTTCCTTTCATGTAAGTATATCATATATATTCTACCTTAAATAAAAAATAAGTCAAGGATTTCACAATATATTTATAAGGTCGATTCACACAAATATATACTTTATATATTGAAGGATATATTTCTCTTAATTACTGCCGGAATTTTATACGAGGCAATATTAATTTTGAAATAAATCCTATGACTACTCCTGAAATGCTTCCGGAAATTAACAGCACCGGCAGGTAATACAACACAGCATTATTATTAATTAAAATAAGTGCAACCAAAAGTTGCCCGACATTATGTAGTACACCACCTGTTGCACTAACCCCCACAATCGAAAATAATCCGGTTCTTTTAGCAAAATACATTCCCAGGAAACTCAAAAAGCCGCCGGCAAGACAATAAATCAACGTTACAACATTACCGAAAAGAAATCCTGAAAGAACATTTCTAACAATCAGAATAAACACGACCTCTCCTGTTGAAAAAAG
This sequence comes from Lachnospiraceae bacterium, assembly GCA_015057405.1. Taxonomy (GTDB): domain Bacteria; phylum Bacillota; class Clostridia; order Lachnospirales; family Lachnospiraceae; genus V9D3004. Next base: position 48,350 of record SVEK01000007.1, read on the forward strand.
GTACATACTTATTACAATGATTATATTGGCAAGACCAAGCTTGATTCCCGGAATTCCCGGTTGAACAGGTATTAACATCTCTAAATACCCAAATATCATTGCAAGCGCCGAAAATAATCCCACTCGGGCAATCCTTGCTGCCGTTAGTCTGTTTTCTTCTTTATTCTCCGACATCATCATTCTCCATTATCTTGATATGGCATCCACATTCGCATCCAGCTCGTCTTCGCCAGCGTCTGCAGCTTCAGTTCCTTCCAACTCATCTTCGCCGGTATCTGTACATATCTCAACTACGATACGGTTTGGCAGACATATTATACTTTCGTTGATGTTTTTAATCGCACCTGTTTTGACGCAGTATTTATCCGGGCAATCTGCTTCTTTCATAAACACCTGATTATCAGCTATCACAATTGTGTTGCAGTAATTATCATCAAATATATCGAAAACTCTGTCTTCACTCAGCGGATACTTACCGTACTCCTTATTATTAAGGGTGACGACAACCAGCTTTTGACTATCGCCATGGTTATCTTTAATAAAATGAATTGCAACAGCTGTTAACATTGCAATTACAAAAATAATAATAACAAGCAGAACATCATACTTTTTTACATTATTCGCATAAATCTCATTTTGTTCTTTCTTCATCTACTATAATCACCTTTTGTTCTGACTTAAAATTATCGGCAATACCGTTACTAACATAAACATCTCCCGCATCATCACATATGACAAAATCAAACAAAGCCCGGTTGCTTTGCCATATATTGATGGTTTTATCAATGCCAAGGATGTAAAATGCAGTGGACAAGCCGTCTGCCAGTGTCGCATTCTCGCTAATTACAGAAACGGACAATAACCCACTGTCGGATGGTCTACCCGTTGTCGGGTCTATAATATGATGATATATTTTACCATTTTTTTTGAAATATCGCTCATAAGCACCAGAAGTTATTACTGCCTTATCACTAACAGAGACTGTACCAAGATAAGCTCCGTCAATTGTGCTATTATCGGGATTCTCTATTGCAACATTCCACAAAGAACCATCCGTTTTATGACCTAGACAAAATACATTGCCGCCAAGATTAATAATTCCGCTTTTTATTTCTGACTTTCTCCAATGGTTGATAATTTCATCTGAAACATATCCTTTTGCAATTCCACCCATGTCAATTTTCATTCCGTCAATCTCATAAGAAATCTTACTTTTTTCATGGTCTACAAGTATACTGTCCATACCCAGAAAATTCTTGCACTTTGATATTGCTTCATCATCCGGCACATTATACTCATCGCTCCCGAATCCCCACAACTGTTTTAAAGGATACGTTGTAATATCAAATGCTCCATCAGTCATACTATGTATTTTCTTAGAATAATCAATCATATATATAAGCTCTTTTGACACATCTCCTACACCCTTCGTATTAAGTGTATATATCAGACTATTCTTATCAGTAACCGATAACATATTGTCGTATTGGGTGATAATATTCTTAGCTTCACTAACAGCTTCCAAAGCACCCTCTCCATATGCTGTTACAGTCATATAGGTATCCATTGCAAAAATCTTTTCCGTGCTCTCGGCTGATTCAAACGAATCACCACAACCGGTCAGAACAATACCTAATATCAGCAAAACAGGCAGAATTCTCACAAAATTGCCTAATAACATCTTTGCTCGATTAAAACGAAATTTCTTAAAAAGGAAATAAAGTCCATCCCAAACTACGGGATGAACTTTTAATCTATTATTCACTGTCGTTACCATATTCACCATATTTTTCATATCTTCCATAATAACCATAACGCTTATATTTGCCACCATAATATCTCTTCTTATAATATCCGTTATAATAACCGCTATAATATCCTTTATGGCTTGTATCAACCTTATTAAGAATAACACCAAGAATCTTGCACTCTGCAATCTCAAGCTGCTTCTTAACATCCTGTGCAAATCTGTAGCTTATCGCATTACTTTCAATAACGAGTATAGTTCCGTCACACCATTTAGTAAGAATAGCTGCGTCAATGACCGAGCCCAGTGGCGGTGCATCAATAATAATATAATCATATTCTTCCCTAAGGGAATTAATCATTGATTCGAAATAATGATTACCAAGAAGCTCTGTAGGATTAGGTGTTACAGGTCCTGCAAATATGGCAAACATATTTTCAATGTTAGTTGCACATATTGTATCTTCAAGTTTTGCCTGCCCTGAAAGATAATGGGAAAGACCCTTAATAGGCTGGGCTGAAGTAATGCCGTGACGACCTACAAGAACTGATTTTCTAAGGTCAGCATCAATAAGAATAACTTTCTTATTGTCCTCAGCAAGAGCCTGGGATAATCTCATTCCAACAGTTGACTTTCCTTCGTTAGGAGTACAACTTGTAAGTAAAATAACCTTAACAGAGTCTCCGCAAAATGAAATGTTAGTTCTAAGTGTCTTATATGCTTCGTTTATACTATATTCAAGTGTATCTAATTTACCAATCTCAACTTTATTCACAGTTCTAACCCTCCTTCTTTACTTCGCTGACTTTTTATTCTTTTTAAAACGCCGCTTCATAATAGTAAAGAATGAATCACCTTTTCTTCTCTTTCTATTGTCCCTTCTAATATCAGCCTCCGAACCCTCACTGATAGGAATCGCAGCCAAAGTATTAAGGTTAAGATACTTCTCAATATCTTCAGCAGAATGAATAGTGTCATCCATAAGATGGGCTACAATAATCACACCACTTGCAAACATAAAACCAAGTATTCCTGCAATTGCAACATTTTTCACAAGACTAGGGCTGACCGGAACCGTATCAACCTTACCCTTTTCAAAAATATTAGGTCTGTCCATCTTCATAACTTCTTCTATACGATTACAGGAAACTTCTGTCAATTCATCAGCAAGTATCTTGGCAATTCCCGGATCCCCATACGTAACAGTAATATTAAGAATACGCGTATCAGACGGATTAGAAACGGTTATCAGACTCTTAAACTGCTTAACCGAAAGCTCATTCTCCTTCTTGAGATTTTTGATAACAGTCTCTAACACGGTAGGACTGGTAATCAATTCGATGTAATCGCTTGTAAGTGTTGCTCCAATCTGCAGATCTGCATATGATAATACAGACTCTTTCGTAAGAACGTATACACTTGAGGTTGACGAATATTTTGGATTAATCAGGTACTTAGTTCCAACACCTGCCGCCACCGCAAAGATAATTGCTACAAACAAAATAAATACCAATCTTCTTTTTATTACAAACAATATCTCCATTAAATCAATCTGTACTTCTTCGTTATGCTGTTCCATAATCTTTCTCCCCTAATTTGCTAAAGTATATCTTATCACAAAAACTGATTGTTTTGCAACCTTTCAGGATTAGTAAATAATATTCTTTCAAGATACCTTTCAGGTGTTTTCTTTTTAATGACCTCTACAGCCTGCTTCATAAGCGGAGCTCTCCACTTAACCCTGTGACAGTCACTTCCAAGAAAATGAATATATCCTTCCCTAATCAGTTTTCTGCAAAACTTAGCCTCCGCACTAAATTTTGTCATAACGGAGGATGTATTAATCTGCAGAGCAACTCCCAATTCCCTCAAAGACAATATGTCATTATAATTCTTATTAAGACAATAATATCTTTCAATATGGGCAAGTATCGGTCTGTAACCTGCATTGATTATTGCGGACAGCCCTTTATACATTTCCTTAAATGACACCTCATAGTCAAATTCTAAAAGAACATATCTGGTATCTCCCATAGTACGTGCCTTACCACATTTTAAATCCTCAACAGCTGAAGATGAATATGTAATCTCATTGCCAAGAATCAGTTTAATTCCTTCGTCTCCTATCCCTTTTGCAACACCGGACAATTCATTAAACTTTTCAACAAGACTATCACTATTATACTTCTCTTTCCCGGAGCCGTAATGAGGCGTCACGTACATAACACGTACACCTTCCTCATAAGCCATTGAAAGCATCTGCACAGACTCTTCTAAAGACTGCGAGCCATCATCGACTCCGTATAATATATGCGAGTGAATATCAACATATCCGCCCATTATTAATTCCTCCCACAAGATTCATCCGAACCTTTCAATAAATCTAATTAGAAAACACAGATATTAATCTTATACATTAAAATCCATACTTATATGCTATTCTTCCTCATATATGATGTTATCATAAGCATAACAAGTAACACCACAAAACCTGCCATACACACATACAATCCCTGCGAAAAAGAATTGTCTATATATAATCGTATAACATTGTAATATGAATCCTGACTGTCAGGAAGACTCTTCAAAACAGAATCCTTAAATAGCGTATTCACTATTATAGCAAGAACTACCCCTGATATCAAACCATAATTCACATATCTTATTCCTCTGTACTTTTTTCGATGTAAAATTAACAGCATCATAAGACAAATAACTATAACAGCACCACAAACCGGAACAATTACTTTTGCTGTTCCTTTGTATTTTTCTGAATAAGCTTTAAAATAGTCGGCATATTCAAACCGAACTAAAGAAGCATATCTTGCAGATGCTATTTTCACAAATTTATCTGTCGAGTCTGCAAGCTCCTGTCCGCCTTCAACACCTTTATCAGAAAAATAAGATGCAATATTACTACTAAGGGCATTTTCAAATTCTGAAGTATCAACCGACGCATCATTATTATTTAAAGTTTGTTCAATATATGCATCAACATCCAAAACTATTCTTCTCCAGTCTACCACCCCTTCAGCGATACTGTCAGGAATATCGGCTTCCTTAAGTTGTTCCTTTAGTTGATTATTAACTTTTTCATATAATCCGTCATAATACGATGCCGCATTGATACTGCGTTTAAGTATATCCACATCACAAATTCCAAGATTCACGGTAATCGCAAGTAACATAATGGCTGTTGACATCGCAACAATCAATGCTATCAGAAAACTGACAATCCCCTTTCCTCTGTAATACTTACGACTATGATGTTTATGACTACTCTTACTGCTCATGACCTTCACCTCCGCGATTAGACTCTACTTTTTTACCGGATACGAAGTCACAGATTACGATAAACTTTTGGGTCCGTTCCTCATTAATCTCCCCAAATGGATAGCAGGTATACAACACAAGTTGTTCTGTATCTTCCTTAATCTCATAAGAAGAAGTTTCAACCACTTTGCATTCGGCCACCTTGTATGCATAATTACCATATACTGTCATAACCTTTACTTCCATACCTGCTTCTATATTTTCAATCGGTGCAAAAAATGTTGTGTCATGAGCACCAACAAGTACTGTTTTTCCCTGGCCCGGAAAATATGATAATACCGAATGACCTGCTCCTTTTTTTAATATGGCGTCCGAATCATCATAATACAACGGAACATCCAATTCGATATCTTCACACACAATCTTTCCATACATTTCACCTGCCAAAGGTGCAACCCATTCATTTTCAACCTCGGCATCCGAAGAACCGTCTGTATTACCGTCCGAAGTATCCTCACCCGCATCAATACCAGCAGATATCAGTTTATCATCAAATATATTGTCAGTGATTGCAGCAGCATTATCATAATCACCACCGGGAACTCCCTTGATAACAGAATACTCAATGTCTGAAATCAACAAATCAGTCAAGGGTTTTCCGGCAACAAAATACAACCCGATTCCAATCAAAATTATGGCTCCGGGTATCAGAATATATCTAACAATCCGTTGCTCATTACGACCCATAAACATAATTATCTCTCCTTGTTTATTAAAGACTCGTCATCATTTTATCATCCGCATCGGCACAATCGCCCACACATAAGGCATTCATTTACTTCCTGCGACGGATAAATCTTCTGTGACAAACATATGATATGCAATAAATACATAATACAACTAACAAAGTAGCAATAACGCGGATGAATACATAAGTACTCTTAATACTATACCCTGTATTTTTCATATTGCCGCTAAATGACGCCACTTTGTCACCTGAAGTATCATTTACATCAACCGAACCGTCAGGATTATTAACAATTGCCGGCACTTTTGTAGGTGCCGGTGTTTTGTCAGGCTTAGGTTCTTCCGTTTTTTTAGGTTTTTTTGTCTTTTGAGGCTTGTCATCATTATCAGAACCCTCATTATCACCACCTGATATCTTCACAATATAGCCTTCACGAACACCGGTGGCAACATTAGCATATATCTTACTTATTGCTGCATCTGCCTGAGCCGCAGTAAGGTCAACACCATCTTTGCTAAGGTACGACGTAAGCTGTCCGACATATCCTGCGGCCGCCTTATACATCTCACCATCATATTCAAATGTTCCGCTTGCAACACCAATAACTCTGGATTCATTGCCATTGATACCACCAGATGCTTTTATACTAAATGTATTATCGGCAAATAAGAGAATAACTGCCGACAATAACGTCAAAAATCTCTTTTTAGATTTCAAATCAACATCACCTCTTAATAACACATTTTCATGTACAATTACATATGTCGCCACTCCTCAAAACTAAATCAAATAATTATACGACACATTGCATAAAGTTATATCGACAACTTTTAGCTTAGTACTTATTACATTATTTTACAAGTGATTATTTTGCTATTTTAATATGATCAAGGGTATTCCCCTCTGCAATAATAATCCCAAACTTTGAATTGTATAACACATCATTCACTCTTGCTGATATATAATACACAGCTCCCGTGGGCAATATCTGAATTGACCAACTGTCAGTTTTATATCGTCTGCCAACTTTTACCGTATTGCTGTTATTGGTTACAAAAATATTTTTTTCTGTCTCTAATGTATCCAGAACCTCAACAACGTTTCCTGAATTTGATGTAAAATAACCGTCAACCTCTACCTTCATGCTTCCCTTGTATTCTTTGTTAAGAAAATACATAGTACGAAGCTGACCGTTACTTTTATTACCTACTACAACTGAACCTACAAGAGGGTCATCAGGCTTTGCCTCAAGACTATTCACATATTCAGCAACTGAGGTCGGGGTAACCGTAGGAACTGCGGTCGGGATTGCTGTCGCAACAGGCTCCGTTGTAGGAGTCGCAGTCGGAGTCATCGTTGAACTAACAGTCGGAGTGTTGGTAGGCGAATCCGTAGCTGAACCATCCGGAGTTGTGGTTGGCACTCCCGGATTACTATTCCCCGGATTATTGGTCGGATTATCTACCGGTGGATTCAACGGATTATCAGTTGGTGCCGGGGTTATAGTCGCCGTCAAATCGGGAGTTTTAGTCGGAATTATGATTATATCATACTCCCAATCACCTGTTATCAAGTCATTCTTTGGTTGTTCCGTAGGAACTTCAGTTGTATTGTTAACGGCACCTTGGTATCCCGATACCACTACCGTAATTTTCGTATTAAGTGCTTTTTTCTTTTTTGTAACTGCCTTAGATGTAACCGTCACTGTCGTAACACCATCTGAAACAGGAGTAATTATTCCTTTTTTGCTAACTTTAGCAATAGCCGGATTGGCTACATTATATGTTAAACCTTTGTATAAAACATTTCCCGGAGTCATAGACACATTAATACTGCTTGTCTGTCCCGGTTTCAGCATAACAGTTTCTGCCGAATTAACTTTTAATGATTTAATATAATTTCCAACTTTTACTTTACAGGTTGCTTTCTTTTTTGTTTTCTTATGAACTGCCGTTATCTTAGCATTTCCGGTTTTTCTTGCTTTAATAATTCCCTTTTTTGACACTTTTGCAACTTTAGGGTTTGATGACTTCCATGTACACTTCTTAACCTTACAATTAAATGATTGTCCCACATACATATTGAGAGATTTAATCAATGCCGGCTTTTTAACGTTCTTTTTCGCTGCTTCAACAGGGCAAACGATACCGGACATTCCAAAGAAAACAAGAGCTAAGCTAAGCACTCCTGATATATATCTTTCAAAAACTTTTTTTCCTATCATTACCATCGTCCCCCTTTCAACACAGTACCCTATATGCATAACGCATATAGGGTACCTTAAATAACATGATTATATACTATATTACATATATATTATCATTAAAGATTACTCTGCGATGAACTCAATTGACTTGATAGCAACATCAACAGTTCCACCAAAGTTAAACAATTTAATTGATGTGATTCCCTCTGCAAGAGAATACTCAGCCACTGAATCAGTACCAACTACAAGTTTCCCTTCTTCACTACCTTTAGCATTGAGATAGAAGTTCACATCCTCATTCACGTCCTGCTTATCCGGCATATCATAAGTCATCTTAACAGTAGTATATGTGTTTCCATCATTTGGAGCGTTTACGATTAATCCCTGGAATCCACCAAATGTACAATCAAGTACTCCACCTTCAAATACAACAGAAGGATCACCGTTCTCTTTTCTCCATGTTGATGAATCGCTCAAATCAACTGCTGTAACTACAGGTGCCTTCTTGTTATATCCAACTGTTACATCACCTGAAGATACGATACTGTATCCTGATGCATTCTTCTTAAAGGTTACTGTCTTGCCATCAGCAGTTACGTATGATACTACATAACCGTCACTTGACTCAGCAACATCAATTGAATATCCTTCTTCGTCACCCTTAGTGATATTTACTTTACCTGAGTTTGCAGAATCAACAGAAACTACATATGAGTCTTCTCCTAAAGTAACATCAGCTGTAATTACATTACCGTCTTCTGTAATCTCAATTGTTCCTTCTTTATCACCAACAGTGATATCACCCTTACCAGCTTCTGATGGAGTATAAACAACTTCTTTATTTCCAACGAACTTAGATACTTCGCCGCCTGTCTTATCCATCATGTTAGAAAGAGTCTCATGCATATCAGCATAATCATCAACGAATCCATCAAGATCCTCAAGAGCTATCTTCTCATCTGTTGAAGCATCAATTCCAGGAAGACCTGTAACTGTAATTGTTTCTGCTTCATCCGGTACTGTGAATACGTCAACTTCAGCTGCACCAGTCTTTACAAGTTTAATTGAGTTGATTGTAATTCTAGCTTTGTAGTCGCAACCCTGAGGTGGATTGAATTTAACAAATACACCCTGAGCATCTCCGTTAAAGTCTAATGTGATCTGGTTAGCTCCTACAACAAGAGACCTATATGTTGTATTCGCTTTTTTATCTCCAGCATTAGCATTAGCCCAATAGTCACCTTCAACAATATTTGTTAATGTCTCAATTGTTATCGGATATTCTCCCTCAGATGTAATATCGAATACGACACTATCATAATCACTTAAATTAACAGCACCCTTGTCATCATTAATGTAATAACAAACTCCATATCCGCCATAAATATATCCAAGTTCAACATGTGCTTTACCGTCTTCATATACTTCAGAGTTCTGGAAATCAGTAAATGCAACATTATCAGCTGCAAGTCTTACATAGATGCTTTCGTCAACAGGTACTGTAGTCTGTGTTGGTTCGATACTAATCGGAACCTCTGTTGGCTCCGGTGTTGCTGTTGGCTCAGCTGTTGGAGCAGGTGATGGAGTTGCCGGAACAATCTTAGTAATAACAACATTTGTAATTGTTAAGTTATCAAGAGCCGGTGAATCCCATGCCGGAACCTTGATATGAAGATATGGATTTTCAAAATCTTCACCAAATGTAAGCTCATATGCCTGACCTAATGTTATAGGATTAACAACCGCTGTAGAAAGCTGGTCATTATTACCAGATTCTTTTACAAGCCAACTTCTTACAGCACCTGATGATTCACCCTCAACAGTTACACTAACTTTATCATCTTTTGCAAATGTGCCAACTATAGGAATAAGAATTCCTTTAACACCTGTTGCAGTAAGCACACCGTTCTCATATGCTACTGAACCATCAGTATTATAATTCTTAGTTCCTGCCAAATTAACTTCATAACCAGGATTAACCGGCGCTTCTGTTACCTGTGGATCATCTGTCGGCTGTGGAGCATCTGTTACCTGTGGATCATCTGTTGGCTGTGGAGCATCCGTTACCTGTGGATCATCTGTTGGCTGTGGAGCTTCTGTTACCTGTGGATCATCTGTTGGCTGCGGAGCATCCTTTGGCTCAAAGAAGCAGATACTCTTAATTGTCATCTTACCTGCTGAGTTAACATTAAAGATAGCCAATTCACTTACAGGAACAGCATCCGTGCGGAATGTAACTGTCTTTGTTGTCTGACCTTTAGCCAAATCATATTTTGAATCACCATATGCCCAATCATATCCGCCCCAGTCTGATGGTCTCTTGGATGCATCCTGAGCAAGATACTTGTAATTGAATGTACCTGATTCTACTTCGTAATCAATCTTAACTTTAGTATACTTCTTATTAATTTCATTCTCAGAAAGTTTAATTACAACATCATGACCCTGTGATGTATCAGGAGCAGTTATAGTAACAGCGCCATCCTTAAATACCGGTGTGAAATAGCTGTCAACTGTTACTACTGACTCATCAGTCAAATCAACAGTATATGAGTTACTTGCATCCGGTGTTGGCTCAGGTGCTTTTGTAGGTTCAGGTGTTGCACCTGCATCTGCCATCATCTTATCATATGTTGCCTTATCCTTATATGCTTTTACGGATCTTACAGTAATAGGACCTGCTTTTGTACTTGCAGCATCACCAAGACTGTAAATCTCATAAGCTGCTACGTTTACACGAGTTCCGTCAAGGTCAAACTTACATGGGAAACCGAAGTTAGCCTGAGTATTAATCTCAAGAAGTCCACCATGATCAGCTACGTCACTTGCATCAAGGAACTGTGTGCTAAGGTCATGACACTTACCTTCATCATCAAGGCTAAGACCTGCCTGGTTATCACCTTCTACTACAACGTATGTATAGTTTGAAAGGTCAAGCGGAGTCTGAACAACCTTTTTCTTGCCAGTCTCAGGATCTACTTCATCAGTTTCCTTACCGAAGTACCATCTTGCACCCTTATATGATGTTCCTGTAAAATCAAGTGTTACAGAACCGTCATCATTAGTTGTTGCAGTAATACCTTCAGCAAGATCAAGAACTGAGTACTGAAGAATATCAAGACAATCCTGAGTCACGTCAATACCATCAACAGGAGCAGCACTTGGCTTAATTGTTGGTGATGGTTTTGGTGTCTTTGGTGGCTTTGGTGTCTTTGTTGGCTTTGTTGCAACATCAGTAGCTGCAGGCGTTGTTACTGCAGGAGCTGCAGGAGTTGTTGCTACAGGAGCCACAGGATCAGTTACTACAGGTGTAGGTGCTGCCGGAGTTGCAAGCTTAACTGTAACATTACATTTAAGCTTAATTGCCTTCTTCTTGCCAAGCTTGTAAGAAGCTGTGATAGTAGCCTTACCCTTCTTCAATGCCTTGATTGAAGCATATGCAGTCTTACCTTTACCATTCTTCTTAGCAATCTTAACAACTGACTTCTTACTTGTCTTCCATGTTACTTTTGCCTTCTTGTTACCATTCTTAACTTTAAGCTTATAAGTTTTACCCTTAATCATAGTAAGTTTTTTCTTATTAAGCTTAGGTTTTTTAGCTGCATCTGATGTCGCAGGAACACTTGCAACTGATGAAATTGTAAGTGCAGCAGCTAATACGAGTGATAATACTCTTGATTTTTTCATATCATCTCCAATATAACGCAATAATTAGGGTCATGCATTATACCTTCTCTCCTTTCTTGTTATAAGAATTAATATACGCAGTTATAAACTCCATTATATATTGCTTAATGCAATACCGCCGACGCAATCTCCCTAATAGACTACATCTATACAGTTCAAGATTTTATATCATTTTGAATTTCAAGTCAACCTTTGAATCTTATTTTTACAAAAATAAGATGGAATAATCATCAATACATTATGATTATTCAACACCTTTGTCAGCAAGATAACTTATCACATTTCCAACAGTGTCAAGTTTTTCATAGTCCTCCATAGGAATCTCAATTGAATATGCGCTTTCAAGTGCCATAACAAGCTCAAAAAGATCAAGAGAATCTGCCCCAAGATCATCCTTAAATGAAGCATCCTCCGTTACAATATCTTCGCTCACACTAAGTTGTGTTGCAATTATTTCTTTCATTTGGTCTAACATAATACTCTCTCCTTATAATATTATTTAGTTTTATTTCAAAACAAGAGTAAAGCAGAATATATAGTTTGTCAAGTTACATTTGACTTTTATATATGTAAGTGTTAGCATTTCAAGGTAAACAAACAATGAAGGAGGCTCCCCATGGCAGAACATATAGGTTTTATCGGATTAGGACTTATCGGCGGTTCAATCGCCAAAGCGCTTAAAAAAGAACCTGAAAAATATATCACCTGCGCTTATAACAGATATCATCCGTCGGACAACCCATCATTAAATATGGCCCACGAGGACAAAGTTATTGATTATATATATGGTTCTTTAGAAGATTTTGGCGAGTGTGACATTATATTTTTATGTGCACCGGTTCTTCTTAATGCATCATACCTTAGCAAGCTCAAATCCATTATAAAACCATCCTGTATTATTACAGACGTCGGCAGTGTCAAAACCAATATTCATGAAGAAGTTGACAGGCTCGGACTGCAAAACAACTTTATCGGCGGACACCCTATGGCCGGTTCTGACAGAACGGGATATGAGCATGCTTCTGAAATTCTTTTGGAAAATGCTTACTATCTTCTTACACCTACAGAAAAAACTCCACCTGAAGCTGTAGATAGAATGAAATTTATCATCAATAAAATAAAGGCAATCCCATTTGTACTTGACAACACAAGTCACGACGAGATAACGGCAGCCATAAGCCATCTGCCTCACATAATTGCCGCTTCCCTTGTTAATATGGTTCACGATAATGATGATGAAAACGAACACATGAAGACATTTGCTGCCGGTGGTTTTAAGGATATCACGCGAATTGCATCATCCTCACCCCAGATGTGGCAGAATATATGCCTTACCAATACCGACAGTATTATTAAGTTTCTTGACATATACAGAAAATCTCTAAACGAGATAGCTGATGCTCTCGCAAGCAAAAACAGCGATTATCTTTACAAAATATTTGAAAATGCAAGAGATTACCGTGACAGCATCCCTGCCGGCAAAGCAGGTACTATTCCTAAATTCCATGAAATATATGTAGATGTACCTGACGTTCCCGGAATAATAGCAATAATTGCCACTATTCTTTCAAGTAATTCGGTTAACATACGCAATATCGGAATTGTACATAACCGCGAATTTGAAAATGGCGTGCTTAGAATTGAGTTTTACTCTGAGTCTGACGCACAGGCCGCAAGAACTGCACTCAGCCGTTATCCGTATCCCGTGTACGACAAATAAGATAGGTCATCATTAACCGTAACAATATATACAACAATAAAGACTATGCCATATGCGATATACAATCACAATGTCATAGTCTTATGTATTGTCCAAAAACAATTAAATCAACCCACAAAAAGATTATACTCTCTTAGTATACTCTCCTGTACGTGTATCAATCTGGATTCTGTCACCCTGATTAACAAACAACGGAACAAGAACCTTAGCACCTGTCTCAACAATTGCCGGCTTTGTTGCACCTGTTGCAGTATCACCTTTAACACCAGGCTCAGTCTCAGTAACCTCAAGCTCTACTGAAATAGGTGGCTCAATTGCAAATACTTCACCTGCATGTGAAAGCATCTTAACATTATCATTCTCTTTAACAAATTTAAGAGAATCACCAACCTGATCTGCATTAAGAGCAATCTGTTCATATGTTTCATTATCCATAAAGTTAAACATCTCACCATCAGCATACAAATACTGCATGTCGCTTCTTTCGATATGAGCCTGCTCAAACTTTTCTGTAGGACGGAAACTCTTTTCAACCACTCCGCCACTCTTAATATTCTTAAGCTTGGTTCTTACGAACGCAGCACCTTTTCCCGGCTTAACATGCTGGAATTCAACAACCTGATATACTCCGCCTTCCCACTCAATTGTGAGTCCGTTTCTGAAATCTCCTGCTACCATTTAATAATTCCTCCTAATATTAATCAATTAACTAATTACACTTTCCATTACATATTATTACATATCATTTAATTTTTCAACTATTTTCTGTACAATCTCCATCGGAGTTCTTCCATCAGTAACAACAGTCACATCTGCCGCCCTGTCATAATACGGTGTTCTCTTATTCATAAGCTCAGTTATATATTCAACATTCATATTACCTTCAAGCAACGGTCTGTTCTTTCCATAACGCACTCTCTCAAATATTGTTTCAGGGTTTGCCATAAGCAACACGACAGTTCCGCATTCTTTCATAATGGCGATATTGCGGTCAAAAGTCGCCATTCCGCCACCGCAAGCGATTACCTTTGGTTCCTCTTCCCCGAGTTTTTTCAGCAATTCGGTTTCAAGTTCCCTAAAAAATACTTCACCTTTCTGCTCAAAAATATCGGATATCGTCATACCTTGTTCATCACTAATTCTAACATCTGTATCCATACATTTAACATCACATTCTTCTGCAAGACGCCTTGAAACAGTACTTTTACCGCAACCCATAAAACCAATCAAAAAAATATGTCTGCTTAATTTCATATCACACTTCTCCGTATTCATTAATTATTTTCACCGAAACCGGTTCCCGACTTTTAGTTGTTTTCGCCGAAACTTTTTCCGGCTTTTAGTTGTTTTCAGCGAAACGCCTTTCAGCTTTTAGTTGTTTTCGGCGAAACGCTTTTCGGCTTTTAATTGTTTTCAGCGAAACGCTTTTCGGCTTTTAGTTGTTTTCGGCGAAACGCCTTTCGGCTTTAAATTGTTTTCAGCGAAACGCTTTTCGGCTTTTAGTTGTTTTCGGCGAAACTGTTAAGTATATTCAGCATCTCTCCCACGGCAATCTGCCCCGGTGCCGATATTTCACCCACACCGGCAAAGGTCATTACAGAGCCTGTTAAGTCTCCTGCCGCCCTGCTCACAACGCCCAGTTTTCCCATCGACATTGTGATAACCGGTTCACAAAATATATCATCTGCATCCATAGTAACTTCCAGCAATCTCAGCACGTCTCTTCTATTCCGAGGCATCACAGCCAGTTTCAACACATCAGCTCCCGCCTCTGACATTCTTCTCATCACCCCAAGCATCTCTTCCTTATCCGGAGTATGCTCAAAATAATGACAGGAAGCAATCACTTCAATCCCGGTGTTATGAACATATTCAATCAATTCACAAACATCCTGTACACTTCCGCGATTTATCTCAATATCAATATAATCTGTAAATTTTGAATCCGCAATATACCGAATAAGTTCATAATACTTTTCATCCTCAATCGGTTCACCGCCCTCGTTTGCAGTTCTGAAAGTACATATCAGCGGCATATTATAAAACTGCTCCCGGAGCATCTTAAGCACACCAACTACCTGCTTCTTATCTTTGCGATAACAGTATTTGTCTATACGCCACTCAGTTATATCAACAGATTCATTACATATGTTTTGCATAGCCTCCGCTATGGCTTTTTCTTCGTCCGCCACAATAGGAGCACATATTACAGGTCTTTTTAACTCATCCCGCATCATACGTAACTTACATGTTCTGACTTTATCTTTCATAATCGGCATCATCCTCCGTTTATTCTTTTTATGCACTCTCGTAATCATTTGAATATAGATTTACACAGCCGGAAATCTATGTTTGCAAAATATTCTGAGAGTACATTTTTATTGAATTATGCCAAACTCCAAACATAATTATTAAATTTCAATAAGTTCTTTTGGTGAAAATGTAATGTTACGCACTCCATTTTCTTCTATTACCACTACATCCTCTATCCTGACTCCTCCAAAACCTTCAATATATATGCCCGGCTCTACAGTCAGCACCATCCCCGGAAGAAGCGTTCTTGTTTCCCTCATTCCAAGTCTCGGTTCTTCGTGAATATACAGTCCGACGCTATGACCCGTTCCATGTCCAAAATTCTTCCCATACCCGGCTTCACTAATAATTTTTCTCGCAATGGCATCTCCCGCTTTCCCGGTCATCCCGGCACGGACTCCGTTAATCACCGCAAGATTTGCATCTAAAACTATATTGTATATTTTTTTCTGACGTTCATCTGCCGTCCCTATCACAACAGTTCTTGTCATATCCGAACAATAACCTTCATAGATACAGCCAAAGTCCATCGTCAAAAAATCACCCTTTTGCAACTTTCTATCAGACGGAATCGCATGAGGCTTAGCAGAATTCGGACCCGATGCTGCAATTACATCAAAACTGAGTTTATCAGCACCTTTGCGTTTCATAAACATTTCAAGCTCTAATGCTACATCTTTTTCGGTCATTCCTACACCAAGAATGCCAAGTATATATTCAAATGCATCGTCTCCTATAGCTTCGGCTGCTGCTATCTTTTGGATTTCGTCTTTCGACTTAACCATACGAAGTACAGCAAGTTCGTTATCTACCGTCACTACATCTTTAATTCCTGTTTTTTCAACCAGACGATTATAATCAACATATGAGAGATTCGCGCCCTCAAATCCCATACGCAAAACTCCGTCTTCTTTTACATACTGAGCCACTAACCCGTACGCATCGTTGGTTGTAAACACTTCCCCCTGTGCACACTCTGCCATTGCCCACAATGTATATCTCGAGTCAGTAATCAGCGCACATCTTTTTTTTGAAATGTAATAGCATGCTTCCTCTCCTGTAAATCCGCTAAAATACCTAAGATTGTACGGGTCGGTTATTACAAGGGCATCAATTTCTTTATTTTTAAGAATATCATATACTTCATTTTGCTTATTCACAAAAACCACCATCCGATAATGTTTTATTAAATATACTCTGTGCCTTACTGTTCTATTTTATCCCATTATCTCATTTTACTTTGTTCTTTTTCTTGGTATACCTGTTATAGCTTCTAAAAACTATTTTCTCAAGACCGCGTTTTACAACAATCTTTAGTTCTTCTTTTGGACTTATCGGCTGAACACATATATTATCCATCCCAAGTCTATTGGCGCCATATACATCCGTAAACAACTGATCTCCGACAAAAACCACCCGGGATATTTCAAGCCCCATACATTCTGCTGCTTTCATATATCCTTTTGCCAAAGGTTTCCCCGCCTTATATATATAATTAGTATTAATGTTTTTGTTGAACCTTAATACTCTTTCCTCATCATTATTAGACAACAGACATGTCTTAAAACCCATTTTATGAAGCATAGCAAATAATTCCTCCGACCGTTTGTCAGAGTCAGCTCCATGCTCCACAAGCGTGTTATCAATATCAAAAATTATACCACGCTTCCCGTCAGCATATAACTTTTCAAAATCTATCTCATATGTTGATGCAGCTGTTTTCTGCGGATAAAAACGTTTAAGCATAACTTAATTCCTCATTTCATACCAATACTGTTACGTATTATAACCCAAGGCGCATAGGAGCGCAAGTTATCAACCATAATGCATTTCTCAAAATATTACCTCCGCTTACCCCTGAAAAAACAATTATTGTATAATATAAAACCAAAAAACTGCCATACCGCCAAATCGGCAGCATGACAGCAAATCATCACTTTGAATACTCATTCGGAATATTAAGCAAAAAACTTAAACATCACTTCCAACAATCCATTTTCTAAGTATATCTTCCATTCTATGAATATCAATAGGCTTTGGAAGATAATCCGACATTCCTGCTTCATAATATATATCTGTCGCACCTGATATGGTATTTGCTGTAACAGCTATTATAGGAATATCATTTCCTTTCGAACGAATAATCCTTGTTGCTTCCGCACCATCCATCTCAGGCATCATATAATCCATAAACACAAGACTAATGGAATTATCTGCATCGAGAATATCAATAGCTTCCTGTCCGCTCATTGCTTTCAGTACATTAACTCCGTATTTGCTAAGTAAAACACCCTCAACCTTAAGATTCATCTGATTATCGTCAACTATCAGAATCTTTGAACCACTCACTCCATCTATATGTTTTGAGTTGTTCGGTTTCGGACGACGTGCAACGGATTCCCCCACAACACCAATATCCTGCGGAATCTTCACTGTAAAGCAACTACCTTTACCAACTATACTGTCTATAGTAATCGTACCACCCATCGTCTTTACGAGCATATTACATACTGCAAGCCCCATGCCGGCACCCTCGTTAGAACGATTACGCGCCGCATCAAGCTGCTTGAAAGAATCAAAAATGACTTCCATATCTTCTTTCCTGATACCGATACCGGTATCCATAACAGCCAAAATAAGATTACCTGAATCTTTACTCTCCGGCTGCCATCTGATAGAAGCTTTTATCCTTCCCTTTTTGGTATACTTGGCAGCATTGCTACACAAGTTAACAAGAATCTGTTCAATTCTTTCCCTGTCACCAATGAGCTTAGGCGGAACATCCTTCGCAATAGACACCGAATATACAATCTCTTTTCCTCTGCAGAACATTTCCATCATATGTTCTATTGCTTCTTTCAACGCCATAGAATTGTATCGTTTTCTGTGCAGTTTAAACCCTCCTGCACTCAACTGGCAATAATCAAGTATATCTCCTATCATTCGTAACAGGTTGTTACCGGCATATCGAATTGAAGTAAGATACTCAAACCCTTCTTCTGAAAGATTCTCGTCAAACAACATATTACAAAATCCCATTATGGTATTAAGCGGAGTCCGCACTTCATGAGATAGGTTAATAAGAAAGTCATCTTTCATACTGCTGGCTTTCTCAGCAATAATCCTCGCCTCTTTCTCTCGTTCAACAAGTTCCCGAACCTTTTCTTCCTGATATATTCTTTCTATATTGTTAGCAACACTTACCAAAAAACTGGTACACACAGAACTCATCGCTACATCATCACCCGTATCAAGACATGCGTACCCAAATAATTTGTCATCAAAATGTACCGGCATAACATAATAACGCTGCGGTGTGTCATTTGCTTCTAACGGTAACAAATCCCCTCTTTCAAATACCACATCGTATATCTCCAACTCATTAGCATTCTTAATACGATACTTGTAGGTTGCTTTATCATCAAACTTCTTTTTGTCCAAACTGTTATTAACAACGAAATGTAAATCTTTATATTCACCAAGCATACTATTATGATATGCCGCCGTTCTCATAATAGTTTCAATATCTTTTTTACTTTGCGAAGACCTTGAGAAATACATAAACACTTCGTTATTAATCACTGTATCTTCGTACTTAAAATACATATTGTATCCCATCTGCGCATAATCGTCAGATAATCTTTTACTACATCCACAGGAATCACGA
The DNA here is from genome assembly GCA_015057405.1 of Lachnospiraceae bacterium. Classification (GTDB taxonomy): domain Bacteria; phylum Bacillota; class Clostridia; order Lachnospirales; family Lachnospiraceae; genus V9D3004. Next base: position 67,711 of record SVEK01000007.1, read on the forward strand.
ACAACAAGTTCTCCTCCGATATAATTGTTAATCTCAACCTTTTCCCCGGCAAGAATTCTTTCAAACACTTCCATGGTTTTCTGTGCCAAAGTATACGGCGAAACCCTGACTGTAGTCAGCGATACAGTATTAATTACCGCCTTATCAATATCATCAAAACCGGTAATGATAACATCTTCCGGTATTTTGTATCCTCTCGTCTGCAACTCCTGAATAAGAGATATCGCCATGTAATCATTAGCACATACCACTGCTTCCGGCATTCCCTTTTCCTCAAGCCATTCAACCATCTGCGGTCCCATAGTGGTCCAAAAATTACCATGGAATATCCAATCTTCCTCATAAGGAATGCCAAATTCATCCATCTTACTTCGGTAACATTCAAGCCTTTTCTCAGCATCTTCACGCCCCGGAGTACCTGAAACATAGAACACTCTCTTAAGACTGTGATACCCAAGCAGATGATCATACACAACATCCATAGCATGTCTTTCGTCCAAAATTACATTATAATGATTGTCCATTCTTCTTCTAATACTTATAACAGGCAAATCAGGATACTCAGCCAATCTCTCGTCAATGGTTTCTAACATTCCCGGAACATCCATACAATCCGACAGTAAAAACACTCCGTCAAACTTGCTGAAATCAGGTATATCAACAACACTTCTTTCGCCTACTGCATATTCAACATTACTTGTATCGTAAGCTCCGAAATTACAAAACGACACTACATTGAATCCTTTTTTGTTACCAAGTTTTGATAGTTCATTGCACATGGAACTCTGATAAAAAGCGTGAGGAAGCGACGCAAATATAGCAATATTTTTTTTATTATTACCAAACATCATATCGATTCCTCCTCTCATTATCTTATGATAAATTACAACAGTTTTAAACCAATTGTACAATATATACTATATTTTATAACATTATACACTATATTTGAGCAAATTGCACTTATTATTTTATAAAAATTAAACAATAAAAACAACTATAGTTTTATTATTATTTTACTCTTTTACGATGACCAGATATTATGGTCATATTTTTTTCATTCTACACATATTTTTTCATGTTATTCATGATTTTTTCACATTAAAAGCATGACCTTATTTCATAGCAATTTTACGTCAGCAAAATCCCTTTTGAACCAGATAATCATAACTGATTTTCATGGATTCAAACGGATCCCTTTTGCAGGTATCCTGTTCAACAAGCGCCCACTTTACACCGGCTTCATCACAGGCCGCAATAATATCATCCCAGTCAAGATTGCCTTCCCCAACCTCAGCCATTTCACATTCAAAAGCACCCGGGGCTACAGCACAATCCTTAAAATGTATTGCCATAATACGTTTCCCCAGGTTGCGAATAAATTTTGCAGGATTGACCCCTCCTACCTGAAGCCAATAAGTATCTGCTATAAGGTACACTTCTTCCGACGCAGTTTCCTCGATTAAACGTTCCATCATGGTCTTGCCTTCAAATTTTGCAAACTCAAGAGCATGATTGTGATAGCCAAAATACAAACCCTCCGCTCGTATTACTTTTGCTATCGCATTTATTTCTTTAACAAACTTCTCGAATCCTTCAAGATTGGTTCTTGCATACTCCGGCATGCAACCGAGACCACAAAGTTCTGAACCCAATATTTTGTTATACTCTATTACATCCTTAAGATTATTTTTGAAATCATCATATCCTCTGTGAGAAGTTACAACCTCAAGATTATATTTATCCAATATCGGTTTCATATCTGTTGCCTTTAATGGAGTTCCTGATATTTGCACCAGTTTGTAACCTATTTCACTCACCTTGCGACAGGTCATTTCAAATTTTTCTATTGTTGTTATAGCATCACGCAATGTATAATACTGCGCACCAATTCTTCTGTCCATCTTTTATCCGCCTTTCCGTTTTTCTTTTCATTTAGAGCACTACATCAGCCTAGCGCCATTTTGGGGCAACTACATCTGCCCAGAGCCATTCAGAGCACCGTATCAGCCTAGCGCCATTAAGGGCACTCTATCGACCATGTGCCGTGACATCCGACATACATTATATAGCTATGGTATCCGTTATACTAAGCAGACTATTGTTGCAAAATATTTTTCAGAGCCTTATATGCAATTGTAAAAGCTTCCTCACCACTTAGTTTTTCTTTAGCAGCAATAGTAGTTTCTCCCAGTTCAAGTTCGTCAAATCCGGTAAAGTCCGCAAGATGCGGCTCCAAAGATAATGTACCGGCGTATCCGTTTTTAATCAGGTCTTTTAAAATCTCTTTCACATTACCGTCACCATATCCTGCGGGAACCACTTTTCCATTTTCCAACTTGGCATCCTTAATATGAATATACATGATGTATGATTTGAGAATATGGTATGCCTCCCGGGTATCTTGCCTGCACTGCACAAAATTGGCAAAATCAAATACAGCTCCAAAGTTATCACAGGCAAATTCATCCATTATTTCTTTACACCTTGCAGCGTTGTCACCATATATTCCTTTTTCATTTTCATGCATAAGAATTACATCGTGTTTTTTTGCATAATCCACAAACAACTTCAGTCGCCGAAACACTTCGCTTTTATGTTTTTCAGGCGGCTCTCCCTCCGGCATAAAAAAACTAAACATTCGTATAAATGAAGTATCCATTATTTTTGCAATTTCTACCGTGTGCTTAAACAATTCAAAATGTTCTTCAAAGTCATCCGTAATACGTATTTTCCCAATAGGAGAACCGATTGCAGACAACCTTATATTATTAGCATCAATTTTTTCCTTTATTATTTTGGCTTCTTCAAGGGAATGCTCTACAAGCCCTTTTCCGTTTACTCCTCGCATCTCAATATGGGCAATCCCAAGTTTTTTAATCACTTCTATCTGTCGGTCTAACGCCGCGTCAATTTCATCGGCAAAACCACTGATTGTTATATTATTGAAATTATTGTCCTGCATGTTTCATCCTCCTTAAAAATTAATATAAATCACTTTCTTTGCTCCGGTTTCATAGATTACGCTATCGTATTGCATTTATTCATTTTATGTACCCACCGGTGACTAATCTTGCATCCTTTTGAATAGTGCACTCACCGACAATTAACATTGAACCCTTTTGAATAATACACTCAACGGCGATTAACATTGCATACTTTTGAATAGCGCACTCAACGGCGATTAATACGACCCTTCTGTATCAAATACTATACCGGTGCCTTCTTTTTTCCGAGATTTAGCGCGGCGTTCATTAAGCAATTTAAGAAATTCATCCTCGTCAATCGGTAGCGTCACAGGACGACCAAGCCAGTCGGACATATGCATAGCATTCGACAGCATTAAACCATTAATTCCTTCTTCACCACCTGCAACAAGGTCCGTACCACGAAGTATCTTTCCCGCAAAAGCTTTCATGATTCCTGTATGCTGTTCGTTCATACCATCTGTTTCAATTTCAATTTTCTCACATTCCGGTTTGTCAAACCCGGCTTTACAGCTTGCGCAATGCTCACTTAGATTTTCCTTTAGTTTGTAAAATGTCAGCTTGTCATCCTCACAAACTAATTTTCCGAGTGTTCCCGTAATCTCAAAACGATTTGTACCCGGTGCATCCCCCGTTGTTGTGATAAATACTCCGGTTGCACCGTTAGGATACTCTAAATATGCAGTTACGTCGTCCTCAACTTCTATATCATGCCATTTCCCTTCGTGACAATATGCATGCACTTTTTGCGGAAGACCGCATATCCACTGCAACAAATCCAGATTATGCGGGCACTGGTTAAGAAGAACTCCACCACCTTCACCGTCCCATGTTGCTCTCCAGTCTCCGGAATCATAATAACTCTGCGTACGATACCAATCTGTTATTATCCAATTGACTCTTCTTATATCACCCAATTGTTTATTCACGACCATTTCGTGCATTTTACGGTAAATACAATTGGTTCTCTGATTAAACATCATTGCAAATACTCTGTCACATTTTGCCGCTTCCTCATTCATCAAACGCACCTGTTTTGTATATACACCGGCAGGTTTTTCACACAGGACATGAAGTCGGTGATTAAATGCATCAATTGCAAGTTCCGGATGTTGATAATGAGGAACTGCAATAAGAACCGCTTCACATAATCCTCCTGCAATCAAATCATGACCTTCATCATATATATGCACCGATTCCGGCAAATGATTTTTGCACCATTCTCTTCGCATTTGCTGTCTGTCTGCAACCGCCACAAGTTCAAGTTCGGGAACATTTCCTTCAATAATTGATTTGGCATGATTAGTTCCCATATTTCCAATTCCTATAATTCCGATTTTTACCTTGTTCATTAATCTATTCTCCCTTCACATCATTTTATGTGTTGCATTATTCAACTATACCAACACGGTATTACCGTTACTCCCTGAGCTTTCGTATATGGCAAATGTGGTTTCCATTGTATTTTTCACATCATACACAGAAAAACACTGCCCATTTTCATAGAATCGCTTAATCAAGTCTTCATGGGCACTTCCCCAATACGACTTCCCTTTTTTAGGAGCTATATCACACTCAATAATCTTTTCTCCCATCCATAATTTGTTATCAATATACCTTACGGTTCCTCTCTCAAATGTAACTTCGAACAAAGGTGCCGAATCCGTTCCGTACGCATTAGTGGCAAAAAACATTCCTTGCACACCATTATCCATACGAAGTACTGCCACCAAAGAATCTTCTACTTCTATCACATCCTTTAGGGAGTAATTAAACATGTTAGCATTTACAGATACTACATTTCCTATAAGGTAGGAAAAATAATCAAGTGTGTGAATTGCCTGATTGATTAACAGGCCTCCTCCCTCAGTATCCCATTTGCCTCTCCAGTCAGCACTCTCGTAATAACTTCTGCCCCTGTTCCACGTAAGCACTGCCCTTACAGCTTTAATGTCACCAAGTTCTTTTTTCTCAATAATCTCCTTGAATTTAATAATGCATGGATTAAGTCTGTTTTGAAATGTCACACACACATTTTCTATCCCATCTGCTGACAGCAGTTTTGTAAATTCGTCTTTCGTTCTTGTTGCAGGTTTTTCCGTTACCACAAGTTTATTTGCTTTTAACGCCTTTTGAATCATTTCATAATGAAGATAATGAGGAGTACATATGTGCACGCTGTGAATATTGTCATCCTTAAGCATCTCATCATAATCTTCATACTCATGGATTACCATATTGCTACTACCAAATTCATTAACACATTTTTTTCTTCTGTCAACATCCGGGTCACATACTCCATACAAAACAACACCCTCGGTATTAGTCAGTGCATTTGCATGTATTGGTCCAATTGAACCATACCCGACAACACAAACATTTATCATAAAAAATCAACTCCCATCTTATATTAACTTACCATTTGTGCAACAAATTTACTATATTAAAATTAACTACAACATTGCAAATATTATCCTCTTCATTTATCATATATAACATAATATACAACCCAGCCATTACGTTGCCGGTAAAACAATAATCGATTCCATCAGGAGGGCTTATGATTAGTTCATTTTATTCAATCGGAGAATACATTAACGACGACACCAGCAAGCTGCATTTTCCACTTCACAGCCACAAACAACACGAAATATTTCTTTTCGTTAAAGGAGATGCCGACTTTATTGTAGGAAATAAAAAATATTCGTTGGAACCCGGCGATGTAATTATCAGCCGAGCAGGAGAAATGCATCACATAATACATAATAGCACTTGCAGCTACCATCGTTTTGTCTTAATGCTGGCACCTGAATTCTTTTCCCGGTATCATTGCGAAGAATACGAGTCTTTTTTTCTGCCATCCTGCAATTCAAACAATAAACTAGCCGCCAAAATTGTACATTCCAGCGGCCTATACGACACATTTTTTAGATATAAAAAATATTCCGAAGAATACATTATGGATAGCGGCTCTCCGATTCTTATTGCCATAGTTACGGAAATGCTATACCTTATTAACAAAATAAGCGGGATTTCAACAACAAACATAAAAAACAGTCTCATAAAATCAGTAATAAACTATCTTAATGCCAACTACACCGGCGATATTTCTCTTGACGAGCTGGCTGGTAATTTTTATCTGTCCAAGAACTATCTTTGCAGAGTTTTTCGCAAATTCACCGGAATCACTATACACGAGTACATATGTCGAAAACGCCTGACATTGGTAAAAGAACTGACTGCCGAAGGAAGTACCATCAGCGATGCTGCAATGGCAGCCGGTTTCGGAGACTACTCCTGTTTTTACAGGGCTTATGTGAAAGAATACGGAAAATCCCCTCGAAAAAATTTATTCTGAAACAATGCCTTTTATGACACGTTGGACAATTCCAGCAAACGATATATTTTCCTGTACAAACGTCCGTTAAACAGTACCTTGAAGAACAGCCTCTCTAACGGCTTTAGCTCATTAATCAGCTTCATTGGAGTCATAGTATGTTCTTGTATTAACCTTAATTCTACATCGCCAATCACCGGCACTATATCATCTCTTCCAAAAAGATTTGTCACTCCGACTTCATTTACCGGATTCTTATATTTTGATGCTTTAGCACCAAATTCCGTATATATATCCATCAGCACATGCAGGTATTTATACTTTTCTTTCAAAGCCTTAAATAATCCGTAAACCTGCTCATCGGACAAATACATGCTGACACCCTCAAGAATTACAATCGCCACATCATTTTCCGGAAGTCCTCTTATCTGCAAAGGCTCCGCTGCATTTAATACTTGCATATGATAATTATCGGTTTCTATGAAATAATTTCGGCGCGCTTCAATCACTTCCGAAAAATCGCAGTCAATCCAGCACTTATACGGCTGCCTTACCCGTTTACAACGGTTGTCCAGACCACAACCTATATGTAACACAAGTGCATCTTTATTATTCTCCAAAACAGAATCCGTCCATTCATCAAACACCCGGGCCCGCATTGCCATATTATAAGCCAACCACTTTGATTTTGATTTTCCGCGCAACACAAAACCTTCCTTTTCCCATATCAATTCAGCGGCATAATCTTTCAAAATTATATTCTTTTTACTAACATACGATTTTCCGTAAAGCGGAATAAACAATGTTTTGTTAATTTCATTCATGGCTGTCACTCCCCAGTAGCGTAACTCTATTGCACGTTTACGTGTGTTGTGTTGTTCTTGTTGTGCGTGGCTTGTTTTGATTCTTTTGTTGTATTAAATGTGTTTTATGATTCTTAATCTGAGCATTTTAAGCATTATTTTTTCAGAACTCCAGTTTCGAAACCCATGTTCATTATACTCATCGAAATATAATCTGTCAAGAAACGGATACATGCATTTTCCCGGTCACGTCAATAAAAAAGTCTTAGCACTAAGTTATGCTAAGACTTTTTTATATTGAAATATTATTTTTTTAATCTTAACGCAAAATAATCTTCCGGCATACCCTCCGGAACTTTTCCTATTGCCGGCATCATACCCTCTCTTACATCTCGCTCCAACTTCATACCGATCATGAATGAACGGCACCCAAGTCCAAGCATTTGGGATATTTCGTCCATTGAAAAATCACACGCCCCTGTTGCAAGCATCGTGGCAATCCCATGAGCATACGTAAACAAATTATGGTACAAAAACTCCGCCTGTTCACGATTAATGGAAAAGTTATCTTCAGCAGCAAGGAGGATTCTTTCATAATGCCCCTCATCCACAATAAAATCTGCAAAACGAATATGGTCCTGTTTCTGCATGAACAAAAGCATGAACAATCGCGGCTCTTCTTTTGCAAAACGAACATACTGCATCCCAAATCCCTTTAATGGCGGTGTCATATTGAGACCATCCTCAACATATTCGTTATACATGCTTCTCGCCTGTTCTATAACTGCCATACGAATATCTTCTACCGTATCAAAGTGAGTAAAAACAGTAGATGGCGACACATTTAACACCTGCCCAAGATTACGGGCAACAACAGCATCAATTCCATTTTCTCTTGTAAGATCAAGAGCTACAGACAATAACTCTTCTTTTGTATATTTTGGTTTTGGCGGCATAATCTCCTCTTCCCCGAATATATATGATTTCAAAAATATATCCGTACTATCAAACTTCTCGTTTCGAAATGCATGTATTGCATTGTTTTTATTTTATTATTCACTCACTGGTTTGTCAATTCAAAAGTCAATTGAGACTTCCCATTGATGGATTTGCACATCGAAAAATGAGACTTCCACTCCCAAAAAGAGCAGAAGTCTCAAATAATTCATCTAATCTCAATCAAAGTCCATTAAAACTTATAATATTTTAGGGCAGGCTTAATTAGAACTTACCTGCTGTAGCTGCTTCTTCGATAGAAACTGCAACTGCAACTGTCATACCAACCATTGGGTTGTTACCTGCACCGATAAGACCCATCATCTCAACGTGAGCAGGAACTGATGAAGAACCTGCAAACTGAGCATCACTATGCATACGACCCATAGTATCTGTCATACCGTATGAAGCAGGACCTGCTGCCATGTTGTCAGGATGAAGTGTACGACCTGTACCACCACCTGAAGCAACTGAGAAGTACTTCTTACCCTTCTCTGTACATTCCTTCTTGTATGTTCCTGCTACAGGATGCTGGAAACGTGTTGGGTTAGTTGAGTTACCTGTGATAGAAACGTCAACACCCTCTTTCCACATGATAGCAACACCTTCACATACATCGTTAGCACCGTAGCAATTAACCTTTGCACGTGGGCTCTCAGCATCTTTTGAATAGCACTTACGGAATACTTCCTTTACTTCGTTAGTATATGGATCATATTCTGTCTCTACGAATGTAAATCCGTTGATACGTGAAATAATCTGAGCTGCATCCTTTCCAAGTCCGTTAAGGATAACTCTAAGAGGCTTTTTACGAACTTTGTTAGCCTTCTCTGCAATTCCGATTGCACCTTCTGCTGCTGCAAATGACTCATGACCTGCAAGAAATGCAAAACACTCTGTCTCTTCTTCAAGGAGCATCTTACCAAGGTTACCATGGCCAAGACCTACCTTACGTGTATCAGCAACTGAACCAGGAATACAGAAAGCCTGAAGGCCCTCACCGATAGCTGCTGCTGCGTCTGCTGCTCTCTTGCAGCCCTTCTTGATTGCAATTGCTGCACCTACTATATAAGCCCAGCATGCATTCTCAAAACAAATTGGCTGAATACCTTTAACCATATCATATACATTAAGTCCGGCGTCCTTAGTAATCTTCTCAGCTTCTTCTATGGAAGAGATACCGTACTCACCTAACACTTTATTAATCTGGTCAATTCTTCTTTCATATGATTCAAATAAAGCCATTTTTTCTCTCCTCCTTATTATTTAATCTCTTCATCTGTTCTTGGGTCAATAATCTTAACTGCATCAGCAACTCTTCCGTACTGTCCACAAGCCTTCTCGTAAGCAGTATTAGGATCGTCACCCTTCTTAATGAAGTCAGTCATCTTACCAAGACTAACGAATTTATATCCAATAATCTCATTATCCTCATCAAGGGCAATTCCGGTTACATAACCTTCAGCCATCTCAAGGTAACGAGGTCCCTTTGCCTTAGTACCGTACATAGTACCAACCTGTGAACGGAGACCTTTACCAAGGTCTTCAAGACCTGCACCAACAGGAAGTCCGTCTTCTGAGAAAGCAGACTGGCTACGTCCATATACTATCTGAAGGAATAATTCTCTCATAGCTGTGTTGATTGCGTCACATACAAGGTCTGTATTGAGAGCTTCAAGAACTGTTCTACCAGGAAGAATCTCTGATGCCATAGCAGCTGAATGAGTCATTCCTGAACATCCAATAGTCTCAACGAGTGCCTCTTCGATGATACCCTCTTTAATATTTAATGAAAGCTTACATGCACCCTGCTGTGGAGCACACCAGCCAATACCATGTGTAAAACCAGAGATATCCTTAACATCTTTAGCTTTTACCCATTTTGCTTCTTCCGGAATAGGTGCACAACCGTGTGATACGCCTTGAGCAACCGGACACATTTCTTCTACTTCTTTTGAATAAATCATGTTGAAACTCCTTTCATAGTTATATTATATTATTGTTATAACATCTCTAAACTACAACAGTTTACAATATACGACCATCTTTGTCAACTATGACACCCATAACAGAAATTGTCGGCAGTCTGGCATATCGTCATTGCTACATTTGCTTCTGAATTAGCTGAACCGTTAGCATGAATTTTAACAAATGCATCTGCCTCATTAACAATCTGTGCAATAACCAGTCGTAATCTTTCTTCTACATCTTCAACAGAATCTTTTCTGTTAAGTGCTGTCACAACCTCTGACGCAGGATTAGGTTCGATTCTTACATTTACTCTATCAGATGTATACAATATAACCGCTTCAAATGACTCAGCAACCGGTGTACTTTCAAGTTCTGTCTCTGCTTTAGGTATTGTGGTCTGGTTCGAATTTGTAACAGCATTATTTTTTTATTTGCTTTTTTGCTTTTATAACATCCGCATATGGCTACTGGGGCTGTCGCACTAAGGATCCCAAAAGACTATTGGTTTTGTATACTTTTATGATATAATTATTCAACGTGCCAAATAAGTTGTCGCTTTCCTATATGCGACTGCGTAACGATATCTGCTTTCTTCTATCTTTCTATCAGCCTCCGCGACCAACTTTTTATATGAGTCACTTTGATTCATATTTCTCTCTGTCACATCCTGAATTCCATTCTGTGCAGCCTTACTTAAAATAATTTTTGCCATAACGTATCCCACTTTCTAAACAAAATCTCCATACAATTATATTGTTATCACTCATAATTGTATTACATTTTATGCAATATTGCAATCTTTTTTCACAACTGTTCCATTTTCACCTTCATTCTGATTTTGTATCATAATGAACTCCTTTAGTTTCCTATATTCTTTAGTGTCATTTACCTCTTAGAAACAAGTACAACAAAGAACACTTATACTCTTACTTTCCTCTTCAGCCTTATAACTCCTGTTATTTCCGTAATCTCTTTTGTATATGCACCATCAGGATAGTTTCCCCAATGTCTGTCTGATTCTACATTGTATTCTGCTTCAACTACATCTTGATTTTCATCAAAAAGCAGTTTTTTTCCTGCATACTTCACCCCTATTGTCTTCCCATCAGAATCAGTTAAAAGATTATCCCTCCTAATGTTAATGCTTATAACAGAATGTCTTTTTTCAACATTCTCATCGCAATGATAATATCTTTCCAGAATAGTAGTTACTATCTCATCAAATTCAAGCTCCATTTCATATTTATCACGAATCCTAATAAGTTCCACATCCAACCACATGCAATGTACATCTATATCCTGCCCTGTGGCCATATTATCTCTTTTATGGTCTATATAACGATACTCCTTCACTTCAAAGTCATTATTAATCCACATATATGATGCTCTATTTTTAGGATTATAACCACATTCATTATTAACTCTAATTAGTCCAAGTACAACTCCCTGTGAAACAAGAATTAGACGATTATATTCATATGAAATCATAGATTTGGTATATTTTTTTTCGTATTTTTCCACATTTCTGAAATCGTGAATTGTTTTTTCGTATACATCTATGTTGATACACTCCATCTGTTCTTCATATGACTTTCCACTAAAAATTTCAAATGCATCTTCCGTCATATAATCAAGTGGATTTTTATCACATTCTATTGCAACAATACGATTAGGATATCTATATCTTCTCAGCAACTCATCTAACAGCTTTCTATCAGTGTCATTAATCGAATTGCTATACGGAATCTTATTTTCAAGTGCTGTCACAATCATGCAAAGTGCTTTTGAATATTTTATAATCCATCTGTCTTTTTCCGAATCATCCAGGTCATTCTTGCACAATCGAGTTTCGTCCATATTATGAATAATATCAGCTACTTTTACAAAACAAGCATCCAAGCTAGTACATATTTTTTCAACATATTCATAATAATCTTCATTAGTGTGTGTAAGTAAGCGAATTGCATCAGTAATTTCTGGCGGAAATTCCTTTTCCAATTCTTCCAGAGTAACATCGGTATCCTCAACAACATCATGCAACAATGCAATACATGTTCTTGTTTCATTATTCATCTGTTCAGCAAGATGTATTGGATGCAGAATATATGGTATTCCGGCAGCATCTTTTTGATTTTCATGCGCACTGTATGCAATTTTAATTGCCTTATTAACCAATGGTGTATATACCATCGTTCCTCACTCCCGTAATTTATTCTCACATCAACCCCGGTATCCATTCTTCCATAAATTTAGGAAAATCTCTCTGTACACTCGCTATTGAATTATCAATATTATTCCAAAATCCTTTATGGCATTCTTTTCTGTAGCATTTTTCATCAATACCGGCACATTTTTCAAGACTTTCATAAAAATTATCTTTGGATCAAATAAAAGGTACATTGACACATCCGGCTATAACTGTGCGGCTATTTCTTCATACTCCTTTTCCAACTTTACAGCTTCGTACTCTTGGTCATGCTCACGATAGTATACAGTCATACACATCACCGCCGTTTTGAACATATCTAACATTTTTTCTGATTTGAATTCATGAACAAATTGTTTTGCAAGTTTATATGCCTTGCTAGCGTACTTCAACTCCTCCAAACCTTCACGCTCATAAAATAAATTAAGCATAAGATAGCAATCAACATATCTCTCGGCACTATCTTCACTATTAAGATGTTCATGCAAAAACTCCACATACGGAAGTCCGGTTATAATACGTTCTCTCTTAGCTTCTTTATCCGTCATTTGCCACAATATATCGCTGTCCGTATAACATATTACTACATGATAGAGGCTTTCGATAGTATGTTTTTTATGTAAATATTCAAGCGCGCAATTCTCATAATAGTCATACACATCCTTGAACTCAGGAATTAGTTTAAGCATTTGCCATTTAGTAACTATCGTATAACAAACATCAAATACTTTGCTATAATTATTATCGCTACCATCTTTTCCTAATTCCTGTTTAACTTTATTATACTTTTCAATAAGTTTTATCACATCAGGTAACTGTTTTAATTTTCGTATGTCTCTCTGATTAAGTTCTTCTATATGTTTATTTATTTCATCACTACTCCAAACATGAGAATCTTCAGTATTAGCATTCTCTTCTTTCTTCCATACAAGAAATCTATCAAACTCCTGCAATACGAATTGTTTTATTTCATCTGAATAATCTTTCATAGCCAGTTGTTTCTCAAATTCACTTCTCCATTCATCGTCTGACCAATCGCTCAGAGCATTATCATAATCCCCAAACCAGTCAAACATATCATATAGAACATAATCAAAATGTATTGATTCACTTTGTTCCCACCATGCCATACGTATGCCTCCTATCTGCAACTAGCGTTCAATAAAAATATCTTATTATCCCTAATATTACAATTTCAATGTCTATCATTTGTAAAATGTTTTCAAATACTCTAATCTCTGCTTCAAAGCGGCAACAAATACATTTTCTTTTACATAATCAACATTGCGTGTAATAAATCCTGCAAGTTTATTCATATATTCTTCTTCTGTAATCTCACCGGCAGCAACCTGTGAAAGCCCCAATTCCCAGCTGGCTGTAAGTTTAGGATTAAGCATACTTCGTATTGAAGCATTGACTACCTCATACACAGCTTCTCCGATTAATGTCGGAGTGTATATCTGAGTTTTTTTATTAAGCTTTATATATTCAATATTTACAAGCTTTTTAAGTATCTCGGCTCTTGTTGCACTTGTTCCTATTCCGCTTCCTTTAATCTGTGCACGCAATTCTTCATCTTCAATTAGCTGCCCTGCATTCTCCATGGCAAGAATCATCTGACCCGAATTATATCTCTTAGGCGGTGATGTTTCACCTTCTTTTATATTGAGTGATTTTAATGTAAGTGTATCACCCTTTTTCATATTTCCAAATAACCTCATCAATTCTTCTGATGACATAGTCTGGGTAACTTCTTCATCTTCACCGTTCTCTTCTTCCCCTGCGACCTCTTCATTTCCTTTGTTCCCATTCGGTTTTTTATCATCTTTAGACTTTTGTTTTGCAAATGAATATTCTGACACCGGAAGGAATCCTGGTTCTGCAAGTAATTTTACTGATGTGAAAAAATGTTCTTCCGAATTACTGCAAACCACATCAACAGAAATTTTCTGGTATACTGCAGCGGGATAAAAGATGCACAAAAAACGTCTTACAATAACTTCATATACTTTTTTTGCAAGTTCGGAAACCGAACTCAAAGCGCCAAGCCCCTGTCCCGTAGGAATAATTGCATAATGGTCAGTTATCTGCTTATCATTAACAAATCTTGTTTTTTCAAGGCCTTTGTATCGTCCGTTATTAAGTATATCCTCTGCGTAACTTTTAACCAGCGGATAATTAGTTAATCCTTGGATATTCTTATTAATCTCTTTAGCAATAGCACTTGATAAAACTCTCGCATCGGTTCTCGGATAAGTTACGAGCTTCTTTTCATATAATTCCTGTGCAATTTGCAATGTCTGGTCAGGACTTATCTTAAACAACTTTGAACAAATATTTTGAAGTTCGGCAAGATTGAATAAAAGCGGCGGATTCTTTTTCTCTTTTTTCTTCTCTACTTTATGTACCGACGCAGGCGCAGGCGGATTCAAGCAGGCACACATTTCTTCTGCTGTTTTTCTTTCTTTAAATCCATTTTCTTTATATAAAAGCGGAGTCTGATAATACTTTGAACCTTCAACAGCTTTCCATTCTCCTACGAATACCTGCTCTGTACCTTCTTCCCCAAATTGCCCTAACACTCTAAAAAATGGTTCTTTTTTAAATTCGCGAATTGCCCGTTCTCGCTCAACAATCATTCCAAGAACACATGTCATCACTCGTCCTACGGATATTGCAAGCCATTTGCCACCTTTAGCATATTGATTAACCATACTTCCGTATGTTACGGACAATATTCTGGAAAAATTGATTCCCATAAGATAGTCTTCTTTTGCTCTCAGATAAGCTGACGAAGAAAGATTATCATACTCAGCCAAAGGTTTAGCCTCTCTTATTCCGCGTTGTATTTCTTCTTCAGTCTGGGAATCTATCCATACTCTTCTTTTTTCTTTTGTATCCGGAACACCTGCCATTGCATCTACAAGTCGATATATATATTCACCTTCTCTTCCCGAGTCAGTACACACATATATCCTGTCAACATCTTTTCTGTTTAACAAATCCGAAACAATCTGAAACTGCTTTGCCACCCCTTTAATAACTTCATATTTGAAATTGTCCGGAATAAACGGAAGCGTTTCTTTAGACCATTTTTTCAGCGCACCATCATAAACCTCAGGATAACTCATTGTCACAAGATGTCCGACACACCATGTAACAATACTATCCTCAGATTCCAGATATCCGTCATATTTTTTTGAATTTCCTCCAAGCACCCTTGCAAATTCATTAGCAACACTGGGTTTCTCGGCAATATATACACTTTTTGACATAAACAATCCTTTTATGAATAAAACATTATCAGAATCCTAATTCTTCACCCACAAGAATAACTTTTATTCTGTTATTGATTCTGCTTCTTCTTGTAATAACAACCTGACAACATATTGTTGCATCCGATATACAGTTACCGCACTTTCCGGTCTTAGCACACGGAGTGTCGCAACCAAGTCTCATGGTATTAGGCGGTGATGCTATATTTTGCACTCTGTGTATTGCATCTTCAACCGTAGCCGCAACCTTATTCATTCCGGCTATAACAATTACATTTTCCGGTCCATAGATAAGATATGACAGTCTGCTGCCGGCACCGTCTATATTAACAAGCTGTCCGTCAAGCGTTATTGCATTAGAACTCATAAGAAAATAATCACTCATTGCAATTTTACCCTTAAGTTCTCTCTGCTGCTCAGGGGTTTTATAATCAGCTCTGTCGATTACTTCCAATCTGTCAGAAGATTTCACGGCATCAAGAAGACCTATCTCTTTTATCGATTCCGACCCGCCCCACGCAACGCTGGCACCATCTTCCATCATACTAAGAGCAAGTTCTTTTGCTTCATTGGCATTCCTGCAGTAATGACCCTCAATCCCACGAAGAGCAAACTGGGAAATAATGGTCGCTGCCTGTTTCTTATAAAACTCTTTTTTTGGCATCATAACGTATCACTCCTATCTGTTTTTGTGCAACAAAGGCTCACTTCATAATTAAAGATGTGAGCCTCTGCGTTTATTATTTATAACATTAGCGTCAAGTATATACTTTTATAACGCAATAATTATTATATATTATTATCTTAAGTAAATTATGCGTAAAGCGGATACTTGTCTGTAAGAGTCTTAACAAGCTCCATTGCTTTAGCTTTGTTAGCATCCACGTCATTAATAAGCATTGCTATTGCATCTGCTATAACATCCATATCTGCTGTGTTCATTCCTCTTGTTGTAACAGCTGCCGTACCAAGACGAACACCACTTGTAACAAATGGAGACTGCGGATCATTCGGAATAGTATTCTTATTACATGTAATATTAGCTTCATCAAGAATATGCTCAGCATCTTTACCTGTAATTCCCTTATTAACAAGATCAACAAGCATAAGATGATTATCTGTACCGCCGGATACAATATCAATACCACGGCTCATAAGTCCATTAGCAAGAGCCTGAGCATTGTCAATTATATTCTTTCCATACTCCTTAAATGATGGGTCAAGAGCTTCCTTGAAACAAACCGCTTTAGCAGCAATAACATGCATAAGAGGTCCACCCTGAATACCAGGGAATACAGACTTGTTAAGCTTAAGCTCGTTTGCAAATTCTTCAGAAGAAAGAATCATTCCACCTCTTGGTCCTCTAAGAGTCTTATGTGTTGTAGTTGTTGTAACATGAGCATATGGAATCGGACTCTCATGGTATCCTGATGCAACAAGACCTGCTATATGAGCCATATCTACCATAAGATATGCACCTACCATATCAGCTATTTCTCTGAAACGCTTGAAGTCAATCTTACGTGCATAAGCACTTGCACCGGCAACGATAAGCTTTGGCTTACATTCCTTAGCAATCTTCTCTACTTCGTCATAATCAATATATCCATCATCATTAACACCATAAGGAACAATATTGAAATATGCACCTGACATATTAACAGGACTTCCGTGTGTAAGATGTCCACCATGAGCAAGATTCATACCCATTACTGTATCACCCGGCTTAACAAGTGCAAAGAACACTGCCATATTAGCCTGAGCTCCTGAATGTGGCTGAACATTGGCGTATGTACATCCAAACAATTCCTTTGCTCTTTCAATTGCAAGTGTCTCAACAATGTCAACATACTCGCAACCGCCATAGTAACGCTTACCCGGATATCCTTCTGCATACTTATTGGTACATGGACTACCCATTGCAGCCATTACTGCCTTGCTTACAAAGTTCTCTGAAGCAATCAACTCAATATGATCGTTCTGTCTGTTCTTTTCCTGCATAATTGCTGATGCAACCTCAGGGTCAAAATTGTTAATCTCATCAAATGAAAACATGATATATTCCTCCTGGTTAAATGATAAAAATAATAATTGTATATTATAATGCTTCTTATAAAAGCATATTAAATCTAACTTTAAGCTTCGTCAATAGCTTTTCCTATATCGTTACGCTTATACTTGTTATCAAATTCTACCCATTCAGTAGCTGCGTAGGCATTGGCTCTTGCTTCTTTTAAGGTATTTCCTTTTGCGGTTACACCTAAAACTCGTCCACCGTTTGTCACAATGTCATCACCTTCAAACTTTGTTCCTGAATGGAATATGTAATAACCGTCTTTTCCTTCAAAGTTATCCAGTCCGGTAATTACTTTTCCTTTTTCGTAACTCTCAGGATATCCGTCAGATGCAAGGATAACACATACAGCCGCATTGTCTTCAAATTCAAGTTCAATCTCATCAAGTTTTCCGTCTATACAAGCTTCCATAACATCAATGATATCTGTCTTCATTCTCGGAAGAACAACCTGAGCTTCCGGATCACCGAATCTGGCATTGTATTCAAGAACTCTCGGACCTGCCGGAGTAAGTATAAGACCCACAAAAAGTATTCCCTTAAATGGTCTGCCTTCACTCTTCATGGCATCCATTGTTGGCTTAAATACTTTTTCCTCACAGAACTTCTGAACTTCTTCTGTATAGAACGGACTTGGTGAAAATGTTCCCATTCCACCTGTGTTAAGTCCTTCATCATTGTCTTTTGCTCTCTTATGATCCTGAGCACTTGTCATAGGTTTAATGTTGGTTCCGTCACAATAACACAAAACCGATACTTCCCTACCGGTAAGGAATTCTTCTATAACCAATCTGTTACCGGCATCACCAAACTGCTTGTCCTGCATAATGGCTTTAACACCCGCAACTGCCTCATCGTAATCCGCACATATAAGTACGCCTTTACCAAGTGCCAATCCGTCTGCTTTAAGTACTATCGGATAATTGCTATCCTTAAGATATTCTATAGCTGATTCTGCATCATCAAATGTCTCATATGCCGCAGTAGGGATGCTATATTTTTTCATCAAATCCTTTGAGAATGCCTTGGAACCTTCTATAATTGCAGCGTTCTTAGCCGGTCCGAATACTCTTAACCCTTTTGCCTCGAATACATCTACAACTCCTGCAACTAACGGATCATCCATACCGATAATGGTAAGGTCAATCCCCTCGTTTGCCGCAAACTCTGCCAGCTTGTCAAGTTCCATTGCTTTAATATCTACACATTCTGCGATTCCCGCTATTCCTGCGTTACCCGGAGCGCAATATATTTTATTAACCTTTGAACTCTTAGCAACACTTGTGGCAATTGCATGTTCTCTTCCGCCACTTCCGACTATAAGTACTTTCATGAGATATTCCTCCATTTATTATTTTCTCACAACGATATTGTTATCATTAATTATTATCTCATCATTGGCAATCATATCAACAGCCTTTGGCAATATGACCCACTCAGCTTCTTCCATCACACGTCTTTGAAGTGTCTGAGGAGTATCATCATCCATTACTTCAACTGCCTTTTGTAAAATAATAGGACCCGTATCTGTTCCTTCATCAACAAAATGAACTGTAGCTCCCGTCACTTTATTGCCCCTTGCAAGTACACTTTCGTGAACATGAAGACCATAATATCCGGGGCCGCAATGAGACGGAATAAGGGACGGATGAATGTTAATTATTTTTCCTGCGTATGCCCTTATTACAGCTTTAGGAACGATAACAAGATACCCTGCAAGTACTACCAAATCAGCTTCGTACCGGTCAAGAGCCGAAACCAAAGCTGAAGCAAACTCTTCACGGGAAGAATAATCTTTTGGAGATATACACTCCCCCTTAATTCCATGTTCAGCTGCTCTGGTAAGTGCATATGCATCTTTTTTATTACTAATAACGGCTGCAATATTCGCACCCTTGATATTACCTGCTTCAACACTATCTATAAGTGCCTGGAGATTAGTTCCGCCTCCTGACACAAGTACAACTACATTAATCATTAGTATTCCCGGCCTTTCTTACATAAATGTAATACCCTTTTCTCCGGCAGCAATTTCACCTACGATATACGCTGTTTCACCTGCTTCAGTAATTGCTTTAACAGCCATATCAGCCTGAGTTTTATCAACAGCAATCATCATACCGATACCCATGTTATATGTATTAAACATCATTTGCTTATCAATACCGCCATCTTTAGCAAGCATGTCAAATATAGGCGGAATAACAAAACTGCCTTCTTTAATATGAGCATTGGTTCCTTCTTTAAGCATTCTCGGAATATTTTCATAAAATCCACCGCCGGTAATATGGCTGCATGCCTTAACTTTTACTCCGGCATTCTTAAGCCCTGAAAGAGCCTTAACATATATTTTTGTTGGTGTAAGTAAAGCTTCACCAAGAGTTTTTCCAAGACTGTCATGATACACTGAAAGCGTATTCTTTTCTATATTGAAAACCTTTCTTACAAGCGAATAACCGTTACTATGAATTCCTGAAGAAGCGATTCCCACAAGAACATCTCCATCGGCAAGGTCAGCTCCGGTAATCATATCTGCTTTATCAACAATACCTACCGCAAAACCTGCAAGGTCATACTCGTCCTCCGGATAGAATCCCGGCATCTCTGCAGTTTCTCCACCGATAAGTGCTGCTCCTGCCTGTCTGCATCCCTCTGCAACACCGCCAACAATCTCAGCAATTTTCTCAGGGAAGTTCTTACCGCATGCTATGTAATCAAGAAAGAACAGCGGTTCACCACCTGCACATGCAATATCATTAACACACATAGCAACACAATCAATACCGATTGTATCATGCTTGTCCATCTCAAATGCAATCTTAAGTTTTGTTCCTACTCCATCAGTTCCGGACACCAATGTAGGCTCCTTCATCCCCATGAACTTCTGTAATGAAAAAGCTCCTGAAAAACCACCAAGTCCTGTAAGAACCTCAGGACGCATAGTTGATTCAACATGCTTCTTCATAAGCTCTACTGATCTATATCCTGCTTCAATATCCACTCCGGCTTTCTTGTAATCCATAATCTGGCCTCCAATTTTAATTTATACATATTTAATTATTATGACAATGAAAGAAGTATAGCACACTTTTCCTGTCAAAACAACTCTATCCGAAACAAATCAATTCGAACTACTCCACATCAGAAGTGCAATGCGGACACTTTGTAGCTTTAATTGATATTTCACTGCAACAATACGGGCACTCTTTAGTTGTCTTAGGTGCATCTTCTGTTTTCTTAAACTTGTTTGTTGTTCCATTTATTACTTTAACTAAACAGAACACAACTATTGCCATAATCAAAAAACTGATTATCGACGTTAAAAATTTCCCGTAATTAAGTGTTGCTTCTCCAAGTAAGGTCACACTGTATCTGTCAAAATTCATTCCGCCAAACAATCCAAGCAACGGATTGATAATATCATCCACCAATGACTTTACAATTGTTGTAAATGCACCACCGATTATGATACCTACAGCCATATCAATCACATTACCTTTACTGATAAATTGCTTAAATTCACCTATTATTTTTTTTAACATCTTATGTTCTCCCCTCTGTTTATGCTGCACCGTTTTATTGAAGATAATATAAGAAACAATTACTGCTGCTTAATAAAAAATCTTTATATCCCCAGTGCTTCTTTTGCGAGCTTGTCTGCAATATCATTATACTTGTTATTAGAGTGTCCCGCAACCTTAACAAACTTTATTGACAGATTTTTTACAACTTCATTGAAAAAATCTCTGTAGGCTATGGTTCCGGGTTTACCTGCTTTCCACTCTCCGGTACACCATTTTGCAATTCCTTCATAATCATGATATATGGTTATTTGCGAAAGTCCGTTATCAACAGCATACCTCATAGCTGCTTCTGCTCCCTTTATCTCGCCTGCAACGTTACGCATTGATGCAAGATCCGAATCAGTATATTTTTTTGAGTAAGTATATTCTTCTCCATCCCGGAGTATTATCATACCATACGAAAACTCCCCGGTTGTAACATTATAGCTTCCGTCAACATATGCCATTACTCCACATGATTCAGTCTCATTTTCATTTTCATTTTTTTCAGATTGTAATTCAGATATTCCCATAAAGGTCTCAGCTTCTTCAATCGTCTTAAAGCTTTTATAGGATGCACCAGAATAACCGTCTACCTGCGCCTTACACTCATCCCACGACCTATAAATTCCGGGAGTCAGTCCTTTTTTTACTGCGTAATATTTTGAAGCCATTTTACCACCTGCCTGTTAATATATGACGTAATACTTCTTGAATATAAGAATAAACTCTTTGAAAAAATATATCAACCGCATTTTCGAATTTATGACGGATTCACATGAACCATAATGTGTTTTACCTTAGGTATGTTATGTTCAATGTCATCATGAACATCCTCCGCAATATCATGTGCTTCCTGCAACGTGAGTTTTTTGTCCAGACCAATCTCTACATCTACGTATATTTTATTGCCGAAAACTCTTGTCTGCAACAAATCAATTCTTACGACATTGTCATTATTCATAACACAGTCACGTATATGTTTTTCAGTTTCCTCGTCGCATGAATGATCGACCATTTTATCTACGGCATCCTTAAATATATCATATGCAGCTTTTACAATAAATACAAAAATCACTAAACTGGCTACGGAGTCCATAACCGGATATCCAAGTCTGGCACCTCCTATCCCCACAAGAGCACCAACTGAAGAAAATGCATCCGAACGATGATGCCATGCATCTGCCATCAACGCACCTGAATCAAACCTTTTTGCAAAATGTCTTGTATACCAATACATTCCCTCTTTTATTATAATGGATGCAATCGCTGCAATCAGCGCAGCCATCCCCGGCACTTGTAAACTATCATAGTTGCCGCCAACTATATTTTTAATTGCATCTACCCCTATTCCAAGTCCGGTAACGAACAAAACCATCGCAAGCATTACCGCTGCCACGCACTCCATCCTCTCATGTCCGTAAGGATGTTCTTTATCAGGCTCTTTTGAAGCAAGTCTGATACCAACCAAAACAACAATAGTACTAAGCACATCTGACGCCGAATGAACCGCATCACTAACCATAGCACCAGAATGTGCTGCAATTCCCGCAAAAGCCTTCAACAATGCCAAAATTATATTGATAGCTATTGTCACTGCAGCAACTCTGTTTGCAACCTTTTGAAAATCTGTAATCTCCATTTTATTATGTTTTTCCATTCACCGTTTACCTCCTGATTCTACTACAATATATTTATGGTTAATAACCCTTACAACCAGTAAGGAATTATCCATCTTGTTGCTTAAGCTGTTAGAATGTAGGTAGCAATTGGATATCTTCTCCTTTCCTGGACTTCGCGTCCGTTAAATAGACTGATAACCAGCTCCTCATTCGCAGCGTTCGTTTTATGCAGGTTGAATCGCCATAGGTGCATTCGTGTCACACCACAGTAGATTGAATAGGCAATGAGTAAAACTGGTACTTATCCATTGCAATAATCTTAAAGGAGTGACAAATTTATGAACGCAGTAGGTATCGATGTTTCAAAAGGTAAAAGTATGGTTGCCATCATGCGACCTTTCGGTGAAATTGTTTCCACACCTTTTGAAATCAAACACACAACCAGTGACATCAATTCTCTTGTAGAACTCATCAACTCTGTTGAAGGCGAGTCTCGAATCGTAATGGAACATACAGGACGATACTATGAAGTCCTTGCCCATCAACTTTCAGAGGCGAACCTTTTTGTCAGTGCCATTAATCCCAAACTTATCAAAGACTTTGATAATGATTCCCTTCGTAAAGTCAAATCCGATAAGGCTGACGCTGTTAAGATCGCACGATATGCACTTGACAAGTGGCAGAATCTTAAACAGTATAGTGTTATGGATGAATTACGCAATCAGCTAAAAACTATGAACCGTCAGTTTGGCTTTTACATGAAGCATAAGACGGCTATGAAAAATAATCTTATCGGCATCCTTGACCAAACCTACCCTGGTGTTAATACTTACTTTGATAGTCCTGCACGTAGCGATGGCAGCCAGAAATGGGTTGATTTTGCATTTACATACTGGCATGTGGATTGTGTCCGCAAAATGTCCCTAAATGCCTTTATCGACCATTACCAAAACTGGTGTAAACGTAAGAAGTACAACTTCAGCAAATCGAAAGCTGAAGAAATCTATGGAAAAGCAAAGGAGCTTGTTCCTGTACTTCCTAAGGATGAGATTACAAAACTTATTATCAAGCAGGCAGTTGACCAACTTAATAATGCTTCTACTACCGTTGAATCACTACGCACACTTATGAATGAAACTGCCTCCAAACTTCCAGAGTATCCTATCGTTATGGCAATGAAAGGGGTTGGAACGTCACTCGGTCCTCAACTAATGGCTGAGATTGGCGATGTTTCCCGTTTCACTCACAAAGGTGCCATTACTGCTTTTGCCGGTGTAGATCCTGGAGTTAATGCATCTGGAAGCTATGAACAAAAAAGTGTTCCAACTTCAAAACGCGGCTCATCTGACCTTAGAAAGACTTTGTTTCAGGTAATGGATGCCTTAATCAAAACACATCCTCAAGATGATCCTGTGTATCAGTTCTTAGACAAGAAACGTGCTCAAGGTAAACCTTACTACGTCTATATGACCGCAGGTGCCAACAAGTTTCTAAGAATCTACTACGGACGAGTGAAAGAATATCTTGCATCTCTTCCAGAATCCTAATTATCTACTATAATTTTCAGACCGGCACTGATGTGGTGGTCTTATTTTGATACCTAATTTTCAACCTGTATAAAATTTTCAATGTTCTTTAATTTAGCCTTGACTTTTTATTTGCAGGCT
>SVEK01000047.1 GCA_015057405.1 Lachnospiraceae bacterium
AGCACGACAACGGCATTACTAATTTTCATTTTGAAATATCTGCTGACCTGCTCAACGATGAAGAAATCGAATTACTCCGCTCCATGCGTCCGGGACTTGTCCAACTTGAAATAGGAGTTCAGACAACCAACCCCGTCACTTTAAAAGAGATACGACGCTATATGTCACTTGAAAAAATAACGGATTCATTTAAACAGATTCAAAAAATGGGAAATATTCATCAGCATCTTGATTTGATTGCCGGTCTTCCATTTGAAGATTATACTTCATTTATCAATTCATTTGACGAAATATACAAACTAAAAAGTAATCAGCTCCAACTCGGATTCCTTAAAGTATTAAAAGGCTCTTATATGCATACTATGGCAAATGAATACGCTCTGACATACAGAGACACCTCTCCTTACGAGGTTCTTTCAACAAAATGGATATCCTATGAAGAGTTATTAAAGATTAAATCCGTTGAAGAGATGCTTGAAATACACTATAACAGCGGTCAATTCCTTACTGCCCTTAACGTACTTGAAAACTGCTTCAACAGCCCTTTTGAAATGTATCTTAAACTTGCAGAATATTACAACAAAAAAGGTTACACTAACCCAAGTTATACACGTGTAACCAGAACTGAAATATTTTATGATTTTGCACTTACGATTGATAAAGTTCATGCTGACATATACCGTGATGCGCTTATGCATGATCTTTACATAAGAGAGCGTTCTAAAAAAAGACCCGGCTTTGCCTTTGATTACAGAGCTTCCCAACAGGAAGCAACAGTATTGCTAAAGGAAAACAACTACGATCACAGATACTGTCATATTGAACCATACCACTACAACGTCTGGGAAATTGACTACACCGGATACGGCACTAATAACCCTTCCACGGGGGAATCATATATACAATACCTTGCTGAAACTGCCTGGATGATATATGACTATAAAGAACATACCACCTTACTAATATAATTAAAACATACAGCACCTCATCGAGATACTGTATGTTTTATATGACAAACCAACTTTTAAATTATTTTAAAGATTGCTTACAACAGCGTCTCCCATCTCTTTACAACCAACAAGAGTACAGCCATCTTCCATGCAGTCACCTGTACGAAGTCCTGCATCCAAGGTCTTATTAACTGCTGCCTCAATTGCATCTGCCATTTCAGGCATGTCAAAACTGAAACGACACATCATAGCTGCAGAAAGAATTGTTCCGATAGGATTAGCCTTGTTCTGTCCTGCAATGTCAGGAGCAGAGCCATGAATCGGCTCATAAAGGCCACATGTTGTTTCACCGAGACTGGATGACGGAATCATACCGATTGAACCCGTAATCATACTTGCCTCGTCTGAAAGTATATCACCGAAAAGATTCTCAGTAACAATAACATCAAACTGTGAAGGATCTTTTACTATCTGCATTGCACAGTTGTCAACAAGCATATCACTGTATTCAACTTCAGGATATTCCTCACTTAATCTGTGCATAACTTTTCTCCAAAGACGACTTGTATCAAGAACATTTGCTTTATCAACGCTTGTCAGCTTCTTGCCTCTCTTCATTGCAGTCTCAAACCCAATTCGTCCGATTCTTTCAATCTCATGTTCTGAATACTCCATTATATCAGTTGCAACAGGCTCTCCATCTCTGTCTGCTGTTGAATGGCTTCCGAAATATACACCACCGATAAGCTCTCGTACAATAATAAAATCTATTCCTTTGCTTACAATAGATGGCTTTAATGGACTTGCATCTGCAAGCTGTTCCCATATTTTAGCCGGTCTGTTATTAGAAAACAGTTTCATGCCTCCGCGAAGTGACAAAAGTCCTTTTTCCGGTCTCTTATCTCCCGGAACTCCGTCCCACTTTGGACCGCCAACGGCACCAAGAAGAACGCTGTCTGATGCAAGACACTTATCAAGCATAGCCTGCGGAAGCGGCTCGCCCCATTTATCAATAGCACATCCGCCCATATCTACATCTACATAATTAAATGTATGGTTAAACTTTTCTGCTGCCGCATTAAGCACCTTAATTGCCTCGTTAACAATCTCCGGTCCGATTCCGTCTCCGCGTATTACTGCTACAGTCTTTTCCATGAATAATACCTGCCTTTCTTTATTTTCTAATTGACGCCATAAGTCCACCGGCCTTAATTATATCCTGAATAAACTCCGGGAAAGGTTCTGCATTGTATGTTTCTCCCTTAGTTATGTTAGTTATTACTCCCGTATCAAAATCAATGCTTACTTCGTCACCGGCTGCGATAGCATCACTTGCTGCTTCACATTCAAGGATAGGAAGTCCGATATTAATTGCATTACGATAAAATATTCTTGCAAATGTTTTGGCTATTACACAGGAAATACCGGCAGTCTTAATTGCAAGAGGAGCATGCTCTCTTGAAGAGCCGCAACCGAAGTTGAAGCCTCCAACCATAATATCTCCATCATTTACCTTATTAACAAATTCCTTGTCGATATCTTCCATACAATGTGATGCAAGTTCTTTTGCATCAGGAGTATTAAGATAACGAGCAGGTATGATTACATCTGTATCTACATTATCACCGTATTTGTGTACTTTTCCGTTTGCTTTCATTATAATACCTCCCTTGGATCACTTATATATCCTGTAAGAGCTGAAGCTGCTGCTACTGCCGGACTTGCAAGATATATCTCACTTGTTACATGTCCCATACGTCCTACGAAGTTTCTGTTAGTTGTTGATACACAACGTTCATCCGCTGCAAGAATTCCCATATAACCGCCAAGGCAAGGACCGCATGTCGGAGCAGACACAACACAGCCGGCATCAATAAATGCTTCAAGATATCCTCTTTTAATACATTCCTTGTATATTGCCTGTGTTGCCGGAATAATAATTACACGAAGCCCCTTCTTAACTTTCTTACCTTTAAGAATCTCGTATGCAGCTTCCATATCTGATATTCTTCCGTTAGTACAACTTCCGATAACAACCTGATCAATTGCGATATCTTTAGCTTCTGTTACAACATGTGTATTCTCAGGAAGATGAGGATATGAAACTGTAGGCTCAAGTTTATCAAGATCAATTGTAAGCTCTGTGGTATATTCTGCATCATCATCTGCCACATACTCTACATATTCTCTCTGACTGCGTCCGTCAAGATACTCTCTTGTAATATCATCAATAGGGAATATTCCATTCTTAGCACCGGCTTCAATTGCCATATTACATATTGTAAGACGGTCATCCATAGTAAGACTCTTAACTCCGTCTCCCACAAATTCCATACTCTGATACAAAGCACCGTCAACACCGATTCTTCCTATGATATCAAGAATTACATCTTTACCTGACACTCCTTTACCAAGCTTGCCGGTAAGGGTAATCTTCATTGCAGACGGAACCTTAAACCAACACATTCCGGTTGCCATTCCGGCAGCCATATCGGTACTACCTACACCTGTTGAAAATGCTCCTACAGCACCGTATGTACATGTGTGGCTGTCAGCACCTATTATACAGTCACCGGCTGTTACAATTCCTTTTTCAGGAAGAAGCGCATGTTCAACACCAACCTCTCCTACATCATAGAAATTATCTATATCATACTTACATGCAAACTGTCTGCAGGTTTTAGACTGTTCTGCTGCCTTAATATCCTTATTTGGTGTAAAATGGTCAAGCACGATATTGATTCGGCTCTTGTCATATACACTGTCAAATCCTGCCTTGTTAAACTCATTAACTGCCACAGGAGTTGTTATATCATTACCAAGTACGATATCCAGCTTAGCATTGATAAGCTGTCCTGCTTTAACCGATTCAAGTCCGGCATGAGCCGCAAGAATCTTCTGTGTCATTGTCATTCCCATAACTTCATCTCCTTTTTCATTTTATTATATAATACAGTAATCAAACCCAATACAACACATTATACTATATAATTACTGTTATTGTAAGCACTTACAAGCGCTTTAATTCCGGCTTTAATAATATCCGAATCTGTTCCGGCTCCCCATGCAATCTCACCGCTTTCAAGCTTTATGCCAACATATGCAGCAGCATCACTGTTAGAACCCTGTGAAAGACTGTGCTCTGAATAATGAGCAATCTTAAATTTAATTCCGGTATATTTCTTAATTGCATTACTTACCGCATCAAGACGTCCGTTACCATGAGCCGAAACCGCATTAACATTGTCATTAAGTTTAATATTAACTTTAGCAAGAATTCCGTCATCCTGAACAAAATGAGCTTCTACTACATCCAGCGGAGTCTGCTTATTGAGATACGAAGTTTCAAATATCTCAAATATCTCATCCGGTTTCATCTCACTGTGTGTTCTGTCAGATACGCCTTTAACAGTATATGAGAAATGTTCCCTCATGTCATGCGGAAGCTCATATCCGTAGTTCATTGAAAGAATATATCCTATGCCACCTTTACCACTCTGGCTGTTAACACGGATAACATCCGCATCATATGTTCTTCCTATATCAGTAGGATCAATCGGAATATACGGAACAGTCCACTGGTGAAGATGATGTTCTTCACCCCACTTCATTCCCTTTGCAATGGCATCCTGGTGACTTCCTGAGAAAGCAGCAAATACAAGAGCGCCCGCATATGGTGACCTCTCATACACATGCATTCCCGTTACTTCTTCATATACCTTAACAATCTCCGGCATATTTGAGAAGTTAAGTTTTGGGTCTACTCCGTGACTGTACATATTAAGAGCAAGTGTAATTATATCAACATTTCCGGTTCTCTCTCCGTTACCAAATAAAGTACCTTCAATTCGGTCGGCTCCTGCAAGAAGTGCCAGCTCAGCATCTGCCACTCCGCATCCGCGGTCATTGTGCGGATGAATAGAAAGAATTACATTTTCTCTATATTTCATGTTGTCACTCATATACTCTATCTGATTAGCATAAACATGACTCATACTCATGGATACCGTAGCCGGAAGGTTAATAATAACCGGATTCTCCTTTGTCGGTTTCAATATATCAAGTACCGCATTACATACATCAAGGGCATACTCAGGTTCTGTTCCGGTAAAGCTTTCCGGGCTATACTCGAATCTGAAATCACCATCGTATTCATCAGCAAGCTCTTTAACAAGCGTAGCTCCCTCAATAGCAATCTGCATAATCTCTTCCTTAGACTTTTTGAATACCTGTTCTCTCTGAGCCACACTTGTTGAATTATAAAAATGTACTATAGCATTCGGTGCTCCGTCAAGAGCCTCAAATGTCTTTCTGATAATATGATCACGGCACTGTGTAAGAACCTGAACGGTTACATCCTCAGGAATCAGATTTTGATCAATAAGAGTCCTCAAAAAATTGTATTCTGTATCACTGGCAGCAGGAAATCCTACCTCTATCTCTTTAAATCCTATATCTACTAACATCTTGAAAAATTCAACCTTTTGTTCAAGATTCATTGGAATAATAAGACTTTGATTACCGTCTCTTAGGTCTACACTACACCACTGTGGTGCCTTCTCAATATGATCTTTGTGTACCCATCTGTACTGTGGGGCAACCGGTGGGTTATAATAACCCGGATTGTACTTAGTCTGATCCATCATAGTTCTCATCCTCCTTAAATTAATTGATTTTATACTTTCAATATATGATATAAGTGACACATGTATTGGTCACATAACTGTTCTGTTAATAATAATCTGCAACATTATTCCCACTACGTAAATCAAGGCTCGCCTCATAAGATTAATCTTAAGAGACGAGCCTTGTAATTGTCTAATCAAGTACCCGCGGTACCACTCTTCTTGCTGCCAATTGCAGCCTCTTTGCTACAGTCCATTAACTGCGTTCCTTATATAACGGTGGAATTCCGGCATTGCCTACTTAGAATAATCAGTTCAACAACACAGCTCCAAGGCTAGTATACATACACCACGTTGATACCTCACACCAACCGGCATCTCTCTGAAAACGATCTGTCTATGCTTTCTCCTCTTCACAGCTTTTAACAACATTATAATAATTAATTACAAATATACTTCAGGCAGTACATAAGCAACTAACACACTTAACCGTACTGCCTGTCAGCTAGCTGGGCTAGCTGGATTCGAACCAGCGAATGCAGCAGTCAAAGTGCTGTGTCTTACCGCTTGACGATAGCCCATTAAGGTGGATAAAGGGATTCGAACCCTTGGCCTCCAGAGCCACAATCTGGCGCGCTAACCAACTGCGCTATACCCACCATATACTATTGTCATTTCATTACCCATATAATGAAAAACGTGCCAGAAGGGATTCGAACCCCCGACAAACGGCTTAGAAGGCCGTTGCTCTATCCAGCTGAGCTACTGGCACACGCAGACTTTTTCGTCCGACTTTTACTAGTCTACAATACGAATGTTGTTTTGTCAACACCTTTTTTTAGAAATCCTTTCCCGCTATTTTTAACTTTACTACTTTGGATTTTCAATACGGCATTGCTCCTCCAAGTTCAAAATCTGACAAGCCTGTTTCAGAATAACCTGACACGCTATCATTTCGTTTTGCATCTTTTACGGAATCAAAAATAAGCGTTCCGTCATATTGTTCTGTCCCGGTGAACCATTGCATACCGGATTATCACTAATCCGGACTAAATGAAGAATCGATTAATTGTTGTAACTTCGTTGCATAGTCATCACCCTTATATCCGATACCATTAATATTACAATAACCGTCTAATAAACGCACAGAAATAGTATCATTCTTTGTATGTATATCAATTGACATATTACCGCTTTTGTTATTTGGAAGAATGGTATAATGCATAGTGTACTCCTTAATAAGATTAATAACTGAATCTATATCGTCTTTGTCTTCCAACTTTACATATCCGCTATATGTTGATATTTCTACAGATTCTACCTGCTCATCCACCCCATTTTTATAAGGATTAAAGTTACATGTATTATTTACAATAATTAGTATGATAACGATTGCTATGATTGATAAACACAATATTATTTTTGTTTTCATGAATTACTCCTTCTTTTTTAGCACATTGAAAGTGAATGTCCCCAAACAAACGACTTATTGTTAAAAGGTGTCCCTATTTTTAATTCTTGTAAATCATCATAATCTAATCCCCCCTTGTTACGATCGGTTTTAACAATAGATGTTAAAGCTGCAAAATGTCTATATGCAAAAGAAGTCGCACTATCAGGAATAGTTCCTTCTTGGTTAATTACCTGATTTGCATGTACCGATTGTATATTATTTTGCATATTAGTTGTTTTTCACTAATTTTTTTCATATTTCAATTATAACAAATTAATAATAAAAAATGTTGGATTTTGCACGAAAAGACAAAAAACGGGCATAAATGGTACCTTTTATTAAGTTTAAGCAAAAAATTTCAAAACACTTGCCGTCAGAAGCATTTTGAGTTGAAAGCGAGCCGGTATTTTTTAACTTGGTTTCGTTGTGATATAATAAAAAAGATGCTACAATTAATATAATTATATATGGTTATATTATTAATATGAAGGAAGGATGATTATATGTCAGATAATATTATTCAAGGTACTCCCCACATCAATGCCACTCCGGCAGATTTTGCAAAAACCGTATTACTTCCGGGCGACCCTCTTCGTTCCAAGTACATTGCCGAAAATTACATCGATAATCCGACTCTCATCAACAACGTAAGAGGCGTCCAGGGATATACAGGTACATATAAAAATGTACCGGTAACAGTAATGGCAAGCGGAATGGGAATGCCTTCAATGGGTATATACAGCTATGAACTATACACCAAATTTGATGTTGAAAATATCATTCGAATAGGTTCAATCGGCGGAATCGCAGACTATGTTGCCTTACGTGATATCGTTATAGCCATGGGATGTTCAACCAATTCCAATTTTGCATCCCAGTATAATCTACCGGGAACTTTAGCGCCTCTTGCTAATTATGAACTTCTTGAAACAACAGTTAACATCTGTCGTAACAAAGGCGCCAATTATCATGTAGGAAACATAATAACATCAGATGTATTTTATAATGATAACAAAGATTTCAACTTACAGTGGAAACGCATGGGAATTCTCGGTGTTGAAATGGAAGCGGCTGCACTATACTATACAGCCACACTCCTCAACAAAAAAGCACTGGCAATATGTACCGTATCTGATCACGTCATACGTGAAGAATATCTGTCAGCTGCCGACCGTCAGGAATCATTTACCGAAATGATGGAAATAGCCCTTGAAACCGTTGTGAGTATCCACAACCAAAGCAAATAAAAGAATTAAGCAATACATTTTTATTCTATTATTCATTCCAGAACCGTTCAAGATATCCGGACATGGTGTTTACGTTCACACTTACACAATCTTTCCATTCTCGTGGAAAAAGTGCACGATACTGATTTTGCATAAATCTGTCATCGAGAAGCAAAATACACCCTCTGTCCGTAACGGTTCTGATTACACGTCCTGCTGCCTGAAGAACTTTATTCATACCCGGATACAAATACGCGTACTCAAACCCCTTATCACATTCATCATCATAATACTGTCTGTACAATTCTCTTTCATTGCCAACCATCGGAAGTCCGGTTCCTACAATAACCACACCAATAAGCATATCATCCCGAAGATCTATGCCTTCACCAAATATTCCTCCCATTACGCAAAAACCTACCACAGTTTCATCGTTTTTTTCCTGAAAACACTGCAAAAATTCTTCTCGGTCTTCTTCGTCCATCCCCGGCTGCTGAACAATGTATCTGGTTGGATGACTCAGTCTGTCCGGATCCTCCATATTGTCAAGCACATCACACATCATTTTATAGGAAGGGAAAAATACAATGTAGTTACCTTTCCTGGCAACAATCAACGTCTCAATATAGGACGCTATTTTCTTATATTCAGTTTCATTTCTTCTCGTATACCTTGAACTTACGTCTGTGGCAAGCATTACCAAACAATTCGATGGATCAAATGAAGACTCCGCATATACCGCATAATCTTCTTCATCTCCTCCAAACTGACCCATATAATATTTGACAGGAAGAAGTGTCGCACTAAAAAATATTGCACTTCTCCCTTTTCTTAAATACTCCTTAAGATTAACAGAGGGGTCCATACACTGTAGTGTAATTCCAAACTCTCCACCATCAGTATAATCCATAAATATTCTGTACTTTTCATCAAGCAATTCATATATATTTACAAAAAAACGAATATCAAAATATAATTGCAAAAGATTGTCTTTACCTGCAAAATCCTTTATTCCCGGCAACACATCCTTCAAAAAAGCGTCGAACACCGCCAAAGTCCTCATAAGCCCAAACACAAGATTATCAACAGAATCTATCACTTCGAACTCATCACAACTTCTTTTATAATCAAGCATGTTATTATTAATCTTATCAAGGGCATTATACAAACGTTTATCGTAGTTTTTTACACTACGTCTCACATCCATTACAAGTTCCTTACTTAATCGTGCACTGTACATTTTCCTTGCCCGGTCCACAAGATTATGGGCTTCGTCTATTAAAAATACATAATCCTTATTCATATTGTCTGCAAAAAATCTTTTTAAACACACTTTAGGATCAAAAGCATAGTTATAATCACATATTATAATGTCGCTCCAGTTCGTAACGTCCAGCGCCATCTCAAAAGGACACACTTTGTATTTTTCAGCATATTCATTAATAATATCCCTTGATATGGTACTTTCATTACACAGCATGTCGTATACCGCATCATTCACTCTGTCATAATGACCTTTGGCACGCTCACAATAATTAGGATTACACTCCACATTTTCTTTAACACATATTTTTTCCTTGGCAGTTAGCGTAATTGATTTCAGCATAACTCCATTGTCGGTCATAATTCTTACCGCATCCTCCGCCACGGTTCTTGCTATGGTTTTTGCCGTGAGATAAAATATTTTTTCTGCTATTTTTTCTCCCATCGCTGTAACTGCCGGAAAAACCGTCGAAAGAGTCTTCCCGACTCCCGTGGGTGCCTGAAGAAACAACTTTTTTTTGCGTAAAATGGACAAATATACACCTTTAACCAAATCATACTGACCTTTTCTGTACTCATACGGAAACGACATGGATTTAATAGAAGCATCTCGGGTTTCCTTCCATTTCATACTCCATATAATCCATTTTGCATACTCATTAACAAGATTCTGAAACCACTCTAACGTTTTGTCTCTTTCAACAATCTCCTCAAATTCCTTAATAACCAAATCCTTATATCTTGTTGCTTCTGTTATCTGGCAATACGTCATTCTTATAGTAATCTGATTCAAATCATCATTTCTCATAAACCACATTGCAGCATAACACAACGCCTGATATTGATGCATCGGAAATGGAACTGTAAGTTTAGACACATCCATATACATCGTTTTTATCTCATTAATGACAATACTATTATCAACTAAACTATCAGTAATAACTCCGTCCGCCCGCCCTTCAACACACAACTCAATTGTTTCTCCGGCATAGCTACCGGACATCTCAACACCGAGCGGTACTTCTGCAACATAATCCGGTCCACTGTTAACCTGAATAAGCTTATGGAGTCGCGTCCCCTGACGCATTGCCTCAGCATCCCTCACTCCTGATGCCGAGCTTTCAATATCTCCGGAACGTAATATAAATTCCACAATATTTCGAACTGATACACGTTCCATGATAATTCCCTCCATCCATATCATAAAATGTAAAATGATTCAGCGACAGTTTCTTCTCCACCTCAGTGGAACCTTGGCGGAATATTTTTTGGTTATATAGAAAATTATACTAAACTTCCTATATAACCAAAAAATCGTCGTTAGCACTATGCCTACGACGATTCGTTACGAGCTTCTTATCACGCTCAAGAGGCGCCAACCAGATTCGAACTGGTGATAGAGGTGTTGCAGACCTTTGCCTTACCACTTGGCCATGGCGCCCTATTATATATAATAATGTATGAATAAATCCTAAGAAATATCCATACATTGAGTGACCCCAACGGGAATCGAACCCGTGTTACCGCCGTGAAAGGGCGATGTCTTAACCGCTTGACCATGGGGCCTTAATATTCGTGTTGCTGTATTTCTGTCAGCAACATGTAGTATATTAGCACACTTCCAAACTAATTGCAAGTACTTTTTTCAATTTTTTTTTGATAATTTTTTAATCCTCCATAAGTCTCTTCTATACACTTTAATGCCCTTTGAAATGAAAATTAATCTCATCGTTATCTATACGTTCAATTCTATTATCAATTCTCACATCAGCCTTTACATCGGCCCCCACATTACACTTTCACATCAGTCCTCGCATCGTTTTTCGCAAGATTCTTTGCAAGTTTCCACTTTTATCCTTCATTTTCTTTGCCCTTTGTCAAATAATATGTTATACTTTTTTGTGAATCTTGATAGCGGGAGGTCACATCTATGAACGTAAATGAATCAGCAGAGAATTATTTAGAAACCATATATATATTAAGCAAACAAAAACCTGTAGTTCGTTCTGTAGACATCGCCGAAGAACTTGGCTACAAAAAATCAAGTGTTAGCGTTGCAATGAAAAATCTCCGTGAAAAAAATCACATTACGGTCACAAAGGAAGGATTCATCTATCTCACTGACTCCGGACTTGAGATAGCTGAGATGATTTTTGAACGTCATGAATTTCTAAGCAACTGGCTAATTAGTCTCGGTGTAGACAAATCCATCGCTACAGAAGATGCCTGTCGCATCGAACACGTCATCAGCAAAGAAAGCTTTGAAGCAATCAAAAAAAATTTCAGGTAACCAAAAGCCAGTAGCTTTCGGTTACCTGCCATAACCCATACGAAGAACCTTATCTGCTGATTTTATTTTCCCATTCTACATTAACACATTCATACTGCACATCTTAGTAACATTATATTTTTCACCAAATGAGTATTCTCATCAACTTTTATTATTATGACATTTTCCGCCACACTGGGATGCATTAGGGCATCCGATACATCTTGCCCCCTTTTTTTTCATTCTTAATATATACCCTATCGCCAATATGACAAGTACAATAATTATCAATGATATAATAACATCCGGTGCATTAATAAAATTCAGCATATACATTTCCTCTCACATCATAATATTTTCAATCTATAATGAATAGTTTTCCTTCACCTTTTTCGGAGCACTTATACAAAGATAGGTAATAAATATCACAATAGCTATTACCGCAATCAAGCCTCCGACAAAACCTTCTGCGATTGCCCCGGTCGTAATAAGATTTCCAACCTGATATACAACAAATCCTATTACAAATCCTGTTGCTAACTGAAATCCAATAGCACCTACCAACCATTTCCATGATTTCATTTCAGAATTCATGGCTCCAAGAGCTGCAAAACACGGCGGTGTAAATAAATTAAACATAAGGTACGCAAGTGCCGCTACTTTTGTAAGTCCCATAACTGCCGCTACTTCGCTACCTCCTGAAACAAGCGCAAGTTCTTCAGTATCAATAAAGTTTGTAATACAGAACACTGTTGCCAGGGTACCCACTACATTTTCTTTTGCAATAAATCCTGTGATAGCTGCCGCAGCAAGCTGCCAACTTGCAATTCCCACAACCGGAAGAAGCAAAACCGCAAACGGAGAAGACACTACAGCAAGTATTGAATTCGAACCATCCTCTGCCGCCACAGCCAATCCCGGTGTAAAAGTTGCCATTATTTGCACTACAGTATTACATACGAGAATAATTGTTCCTGCCTTTACTATGTACGCTTTTCCTCGCTCCAACATAGATTTCACTGCAAATCCAAGTGATGGTACTTTATATTCAGGCAATTCCATGATGAAAAAGCTTTTTCTGTACTTCATACCGGTTATCTGTCTGATTAAAAGTGCTCCGAGCAGAATCAAAATAATTCCAACAAAATACATCACCGGACCGATCCATTTCGATTCCGGGAAAAATGCACCGGCAAAAAGTGCAATTACAGGAAGTTTCGCTCCGCATGGCATAAATGTACACAACAATGCAGTGGCTCTGCGTTCTCTTTCATTTTTTATGGTACGACAAGCCATAATCGCAGGAACTCCGCATCCAACTCCTATAACCATAGGTATAACCGACTTTCCAGATAATCCTACCTTCTTAAATATAGGATCAAGTACAACAGTTGCCCTTGCCATATACCCACAATCTTCCAATAAAGCAATAAGCAGATACATAATCATTACAAGGGGAAGAAATCCTACTACAGCTCCCACGCCACCAATAATACCATCTATCAAAAGTGATTGCAATATTGGTGAAGCATTCTCTACCTTGCCCGCAACATATTCCTGGAAGGTTTCTATCCACCCCACCAAATAATCAGCTATCCATGTTCCCAAGGTCGTCTGCGAAATGTAAAATACCAGCCACATTATCGCCGCAAATGTAATCACACCCAAAACAGGATGAGTAATAACCTTATCTATAGCATCATCCCTATTATTGTCCTTAACCGAATTATTTTTCACCTCAACTTTTGACACAACACCTTTAACAAAATCAAATCTTCTTCTATCCGCCATTTCCACTTCGCTTTTGCTGGTAATGTCGATATTCCCTTGTGTGTAAGGTGCTTTCTGCTCATTTCCGGCAACCGATATGGCAGTTTCAACAACTTCCTTTATACCCTCCATTGAAACTGCCGTTGTTTTTATTACCGGACATCCCAATAACTCTGCCAACAACTTATCATTGACTTTGTTTTTCTTCTTATTATTTATATCACTCTTATTAAGAGCAATAACAATAGGAATTCCAAGTTCCAACAACTGTGTTGTAAAAAACAAACTTCTGCTCAGATTCGTTGCATCCACAATATTAATAATCACATCCGGATGTTCACATTTCACATACGAACTGGTAATACTCTCTTCCGAAGTAAACGGCGACATCGAATATGCCCCCGGCAAATCCACTGCTATAACTTCTCTTTCAGTTCCAAGAAAACTTTTCTTAACCTTATGCTCTTTTCTGTCAACCGTCACTCCTGTCCAGTTACCAACATGTTCATTTCTGCCTGTAATAGCATTAAACATAGTCGTTTTACCCGAGTTAGGATTACCTGCCATTGCAATTCTCATTTTTCTCCCTCTTTCCATTTGAAATAAAATATATTATCAGCTTACGCTTAATAACCCTTTGCCAAGATTGTACTTATCAAATCTACAAATAAAATATATTTGCATACGCACACAATAACCACTATTTTAACTGTCAATAACACAACTCCAATCGCACATCTTTGGTCGCATTGTTAACCTTTTCATTGTTAGCAACCTCACAGCTGTTATGCATACAATTGATAATCATAAAACTCCGTTTTCACATAATTAACAAGCTAACAGCTGTTAAACGTACAATTGCTAATCACACTATCGAACATTCACATTGTTTTCAATTTCTTAATCTTGAAAGGAAACAATCACATAATACTTATGTTATACAGTACTTATATATGTTAGTTATATCTAACCTATTCTCAAAAAAAATAATTACTAGTTATCATCAATCTAACCACACAACTTCACTGTCACTTCTATCTCCTGCCACAACAATACCTGACACCAAATTTCACAGTATATGTAACAAACCCATTCTTTGCAACCACTCTTTTAACACCTTGAAGTCTCTTCTGTTGCGACTAACAACTTCACTCTTTTAGCATCTTGTAGTCTCTCTTGTTACGACTGATAACTTCACTCTTTTAGCATCTTGTAGTCTCTCTTGTTGCGACTGATAACTTCACTCTTTTAGCATCTTGTAGTCTCTCTTGTTGCGACTCTAGCTCTTACACTTCAATTGCATCCGATAAATAATTATCAATATTATATCGTCCATCCTTTATTATTACTACCAATCCACTTTTTTTTCTTGAAACAACTGTTACGGATTCACCACTATAACATCCCAACGAAAGCAAAAATGAATTTATTTCTTCATCTTCAACTGCAACCCTACTAATAATATATTCATTTC
The DNA here is from genome assembly GCA_015057405.1 of Lachnospiraceae bacterium. Taxonomy (GTDB): domain Bacteria; phylum Bacillota; class Clostridia; order Lachnospirales; family Lachnospiraceae; genus V9D3004. The sequence goes on from SVEK01000047.1 coordinate 15,031, forward strand.
CTTCAATAGCATCTGATAATTTCATACACACTCACTCTCCGTTCGTTAGTTCTGGTCATTGTTTTATACATTTACGTTCGTAGTTTTCATCTTGTTTTTAGCAGCGTTCATTTGTCACTTCTCACCTTTGTTTCGCATGCGCAACCTAAGTTAGTTTTGTTTAACCACACTTAGAATACACTACCTTCACATTTTTGTCAACATCTAATATAACTTTTTTTCAAGTTCGTATAACATTCGGAATTGTAAAATTATATTCCGCTCTCATATAAGACACGTAACAACACTACTCCAAGAACACATGGGGAATTAAGTTGTTCCTCATTTGAAACATTTCCTAAAATAGTAAAATAACTCAAAAAAAAAATACACCGTGAATATATGCGGTGTATCAACGAAATATCCTAATAAGCAAAAAAAATCTGCAAATACCAAAATATGCAGATTATAAACTCCCCGAGTAGGGCTCGAACCTACAACAACTCGGTTAACAGCCGAGTGCTCTACCATTGAGCTATCGAGGATTATCTATATACAACCATACCTTAAAAACTACACACTGTCAATCATTTGTTTCCACATCACACTTCAAACCTGCCTCTTGGTCAAGCCGTCGACCTATTAGTAACAGTCAGCTACATACATTACTGCACTTCCACCTCTG
>SVEK01000008.1 GCA_015057405.1 Lachnospiraceae bacterium
TCGGTCATAACAACCTTGTGTACTGGTTTCTTTTCTCTTCTTGCCATAATTAAAAGGCCTCCTATGATTATATTTTATCATAGAAGACCTGATAATTAACTATTTACAGAAAAACTTTCACACACTCTGGGCAGACTTATAGTATACCCTTCCACTCTGCAAATTATAAAATTTTTACAACTTTATATTTTTGTCCAGATAAAGTTGAACGATGCACCATTTTGGGCGGGTCATTCAACTATAAAAAACAGAACCACTAAAGGAACTTACTTGGTGTCACCTCTGCACTGTTCAGTTCATCATTTTTAGTGATTCTGCCTTTTTCACATCCATAGCAAGGTTTATTTGTAGCCTTGCAGTAAGAAACCCAACGCATTGAACCTGATGTTGAGTGTTCTGCTTCCATTATTCTGTTTTTACATTCCATGTTTTCACCCACTAAAAAAGCACCCTATTTCTAAGATGCTTTTACTCTCTGTGATTTTTACACTTCAAACAAATATGTTTGAAGTCTTCTACTTTAAGTATTTCATCAGGTGCAAAATGTGTAGGACACATTTCTTCTGAAATCATACTAACTTCAAAACAAACGTCTTCTTCTATTTTCTTCTTTAAGATTGGACATTCAACTGTCAATATCTTCAACCCCCTTGATGAACTTTTCTGTTTTATCATCATATTCCGCACGTCTGAATGATGTTCTGATATTCTTCTTTACAGTATCAATATATGTTGCGCCTTCAAAACCATAATAACACACAAATTGTCCACCCCACCGTTCAATAGAAACAACTGCATTTTTAATAAATTCAATTGCATCTTCCTTACTTACCTTGTGATTTCTTTGTTTATTTATGTGTTTATCATCAAACAGATAATCAGATACATCTATTAGTTTGGGTGAAGTGTTTACTTTCCCCTTGATTTTATTGCTTTTTGCTAATTTGATTATAACATGTTCTTTTGAATTTTCAACATATTTATCATACCAGTCTTTGTATGTCATATTATCAGGAACATAATATGTTTTACCTGTTTCTTCATCCCTTGCTGCTCTTTCACCTGTGAAGTTATCTTCAAAGTATGGAACTGTTACGGTTGAACGATGCACCATTTTTGGCGGGTCATTCAACCCAATCATCTGCTGGTTCTAATACACTTACTCTGTGTCTAAAAGCAACATCTACATATTCTTCTGTACCAAATAAAGGAGTTGTACTTGCATTATGCTCGTATGGTGAATCGTTCCAATCATCACCACTCCAATATTCAAAGTTGTCATCGCCTAAAGCAAATCTAACTACATTCCCTTTTCTATCCCAACCAATTATCTTCATGTTTTACCTCCAATTTCATACTTAAATCTCGTGTTCTATTAAGAAATTATCAAACAAGGTACACCATCTTCTGCTCTTTCCAGAACTTCATAACTATAATCCGTTCCATCAAATCTGTCCCATGAATATTTTGTTTTTGTCTTCATGTTCACAACATCACATGACAATCTGTTTCTATAATCACTTATTTCCATATTGCTTTCATAGTTTGCCAACAACATATCATCAGGCAAATCCTTGATAAATTCCTTTAATTCTCCTACTGTTTTCATCATATTTTTTTCCCTTCCCACTTTAAGTTGAACGATGCACCATTTTTGGCGGGTCATTCAACAACTATATTTAGTATGAATCTTCATCAAACTCCTAAATATTGATAATCAATTCACCTGTCAAGTCGTATTATATCATGATATGACTGTTTATGCCAACTACCTTTTCCTGATAATCCGGTTCACCTGCTACCATATATATGTTATTATATTGCTTTTCTGTCAAACGTAAAAGTCTTACCACTCCGGTTTTAGGTGCGTACTCTTCTATTCGTCGGTAATGTTTTTCAGATGTTTTTCTGTTTTGTACTATCCGCATAAACACTTCCGGTGCAATTCGCAAATAACCATCTTTATGTAAAAACTTCCGAAGCCTTGTATACTCTGTTTTAGTTCCCCATTTTTCAGTCGGGCTAAGAATAACAAGTAATCTCACTCTGTAATCCCCTCCATACTCTCAATCGACAGAATCATTGGCAACTTCAGTTTTTCTGTTGAAGTGTCCAAAATAATTCGTTTCAAACTCTCCACCATAACATCAATCGCTGACATTACATTCACCTTTACTCCGTCAACACTACAGGCATTATGCAATACATGTGCCAATTCTCTTCTTTCCGATTTTGTCAACTGTACATTTGACGCAATATTGTTATGTGCCACTAAATCAACAATTGCACGATATGGTTCAATTAAATCATCTGCCAGATTAAATGCATTCAATTGATTGTCATGATGTATTCCAAAAGTTGGATGGAAACCTGTTGCCACCAGTTTTCTTGCAATTGCACTTCTGACAACGGCATAACCATAGTTCAATCTGCTATTTATAGGGTCCTCGCTTCTTCTGTTAAATCCCTCATGATAACATGAAAAATACTCTTTAGCTGCTAATGATTCACAATAATCAACGTTCTCCTCATTCACTGTTGCCACATACCCTGCAATTCTTTCAGCACCATCCAGTCCCATAATAGACAACGCTCTGGCTTGATTACTTATCTTTTGTTTTATAATATGAATCCATAATTCTATGTATTTTTCATACGCAGTATTCACTTGTGCGTGCATTAATTTAGATTTCCTCGCATGTCCTTCAAAGGGTAGCACAATGGCTGTCGGTAAATATCTGTCATCTAACGTCATCAGTGCCACTTTATTTTGACTTAAAATAGATAAATCCATTGTAGAAAGGCGTATATTAGCACCATGTACCATAGCAACTTGCTGTTTCCATTGATGAGAGTCTTGCCTGTTCTTAACATATGCTGCTAATTGTTCCTGATGCCACACCTGATTAAGAACTGTTACCGGAAATCTACTCAACATTTTTAAGTGCCACATCCAGCGGAATCTTCTTAACTCGTCTAAATTGCATAAAAACAATTATACCATATGTTATAATTCCCGACAGAATAATGTTTACATATACAGAATGCGGAACACTATAAGGTATCCAACCGGAAAATTCCATGAACATTATCTCGCACACATACTTCATAATTGTATTAACAAGCGGCATCGTCAGAAAAAACGAAAGCACCACCACAATACTTGTTGAAACAATATAAAGTTTACCGATTTCAGCATCACTGTAACCAAGAATTTTTGTCATTGCAATAGAATGAGCATTTTTCTCAATAACTATCTTCGATAACAAATAAATAATCAGCATAAACATTATCAAACCAAACACGTAAAACATATCAAAGATTGAACCAAGAGAATGATTAAGCTGACGAGCCATTTTATTCATATCGTCCTCGGTAATAGTTGTAGCAATATACATTTCATCAATATCCTCCAGAATTTCATCAGAAAGATATCCATTGAAATATTCATCCTCATATCCAAATGTTTTATTGAAGTAATCTCTGTTCATATATACAGCAAGTGTCGTAGGATTATCATATATTCCCTCAACCTCAAATCTATACTCCTTAGTACCAAATTCCTCTTTCAGCGTAATGGTATCACCCGCATTAATCTTGTATTTTTGCGAGTATGCCTCAGAAATTAAAACTCCCATTTTAGTTTCAACATCAACAAATTTACTGTCAGAATTCAAACCATAAATCGTTACGCTTTCACTTTTTTGCTCTTCCTCAATAGTAGAAAGACTTCCTGCACAGTACTTTTCAGCTGCCTCATTTTCCGTCGCAACAGGTGCTTTCAGGATATACTGATAATTACAGATTATATTATCAGAAATGAGCTGCTGGTTTTTATCGAGAAGCTGCGGGAACCCCATACCTAATAATAAAATTATATTTGCAAAGAAAATACCTACCAGAATAGTGATATAATTCGGCATATTCTGTAAGATTATTCTCATTCTGAACCGATGCATTATACCAATTTTTGTACTGAGCTTCAATGCTCTTTTCTTTTGTCTTATCTTAAGGTCGCGTCTTATAAATTTAAGAGGCGAAAGTCTCATCTTATTTGTCAAAATCACAAAGTTAATAATAAACATAAGAAGCACAGGCACAACCGTTGTTCTTATAAATGCGTCGGCATTCCAATTCGTAACATATGTAGGTATGCTGTAATTCATATAATATATATTTTCTGCCACATTCTCAAAAACCGTATATCCCAAAATATTACCTACAAGAGCCGAAACAATAATTACAAGCATTGGCATTGCAAGGTAATGACGGATAATTTCACCTCTTGTATAACCCGAGGCACGCAGGGTTCCAATAACATTTGCTTCCTTTGCAATAGTATTGTTTGTAGTAATAGCGATAATGAAAGCAAGTATTGCCACAACAATGTATAAAAATATCGTAAATACCATTCTGTCCTTACCCGTGTCATCACCAACAAACTGAATTGCCTGATTCTCACACATAGGAATATAGCCTATTACAATTGCATTTTCGGAAATAACCTTAAGCAAATCCTCAGACATCTTTTTTGATTCAATATCATCATTCGGAACGTTATTGTATTTCCATGAATAATTAAAATGAAAACCATTTTCTCCCATAGCAGAAAATCCATCTTCATTCATTATTGCAACACCGAATTTTATCGCATCAAACATCATATCAGACGGGCTTGCATATAAAGCACTGTAATCAGAAAGAGCTACAAAACCCGAAATCATCAGTTTTTTATCACCCACAACAATTTTATCCCCAACTGAAAGATGATTGTTATCAGCATACATTCTGTCAATTGCTATTTCATTTTTGCTGTCAGGCAATTCCCCTTCCATCACACATACCTTATCAATTTCTTCCCGGTTTTTATATATACGCAAAGTACTGTCAATTTTCTTCGTTTCACATTCTATGTAAAAATTCTCATAAATCTTGATTTGTCCTTTGTTTTCAATAGCCTCAATAACTTCATCTTCGGCTTCGGAATTAAGTTCAAAATTCCCATCCTCAATATTGTATTTTTCAAAACTTTCATCGTAAATTTTAACAAGACTTCCCGAAGCAACCATAAAACCTGAAACAAATCCAATTACAATCACCATAAAAAGAAAAATAACAAAATATTTTCCGGCCTCGCTCTTAAGCTCACGCGGCAGTCTTTTAATAAGCGGATTTTTCATTACATTTCCTCCTTACCAGTCAAGCTCTAATGCAGAAACTTTATTCTCATTAACATAATTTTTCCTAATTAATCCGTCACGAAGTTTAACAACTCTATCCGCCATATCCTTGATAGCCTCATTATGAGTAACCATAACAACTGTATTCCCGTATTTCTTATTTACATCCTCAATAAGCTTAAGTATTTCCTTTGATGTGTTATAATCCAATGCACCCGTAGGTTCATCACAAAGAAGTATATCAGGATTTTTTACAATCGCACGACCGATTGCTGTACGCTGCTGCTGTCCTCCCGAAAGCTGATTAGGCAACTTATGCCGATGTTCATAAAGTCCAAGTGTGCGAAGAATATCATCAACATCAAGAGCATTGTCGCTAAGATACGCACCGACCTCAATATTTTCTTTAATATTAAGATTTGGGATAAGATTGTACATCTGAAAAATGTATCCAAGATGCCTTCTTCTGTAAAGCGAAAGAGCTTTTTCATTCATATCTGCAGTCATCTCTCCATTAATAGATATGTAACCGCTATCTGCGTTGTCAATACCTCCTATAATATTAAGCAGCGTAGATTTTCCCGAACCTGACGGTCCAAGAAGCACACAGATTTCTCCCTTTTTTATTTCCAAGTCGATACCCTTAAGTACTTCCGTTCTGCTTTCACCCTCGCCAAAACCTTTTTTAATTTTGGAAATTTCCAGAAACATAATTTTCACCATTCCTTTCTACATTCATTAATAATTTCACAAACAAAAAAACCGAGATTGCATCAGCAAACTCGGTTGATATTAATTATATTAAGACATCACATAAAGCTTAACCAAGAATGTTAATGCAATATATGAGTCTCGTTATTTAAGACAAGCCAGGTCATAGACCAGGATGTTGACTTGCCACGTAATTACGCCACTACTCCCCCATCAGAATATTCTGTTGTCGATATAATTATAACCGATAAAATTTATTTGTCAATAATTCATTAGTTCTTTACATCCTGACTTTTGCCAAAACTTTTGCTAAAATTCTATATGTCTCTTTATCCAAATATTAATCTTCCTTCACTTTCGATTATCCTCTTATAAAAGTAAATCTTATTTCATTTGCCTTATATTTTCTCTACCTTTACAGCTGTTCCATTCACTGATACAACTAACACATTATTTCCAAGAGACATCATATCAAAATCCACACCAATCAAAGCATTTGCACCAAATTCAATAGCCTTAACAATAAGTTTATCCTGAACAATTTCTTTTGCTTCTGATAATTTATTCTCCATCGTAAACCAATATCTCACCTGCAGGTTGCGGAAACACTTCCATACCATATTGTTTCACCGCATTTATAACCAGCCGGATTGTTTCTTCTCAAAAATGAAATTTGCTTCTATGAAGCACTTCATCATATTCCGCTAAAATATCTTCATGATACAGCGGTACAATTTTACCATCAAACATTGCTTCTTCATTCCTCCTTATACTGAACAAAAGCTGGCTGAGCTACAATACTCACAGTAGCTTTCATCGCATTCGGCACCAACTATATAACCAGAATCATCCAGTGAAGGAAGGCATACTTCTAAATATAGCTCGCATTGGTTGCATCTACCAACCATCTCAGGTGTAATTTTCATTCCTGCCAACATACACTTTTCTCTTGTATTCATAATTCTGTTTCCTCCATTTCGTAAAAAAATAAGACCTATATGGATTACGCTAATTCCACACGGTCTGTTAAACGGCTATAATAATATACATTGTCAGATAGGATTTCATCTGGTGCTACTTCGGTCCTGTTGACAGTTCTGACCATATCCCTAAGATATTCCGTATCCACATCTGCATTCGCAGGAATAAGAAGCGTTTCATGGATACTACTTGGTAAAATGAACACATCGCTACCAACCCTGTCAGCAAACTCCTGAAGCAATCCTTTGTACAAAATTGTGCCTGCACCATTCAGTTTCATGGTATTCGTACACACATACATAGGTATTACGTCATCCTCACCTACCATCATATCAAAAAACTCCATAGCGTTTTCTTTGTCCATCTGTTTGGATAAAATGTCCATCATCACATTTGCCATAGACTGCACCGTTCCTCGGAATAATTGCTGAGTATTTGTAAGTGCCAGTTCATACAAGGTATCCGTATCCACATCCCAAATCTCCAGCATGTTATTTCTAACAGTAATCGTACCAGTACCTTCCGCATCGCTGGATACCAGAATGTAAAATATAACGGCAAGGTCTTCTAACAATATATGTGGTATATCTGCAAGTAACTCTTCATTCTTCTCAGCATTAATAAGCTTATAGCAGATACGGTTCTGCACCTTTGAAAAATCCGTTACACAACTTACATCAAAATCATTCTGAACCTTATGCTCCTCATATACACGAATAAATTCTCTGCATATACTCTCTAAGGTACGTCCTTCCTGATACTGTTCAAATGCCTGATTCAGATAAATCGTAGGAGCAATGTTGCAATGCTTCTTTAAAATCGTAATACCAGTAAGCACCAGGCCATTATTCTTCTGTACATCCTGTACCGTCACTTTGTAATCAGCACCATAATGTGCTTCCATAGCTGTCTTTACTGTTCCTGCAAATGCTTCCATTGTTGTGAGTGTTCCCTGTGCCATAATAAATCCTCCGTTGTTTGAATTGTTATTGTTGTTAGCTACTCCGTTGTTAAAATTGTTGTTTATCATAGTTTTAATCTCCTGTTCTTTTCAAAATTTTGTTATTAGTTCCGTATTCAGTTGTCATTTCTGTTTCAAGCATATCAGCCTTAAGTGCACCAAGGGAATCACCTCCTTTCCGTAAATTAGGGCAAAAAAATAAAGCCTTATCGGCTTCATCATTCTGCTACTGGAACTCATCCAGAATATTGGTTGCTTCTGTCATAAACTTTAGTGCTGTGTGTACGCCCAAGTAAAAGCCCTGCTTTTCTGACGTATAAGCTGCTTCGTATATAATTTCTCGTATACGCTCTACTTCCTTGTCAGACATGTCCTGCCTTAATGGCTTCACAATCTCTGTAACCTCTTCATCAAATCTTCTACCAAGTTCAATGCTGTCAGATTCGTTACAGATAATCTTGTCGTATATCTTCGCCAACAATCCTTCCATGCTCCTGCACCTCCTTTCCGTAATTTTGAACATAAAAAATAAGCCTTTTATTGACTTGCTCAGGTCATATAATTATGTACACTGCGGTACATGTTTCCATGTTCGATTGGTAGCAATCAAATAAGCACACTTTCTTGTACATCCATAACGCTCTGCTAGTTCTGTAAAGTTAAGACCATTTTCATAATCTTTTCGCAAACAAATTACTTGTGCCTCTGTCATTGTAGCATGAGGATTATTCTCTCCGACACCATTACTCTTATACATACCTCGCTGTCTTGAAAATTCAACATTCTGTTTATGAGTACACCATCTTAAATTATCCGCAGAAGCATTACTGGGATTACCATCTATATGGTCAACCTCTGGATAATTGTGCGGATTTGGAACAAAACACTTGGCAACAATTCTATGAGTTCTATATCTGGTTCTCTGTCCATCTTTTCCAGCTGTAAAATACAAGTATCCCTTTGATGTTCTTTCCTGCTTTAATTCAAAACCAAGCATACTATAAACTTTTCCCGTGTCGCTAACCCGATACTTTCGTCCACCTAATTCTACTTCAACGACTCGCATACCTAACACCTCCTTATAATGTTAGATATACCTATCAAAAACCCTCGATTGTCGTACCTGAAGCTAAAAAAATACCAGTGGGGTTAATAACTAAGAATCATAAACCTTTTAAAGCACTTGGTAGCCTCCCCCAAAATATATATAAATTTTTCCTATACTAGCGGCTGTAACATTATGTTACATTTTTTAATAACATAAATAAAAGCCCAAACAGCAGGTATTACCACCATTCGGACTCTTATAAGTTACGCTTTATAGAAATTAATAATTCTCTATCTGCGACATAGCTATGTGCAATTTATCAAACTCCTGTTGATTTAATCTAATGGAATTAAGCTCATTACCATTTTCATCTACTTCAATTATTATATAACCATCACATGAAGCATCCTGATATAAAACTTTTGAGACTTTTCCAGACTTGTTTCTTATTTCACCAACTCTTTTCATGTAGCACCTACCTAACTTGCAAACACATTATGCTCCGCAGCATCCTTTATCAACAATTCAAAAATAGCTGCATCACTCTTTTTATTTTGTACACATTCAAATAGCACTTCATCAATCGTATCTTCTGCTTGAAGAAAAATGAAACTACATACATTCTTCTGACCGTACCTATAAATTCTATCGTGACTCTGATAATATTCTTCAAAACTATAAGATAACGAATAGTATATAGCATATTTACAATTTACAAAGGTCACACCATACTGCAATGTCTTTGGATGAGCCAAAATAATATCTGCTTCTTTTTCTTTAAACCTTCTAATACTCTCATCCTTATCCTTTGTATCGCTATACGCTGTAACAACCGTTTTTCCCGCCTCTTCAAGAAGTGCTTTCAACCCCAGAATCTCGAACTTAAATTGGCACCAAATGATAATCTGTTCATCGCCAATCTCATCTAAAATGTTAAGCAATTCTTCCTCTTTCTTTGCATGAATTTTATTTGCTACGCCTGAATTATCAATCAGGAATCCTGATACAAGTTGTCTTAGTTTCATTAATGACGCTAATTTATTATTTACATTGTAGAATTTATTTTGCTTCTTACTCTCTTTCTCCTGAGCTTCTATGTTTATAAAATAGTCACGATACATAGATTGATACATCTTCATTGTTTCTTTATCTAATGCAATTTTTCTGACCATATGTACTGTTTCTGGAAGAGATAAGCAATCGTCTTTTGATACCACAATGGAATGTCTTGCAATCAAATCGCTAACTTCTTTTTCCAGTTCTTTTGATTGACACATAATATGACCATCAACATTAGTATAATACCGCTTCTTATATGCGTCATAAGACATTGGAAAGTCTTCTGGAGCAACAACCTTCATTTGCGAAAAATATTCCATTGTATTATTGGGTGCTGGTTTTCCAGACAACAAATAAACAAAACGGCATCCATCTGCAAATTCTCTGACCGCTTTTGAAATCTTACTTGAATAATTCTTCAAGATAGAACTTTCATCTATCATTATTCCATCGACACCTAACGATTTATAAAACTCTATATTACGCACAAAGCTTTCAGGATTAACAATATAATGCTCTGCTTTCCCTGTCATTACTCCCCTTATGTATTTAAGCTGATTAGCCTTACTTCCATTCTGCCAATCTTCGTAATATAAGTAATCATCGAAAACTGAACGACCATCTAAATCATTCCATCGTCTATTAATGTCTAAGTACTGTCGTAGAGTAACGTTCTGACTTAACGGAACCAATTTCATTTCAGGATAAAAATTCTTCTGGTCATCCATCCAGGCCGTCTGAATAATTGGTTTCGGACATATAATAAGAAATCTTGCTTTATTCTTCTTGTATTTACTTGTGATAATATCTAACGCTAATACCGTCTTTCCTGTTCCTGTATCATAAAAGAAAGCAAATTTATCATACATATCTGCAATCCTACATGCCGCCTTTTGATGTGGTAAAAGCTTTGTTGAATTACCCTTATATGCTGTAAAGGAATTACCATTTACTAATTCAGCACGAATAATCTCTAATTTCTGTTCATTAGTAAGTTTGGAAGACTCATTCGTTTCTCTGCATTCAATTACATCTGCTATTAAAGAATCATCTTCTCTTTTAACTACCTCTACATCCTTCTCGGCATCTTGCTCTATTTGTAAAGGTTTAATCCTATCCAATAGGTCTGAGAGCTGCTTCGCCTCATCTGCAGCAAATATAATACCTTGCTTTCGTTCATTTCTTTCCCAGATTCCAATATCATAAACATCTTTCTGTCCGCAATTAGAAACCGTTGCGAAGAGTTTCTGCTGATTTTTCTCAGAACTGAGTACACATATCTTTTTCTTAATCTCCCAAGTATCTTTTTTGAGCTGCACATATTCATCAGGATATAACACCTTCAAAATTATTTTTTTTGCCTTATTATTAGCCTGATAATATTTAAGTAAGATATTCAACATCTCAAGTGATGCAACATTCTTGGCTCTTTTCTTTGTAGTACCTTCTCCTCGTGCTCTAAAGCTCTCTTTGCCATCAGAATATTCTAAGATTGCTACAAAAGATGCATTATGCTCCCCGTTCTCATTAAATACTTGAAACTCTTCCCTAGAAATCAATCCTGTTTCTTGTGCCACCTCTTGTAACGCTGTTATATAATCAGGAATTTTGTTAGCCTTCACTCTATCCATAAAATAGAATGCCAATGCTCTAGCAGATTCCTCTGACTCATTATTTCCTGATTGAACAGCATATAAAATCAGCCCACCTAAGATTGCCTTAAAAACATCAATCTTTAATGAACCAATTCCTTCCCTATTTATGCTACTAACAGATTTTGATGCCACTAACACTTTCAACCACTTCTCTGGTAGAACCGCTTGCAAGTTCACAGCATCAATTAACGTTGAGCGTTCTTTTGTTACATCAATATACTCGGCATCATACGCATTATAGATATATTCAGATGCAAACAACGCCGTTATCTCCGACCCTATCACCGATACGGTAGCATTATCAACATATACATCATTGTTTTTTATGTCATTGTGTATAGACTTATGCACAAACGTAGCATTCATATAGTTCAAAGGAAGCTCTTGTGTACCAATATGTAATTCTGAAAATATCCTTACTAATTGCTCTTTTCTCCCAGATGACAATACAACTTTATCATTCAATGATTTTTCTCTTGACCGCTCTTTTGTAACTATTTGTACATGATTATCTATAACATACTTCTGGGCAGCATTTCTATATGCAGCTTTTTTACCATTTCCCGTAGCAACTGTTTTCCTATTCCCAACACAAAGTTCGCATGTGTAGGTAGGAGCATCGTCAGGCCCTTCTACACTTATTATCTTATACTCAAATGGTAATTTCCTCTTTTGAGCAAACTCCTGTAATATAGTACGGTAATCTATTTTCTCTGTTTTTGCATATTTACTTAGTATCGGCTGCAAAAAATCATAAGTATAACGTAATCCATTCGTTTTATAGAGAAGTGCAATCAATTTTGAGGCAATGTCAGTATGCTTCTTCCCAATTTCGCCATTTGATATATATACAAATTCTTCCAATCCGTAAGCTTCATATATATCGTTGACGATATCAGTATACAAGCTATTAGACATCTTAGTAATTTCAGATGCTTTGTATGTAATGCTATTCACATACAGATACACGGAAAGCATAGCCTTTAATATTGTATTGCCCCATAAAATATATTCCTTATTACGCTTTAATAAATACTTATTCTGCGGTTGAAAACTCGCATGATACAGTACTTCATCAAGCTCATTGGGATTAATATTCAATTGTAGCTTCTTATATAATTCGTATCCGTTCATGTGGCCTCCAACCATTTGTACTCGTTCATTTTAAGCTAATATAGCTTTTAATAATTCAATAGCATTTTCCTCATCAGGATTGTTTGTGCCAAGTTCTCCGCGGAATGCCTTTGCCAATACAGTTTTCTTCATAATATCAATACTTTCAACTGTATGCTTTGCCAACTCAAATGCTCGTGTTTCTTTTTCCAAAAGATTATCTACAATTCTAATAACTTCTTCTTGCTCATCTAATTTTGGTAATGATATCTTAACATTCTTAATATCTCTTAGATGAAGGTTAGGAACTCCAATTCCAGTCAAGTGTTCATCAAACTGATTTTTACAAATCGGACTATTTACTATATTAAGCAAATATCTTGGATTAATAACATTTTTATTAGGTCTTAACACAGCTAACGTAACATATAAATCAAAAACTTTATCTACATCTACAATCGCCGCCACACCCGTAGTTCCATTCTTTGCAAGCAAAATATCATCCATTTGTGGTGCTAATCTAGCATATAATTCCTCATGTAATTCAGGGATAATATACTTAATATTATCCCAACAAATTTTTTTAGTTGTAACGTCTTTTGCTGATATAAAAGGGATTCCGCCATCTTCTTTCTCACAATATGTTGGTGTCTTATGTGTACCGTCCGTTATTTTCATACAACAGACTTCTTGTAAGGTTAAGTCAATCCACGAATCTTCACTTCTACTATTTTTTATTCTCCATTTTTTCGTCAACTTACCAGTAAAAGCATCATATAAAATAGCACGTTCTACGTCACCAAACTTGTCAACTATGTCTTGTGCTTTTTCTTTCGCCTCGTCCAACTTCGCAAACAAACTCTCAATTTGCTCCACAATACGTTGCTGTTCTGCCAGCGGAGCTAATGGGACTACATTTGATTCCATCTTGGATTTATTTACTATAGAAATAGTAGTAGCAGATGCTTTTTCCCATAACTCATTTACAAATACATCCGTATTGATAAAATAATATAGATACAGCGGATTAATCTTAGGAATAACTGAATTAATCTGTTGATTTGTAGTCCCCTCAACTTCTAAATATCCACTTTTTCCAATCGAGCCAATACAACACACTGCTGTCGACTGTGCGGGTATAATTCTAGATACACCTTTTCCTTCATCTGATAAGTATTCAGATGCAACTACTGTATTTCTACCAGCATCTAAATCTGCTGGTTTAAAAAATGGAAAGTTATCACCATAATACTCGGGTTTGCTTTTGCTAGGAGTACTTCCTGTAACAACCTCAGAAATAGCACTGAGTTTTGTCCAGCACCAATTCTCAGGTAACTTATACGGTTGCTCATCTATTGGAATTAACACCTGCTCCAGTTTCTCTTCCAGAGACAACGTTTCCTTCTTTACCTTTGCCATACTACACCTCTGAACTTTCCAGAGACTTAAGCTCTTTTACTACGCTCATCAAAAGGTCCACTGCTTCCTCCAACTGTGCAATACATTCTTCGCCACTTTCAATAGGGTCTGGTAAATCTTCGTAATCTAGTACCGAATCATCACGGATTAAACCTTTGTCTAAAGTACTTCCAAGCTCTTCTCTTATAAATACGTTCCATCTCTCATCCTGCACTGCATGACGGTCTTTCGCAGTATAAGCAGTCTTAAAATCCCTGAAATGTTCGTACTTCAATGGATTAGTCTTACCAAAAGATGGCATATTTGTTCTAAGGTCATAGAACCACACTTCGTTTGTATTATCTTTATCTGTAGTACCTCTTGTAAAGAATAATACGTTTGTCTTAACACCCTGAGCATAAAAGATACCTATAGGCAGACGAAGTACGGTATGCAAATTACATTTATCCATAAGGTCAGCACGGATTCGCTCGCCTTCACCATCAGCAAATAATACATTATCAGGTAATACCACCGCTGCTCTTGCAGTACCATTTGTCTTTAAAGAACGATAAATATGCTGCAAGAAGTTTAACTGCTTATTACTGGTCTGGAAGGTAAAGTCATCACGATTCGCACGCTCTCCGCCCTTCTTAGTTCCAAATGGCGGATTGGTAAGTACAACATCAAATCCATTCATTACCTTACCCTGATTAGACAAGGTATCACACAGATAAATCTTACCTTCGATATCATGAAGCATAGCGTTCATCAGAGCCAATCTATGTGTTTCGTGCACCAGCTCCCCGCCTGTAAATGCTTCCTTCTGTTGAAATACACCTTCTTCCTCTGACAAATCAAATAAGTCATTGGTGTGGTCTTTTACATAACGGTCAGCCGCAATCATGAATCCAAATGTACCGCAAGCAGGGTCGTTACATCTCTCCCCAGGCTGTGGTGCAATCAGTTCTGTCATTACATCAATAAGTACTCTAGGTGTGAAATATTGACCTGCACCAGACTTCTTTTCATTAGCATTCTTCTCTAACAGGCCTTCGTATAAGTTGCCAAGTCCTTCTTCTTTCGCAGAATACCAGTCCAATTCATCAATATTGGTAATGATTTTCTTAAGATTAGCAGGCTCTTCGATATTACTTCTTGCTCCCTGATAAATCTCCTGGACACGACCAGTACAATTCTCGCCTAGTTCACGAAGCAATTCATCATAGAATCTCTTAAGTTCCATACCTTCCTTTACCTTTAATGCATCCCAACGGTAATTCTCTGGTATATTCTTCTCTGAACCTGTTTCCTTTGCCATTTTTAAAAACAAAATATAAGTAAGCTCTGTTACATACTGGTGATAAGTAATTCCATCATCTCTCAGCACATTACAAAGATTCCATAACTTTGATACAATTTCTGCGTTTGTCATAATATCCTCCGTTCCTTATGCGGTATACATATAACCATTAATTTCATCAATGATTGCCTCTAACTTATTACCAAATGCCTTATCAACTGCTATGTACCCACCTTTAATCTTAAATTGTGGTGCTTCGAATGATTCCTTATTAAGTACAACTTCTTTCAGAAGATATGCTTCTATACGGTCTAACCAATTCAGCTGTACCTTGCTAAGTTCTGGATGAGCTTTCTTGGTCTTTGCAATAGCCGTATGAATTCTTTCATCCTTACTAATCAAAACATCACCAATACTTCTCTGACGAATAAAGCTAATAATATCCGCTGCGATATCTTCGTTTGTCATCTGCTTCCATGCAGTCTGGAGCATGGTTTCACTAAAGTTATTTCTATCCAGAATCAGCTTTAATTCTTTTAATGACTGTCTAGTAAGTTCCTTAGGTCTGGTCGCCACAATATTCAATGCAGCAATTTCATTCATATTGTTGTCAATAAAATCACGGAACTCTTTTAAGTAATCTTCTGGCCTTGTAGCGTCTCCATAGCCTCTGTCATGCCCTGTTAATTCATCTTTTGCATCACTAATAAACTGAGGTCTTCCCACTGACATACCACGTACATAAGCAAAAGCATCTCGACTGTTCTTAACAGTCTCCACCGCTTTATCAATCGGCATATTGCGAAGATTCTCTACGAAACTTTCAGGGGTTTCACCGCCTGACAAAGATTTAAAATGCTCTCTAAATTCATCTGTCATCTTATTCTTATTTCTAAGAATCTTGGCAATAATGATATCTACCTGATTTCTTCTAGCTTTGTCTGAATCCAAACTATCAATTCCATCTACCAAATCATTAAATGTAGTAGTCGGATTTACCACAACAGGTTTCATCGTAGAAACGGGTTCCAATGCCTTATACACACCTACAGCATCATAAATCTCAAAGTGTGTCTTACCAATCTCAGGACACAACCTGGTAGCTCGTCCCAGCATCTGCTCAAAGAGAATTCTGGAACGAATTCTACGAAGAAATACTAAATTCACAATTTCCTCAACATCAATACCCGTTGTCAATAAATCGACCGTAACAACGATATTCGGAAAAGCTTCATTCTTAAATCTACGAATTATCTCTTTAATCTTTGTAGGATTACTATTCTCAATAGAACCAGTAATCTTCATAACCGCTTCTTCACTAATACCTTGCTCCGAATAATAGTCTTTCAGAATCTTAGTAATCATATCTGCATGAGCATCGTCAACAGCAAAGATAAGTGTTTTACCCTTTTCATTCGGGTCAATGTCTTTTGCTATTTCAGTAAGTACAGTTTCATTGAAACTCTTAGTTACAACCTTTCTATTAAAGTCCTCTACTTCAAATTTCAAGTCATCTTCTAACTCATCACTGTTAATGATTGTATTGGTTATCGGGTCATATATCGGAGCTGTACTACCAGCTTCAAATACAATTCCCTCCTCACTAAGCTTTGTCTTAATGATATGCGGTGCATCATGGTCTACCAGATATCCGTCTACTACCGCTGTTCGATAATCATATGAATATACTGGCTTACCAAAAATTTCTGTTGTATGAAGGGCTGGTGTTGCTGTAAGAGCAATCTTAACTGCATCAAAATAATCAATAACCGCTCTATACTTACTGCGGAAGTCATCCTGATTACGATAAAGGGTTTCATCCTCACCCATTTCCTTATCCAGCACATATCCACGATGAGCTTCATCTACAATAATACAATCGTAATCAGATACTCCCATTGCGGTGTCGGATTCATTGTAAAGAATACGTTTCACTAAGCTCTGAACCGTAGCAATATGCACACGCGTATCCTTCTCAAAATCCTTTTCCCCAAGGTCTTTGATATCATATAGTTTGTTAAGTGTCTTCAAATCTTCAAGCTTTACTTCTTTGAACGTGTCCATAGTCTGGTCACCAAGAGCAGTTCTATCCACCAGATACAAAATTCTCTTAAATCTTTTAGCCGATAAGAATCTATAAATCATACCAAGCACGGTTCTTGTTTTTCCAGTACCCGTAGCCATAGCAAGTAATACTCTATTCTCATGCTCTGTAATCGCTTTCTCCGCAGCTTGAATTGCTTCAATCTGATAATAACGAAGACCTAAACCATTAGGGTCTTGTAACAACTCATATCCAGTAGATGCAAGCTTTTTATCAGCTTCTGCTATATCTCTTTCCAAATCCTGCTCCATTCCTTGTGGACTAGGCCATCCTGATAATGCCTTAGAAGTATTAAACTGCTGTCTGGTATCCAAGAACCAAATACCTGACATTTCCTCATACTGCTTAATATAATCTCTACCATTGGTAGCAAAAAGGAACGGAACTTTATAATCTCCATACTGACCGATAACATACTGGTCGTGTTCTTTCTTAATCATCTTTGCGTAATCCTTGCACTGACCATCAAGAACCGAAGACACATTGCTATGTTTTCTTTTTGCTTCAATGATACCGACCATCTTTTCACCGATAAACAACGCATAATCTGCATATCCATTGTTACCAGTCCTAGAATCAGTAGGCCATTCTGCTATTGCAAGATTCTTACCCTTTGTCGGTCTGATACCTTTAGAATAGCAGATTTCTTCTGTATCAGCTTCCCAACCAACCTTACGAAGCTGTTCATCAATCAGCTCTCTAGTCTGTGCTTCTGACAGCTTCACATTAGCAGCCTTACTATACGCAATGGCTCTTCGAGCACTATCCGATTTACCAACTTTCTGAATCTGCTGTAATTCTAATAGTAATGACTTATTACGTTCTTCCAGTTCACGATTCTCTTTCTCCAAATCCGCCAGACTGATAGTGATATCTACTGGTTGCATATAACCTACTGGATTGTAATCATGGTCACCATATGTCTGCATATACCACACGCAAAGCTCATATAGTAAAGGTAAATTTCTCAATGCTCTATCTGCTTCATCAGCTCCATTGTGAGCCGCATTATTACGGTCTTTTCTAAGGATATTCAAAGTATTCTTAATCTCATTTGGCAACAAATCATTCTTCTTCAATAAACGAATACGGTTAGAATGCGTGTTATCATACTTAGGTTCTTCAATACCATCATAAGCAAGCATGTACTTTACCATTATTTCTGCCAACATACCTTGCTTTATAATAGATGTATTTGGGTCTGAATAAACATACTTCTCAGACAAATCTCCTAATCTTGACAAATCGCTCCAACGAGTTTCAAGGAAAGTAAAATTGCTCATTCTCAGTCCTCCTTCGTATTGTTGCTCTTAAAACGAGCATCTGTCGGTTTCTCTGCATCTGCTGGAATCAACCACATTTTACCTTTCTTGATTGCTCCATCAATTCTTCCCTCGGTGCATAGTACACCGATTCTCCTTGACGAAATATTCCACTTTTTAGACATTTCTACTGTTGTTAAATATTCCATAAATGAAACCTCCCTATTATCTTCTATTATATTCCACTATCGGAATAATAGCAATCAAATATTGAGGTTACTAATACCAGAATAAGAGAATCAGCATCTGCCAATTCTCTATACCTTATAAGCCGATTTTATCTACTACAACGGCTGCAATCGTTGAAAATATAACCCATAAAATAATAATGACCAATACAGGGACATTTTCTACATCAATCCCCAATGCTACATACAAAGCAGCTTGTAAGAACAAACCAGCAATTACACTTATAATAGCTCCAAAGGTAGACATTCCATTTCCTCGGCTTGGCATATAAGACGATTCTCCCTTCTGCCCTGTTACATCTTTATATATCTGGTACTCAATAAAATTATCTGCCATATCGTTCTTACCATTGTGGTTCCAATCATACATTGCCATAAACAGCACTCCCCTCTATATGTATCTAAATTTCTACCAATCATGTCCTGTTCTTTTTATATACTCTGCTCTCTGTCTCGCAATAATGTCATCAACAGCCTTTCTGTTCTCTTGTACTCTAGGATTGTTTCTAAAGATATCTCTTTCTGTCCCATAGTAAGGCTTGTTTTGTTCAATTTTTTCGCTGACATACTTACCACCTAAAACTGCTATACTTAATATTTCTAAAAACATTTATATTCCTCTCCTTTCTTACTTCCTTGAATAATACCCGTTTGTTACTCTCTTATCACATTCTTTTGCACTGATTTTTCCAGTATTCAAGTCAATAAATGCTTGACGATAATCTGTATTTGGTGCTGCAGGCTTAGTAAATACTTCTTCCTTTAAAATTGTTCCAATCAACCATCCTAACCCAACAATAACTAATAATATTCCCATAATCATCCCTCGCTTTCCTACTTATAAACCTTTGTATTATCGCTTGTGTATCGTAATCCATCTGTAGACCAATATGTCTTATCGCCTCTTCTTCGGCATGATTCTCTATAACTCTGATTTTCCATTTCTTCTTTCAAAAGAGGTATTCCAATAATTAAAATAAATAGTATAATAAACATAAGCTTCATCCTTTCCACCTCTTTTATCGAGGTCAAAACAACTTTCATTTCTTGTTTACATCTAAAGATTATCACAGAATCAGTCCCATAAAACGGACTCCTTATGAATACAAAACCGATTTTTTCCTGATTTTTTATCTTAAAACAGCAAAAAAAGAAGGCTTTTACACCTTCTTCTCTTCATGACAATTACCTATTTTTTATCTTGCTGTACTAGATTCATTTCATTCTCATATATTTCATAGAATAAACCAATCCCATTCCAAAGGTATTCTGATAAACTCTTCTCTCTATCCATTTCAACCAAAGACTTCAAAAAAGCGGCTTTATCTTCCTGCGTTCTCGCTATAGTGTCACTATCCAAATTTAGAATTATCGGTAAGTTCTGATTGAATGATTTCGATGCATCATATTTATCTTTATTAAGATATATCTGACAAATAACATCCACCGTAGTCACAACATTATTATCTTCAAATCCTAATAACCGTGCAACATCTATTTTGCCTGCATCATATTTTTTCAGTCTGGAAGCCAACAGGTCAACTTCCCTTTTCAAAGTACGAATAGATAACACCATTGTTGACATTATCTTTTCAATACGCTCTACAAACACTCTCCATAAGTCAACATTAATATCTTGTGGTCGAATTGTATAAAACGCAGGTTTCTTGTTACTATCAAGTGGAACCGCTCCAAATGCCGTTTTAGATTTACTGCCATCTACATGATATAGATATAGCCCAAAAAATAGAGACTTTGCATCACGAGCATTGTTATTTAGCGACTTACAGATTCTTACTCTATATGCAACCGTCTTCCACAAATCAAAAACAACATATCTATACCCATCTATATCATCATATTGAAACAACGCATTTGTTCCCACTTCTGACATCTGGTCAATTGCATAATAATAGTTTCTTTCGATTATAACATCTACAAAATCTCCATCCACTTTGCCTAAGATATAATCCACAATTTCTTTGCACTCTTCTTCATATTCTTCAATATTGTTGATATAGCAATACCATTCATAAGCTATTTTAGCAATACTATGAATTGCATGAAAACCCAGAAAACTATCAGCTGTAATTGTTTTGTGTAATGTTACATCGCTTATATCAACCGTAGTTGCTTTCCCTTTACTGATTCCATCAAGCTTCTCCATCGGTGCCATTAAAACCTTATTCCCATTATCATCAAAACCTGCAACAACGCTTTTCGGTGCATACAAAGACTCTCTATTACTGATTTTAACATTATGCATTTCTGTTCCATCTACGGATATATCAGCTATATACTGAATTGGTTTCCTCTCACGTGTAGAAAACCCCAAATGATTTCTAAAGAAGTTTAAATCATCCACGAATTTTATCTCATACATTTTATTAGTAAGTGCATTATGTGTCCCGCAAACAAATGATTTAGTAACCTTAGCCCCTGTAATTGCATACGTGATAATATCTGATGATGTAAGCTCATCTTCTGCATTACAGTATATACATTTCATTTCCACCGCCTCCAGTCTTTCGCTTAACATCTCTTTATTAGCCCAATATTACTCTATACTATCCATTTTTCTTCAATTTTATCCCACACATCCTTAGGAATCTCTATCCCAGAAGATTGTGTAGACCAATGATAATTTGGTGCTAATTCTTGTAATGTATCATATGCAAGTATGTCACCTGTTTCATAATCCAAGATTTTATCAAACTGTATGTAGATTCTTCTTGCTTTTTTCCCTAATGCATTTTTTCAGAATCCCAATGAGTCCCCTCAAACACATCTGTAATTGCAATTCCGCTTGCAATAATACCACGTGGTTCTGAACCAAGCTTTATCATAAACACCCTATCACCAGCTTTAATGCTCTTATTCACACCACACGTCCATTTAGAAAAAGCCTTCCCGACCTGCCCTATTTCCTGTATCATTTCTTTGTAGCCATCTAATCTATCATCCCAAGCCCAACGAGCTTGATTCCACGTCAACAACCAACACTTTCTTTCCACTATGTATACCTCGCTTTCTTATAACTGCCTCTGCAAATCTTTAACCCGCTGCCTACGTTTCATATTATCTTCTTCTAAGAACGCTAATAATAACAATTGGTATGTATCATCATACCATTCTTCTAATTCTTCTGGTGACAATTGTTGTGTAAACGCCTCGGCCTTCGCACCTTCCATGTTATTATGCCTAATATTTAATTTATTCAGCAAACAGCCTATTTCACTTGCCAACGCATTATTTATGGATTTTATCTGCTGTTTTTTACCTTCAAACTTATCAGCTAATGCTTTTAGAATTTGCTTTTCAAAAAATCCCACTACCTACATTTCTGTAAATAGTGGGACGAAAATCTTATATCAGCATACAAACCTCAACTTCAATGTCATTCCATTGATTATACCATAGATATGCACCATAACTTTTTCTATATTCTTTTTCTTTCTCAAATTCCAGCTTTACACTAAACAAATAGCATTCGCCTACTTTTGAGCTATAGCTGCCTGTGCTGCCGCAAGTCTTGCAATTGGTACTCTGAACGGTGAACATGACACGTAGTCAAGACCAATTTTGTTACAGAATTCCACACTTGATGGGTCTCCGCCGTGCTCGCCGCAGATACCGATGTGAAGCTTGTCGTTGGCAGGTCTTCCAAGCTCGATTGTCATTTCCATAAGTTTGCCGACACCATTCTGGTCGAGCTTAGCAAATGGATCATTTTCGAAAATCTTTGCTTTGTAGTAATCATCAAGGAACTTACCTGCGTCATCACGTGAAAATCCGAATGTCATCTGTGTAAGGTCATTTGTACCGAAACAGAAGAAATCAGCTTCTTTTGCTATTACATCTGCTGTAAGGCATGCACGAGGAATCTCAATCATTGTTCCAACTTCGTATGTCATGTTGCTTCCTGCCGCTGCTATTTCTGCATCAGCAACTTCTACTACTATCTTCTTAATACATGTAAACTCATTTATTTCACCAATCAACGGAATCATAATTTCAGGAACGATGTTCCAGTCCGGATGAGCCTTATTTACATTGATTGCCGCACGGATAACGGCTCTTGTCTGCATCTTCGCAATCTCAGGATAAGTAACCGCAAGACGGCATCCACGATGACCCATCATTGGATTGAATTCGTGAAGTGAATTAATTATAGTTTTAATCTCTTCTACTGACTTATTCTTTGCTTTAGCAAGTTTTGCAATATCAGCTTCTTCGGTAGGAACAAACTCATGCAAAGGCGGATCAAGGAATCTGATTGTAACCGGGCATCCCTCAAGAGCTTCATATAACTGCTCAAAATCACCCTGCTGCATTGGAAGAATCTTTTCAAGTGCAGCTTCTCTCTCCTCAACTGTATCTGAACAAATCATCTCACGGAATGCATCAATTCTGTTGCCCTCGAAGAACATATGCTCCGTACGGCAAAGACCTATACCTTCTGCTCCAAGTTCGCGTGCTTTCTTTGCATCTGCCGGTGTGTCGGCATTAGTACGAACCTTAAGTGTTCTGAAGCTGTCAGCCCACTCCATGATTGTTTCAAATTCACCTGCTATAGTAGCATCAACGGTAGGAATTACACCTTCATATATCTTACCTGTTGAACCGTCAATTGAAATCTCATCACCTTCATTAAATACTTTTCCGGCAAGAGTAAATTTCTTATTAGCTTCGTCCATCGCGATTTCACCACAACCTGATACACAACAGATACCCATTCCACGTGCAACAACGGCTGCATGTGATGTTCTTCCGCCACGAACTGTAAGGATACCCTGAGAAGCTTTCATGCCCTCAATATCTTCAGGTGATGTCTCAAGACGGACAAGAATTACTTTTTCTCCTCTTTCTTTCCATGCAACTGCATCTTCTGCCGTAAATACAACTTTACCGCATGCAGATCCCGGAGAAGCTCCGATTGCTGAACCGATTGCTTCTGCTTTTTCAAGTGCTTTTGCATCAAACTGAGGATGAAGAAGTGCATCTAAGTTACGAGGCTCAATCATAGCTACAGCCTTTTCCTTAGTAATCATTCCTTCTTCTACAAGGTCACAGGCAATCTTAAGAGCTGCCTGAGGCGTTCTCTTTCCGTTACGTGTCTGGAGCATGTACAACTTCTTATCTTCAATAGTAAACTCCATATCCTGCATATCTCTGTAATGGTCTTCAAGTATGTCACAGATTTCTGTAAACTGCTTATAAACTTCAGGCATTACATTAGCCATCTCTTCAATTTTCTGTGGGGTACGAACACCGGCAACAACGTCCTCACCCTGTGCATTTATAAGAAATTCTCCGTCAAGCTTCTTCTCACCTGTTGAAGGATTACGTGTAAATGCAACACCTGTTCCTGATGTGTCACCCATGTTACCAAATGCCATCATCTGTACGTTAACAGCTGTTCCCCATGAATAAGGGATGTCATTGTCACGTCTGTATACATTAGCTCTGTCGTTATCCCATGAACGGAATACCGCTTTAACTGCTGCCATAAGCTGTTCCTTTGGTTCAGCCGGGAAGTCAGCACCAATCTTTGCTTTGTACTCAGCCTTAAACTGATTAGCAAGTGCTTTAAGGTCATCAGCAGTAAGATCTGTATCCTGTGTGATTCCCTTTTCTTCCTTCATTTTATCGATAAGTTCTTCGAAATATTTCTTACCTACTTCCATTACTACATCAGAGAACATCTGAATGAATCTTCTGTAGCAATCCCAAGCCCAACGTGGATTTCCTGATTTTGCAGCTAGAACTTCCACAACATCTTCATTAAGACCAAGATTAAGGATTGTGTCCATCATTCCAGGCATTGATGCTCTGGCACCTGAACGAACCGAAACAAGAAGAGGATTCTCTTTATCTCCAAATTTCTTTCCTGTTATCTCTTCCATCTTAACGATGTACTCCATAATCTGTGCCTGGATTTCATCATTA
Source organism: Lachnospiraceae bacterium (assembly GCA_015057405.1). Lineage (GTDB taxonomy): Bacteria > Bacillota > Clostridia > Lachnospirales > Lachnospiraceae > V9D3004. The sequence goes on from SVEK01000008.1 coordinate 24,973, forward strand.
ATCTTCTCGCCATCTTCATAATACTGTGTACATGCTTCTGTTGTAATCGTAAATCCCTGCGGCACCGGAAGCCCAAGCTTTGTCATTTCCGCAAGGTTTGCACCTTTACCACCCAGAAGATTACGCATGCTCGCATCTCCCTCTGTGAATAAATATACCCACTTATTCATCCTTTACCTCCTAATTTTTTTTTGATGTAATTACCAATTTTTTCATTTAACTGACCGTATTATATCACATATTTTCTGTTTGTACAATGATTCTGTTTCTTGTCCCATTAACGAACTCTTTGGTGCCGCAATCACTCCGGCTGTTTTAACTTTTCCCTCTTACAAAAGGAATAGCACCTTTGTGATTAACTATGACAGCTTTCGTATACTCACCACCAAATTCACCATCAACAGTCCATTTTAATGGGGTCTCACATTCAATCTCAATACGCTTAATATGTCTGTAATAAAATAATTCACAATTAACATTTCCGGATAACAACGCATTAATAATAAGTTGGAATTCCATAATATTTTTTGGTGCTTTTATAAAAAATGCCTCCAAATATCCGTCGTCAAGTGCAACATCGTCATCAAAAAGAGATAAAAATCCGGCTACGGAAAATGAATTGGTAATCATTCCGTATATCAATTTATCACTTATAACTTCATCCTCTATTGTCACCGTTACGTCATATTTTCTGATAGAACCTAACTTTTTTACGCCTTCCAGAAAATAAGCCAGCTTACCGAGTATATTTTTACTTACCTGTGGTGTCTCATAAGACACATCCGTAAATGCACCAAAAGCTGCGATATAATCAAAATAATCTCCGTTAAGTTCTCCGACGTCACACATACAACTCTCCCCATCAATGGCAACATGAGCTGCATCAAGCATATTTTGTGGCAATTTAAATGAGTGGGCAAAATCATTAACAGTTCCTGCCGGAATATATCCGCATAAAGGCCGATTATCAAGATGCATCATTCCGTCGGTAACATCGTTGAGAGTTCCGTCTCCTCCGCAACAAACAACCCTGTCATAACAATCACCATTTTCTTTAACGATCTTTGCCGCATCCCCCTCTTTTTGAGTTGCGTATACAGTAACCACATAATTATTCTGACAAAACATTTCAATTATATCTGATAAATGTTTTTTTATTATTCCCTTTCCTGCATTGGGATTATACACAAACAACAACTTTCCTTCTTCCATTCACCAATTGCCTCCTATGTCACTACACGATTATCATTGCATCCCCAAATGAAAAGAACCTATATTTTTCATTAACGGCTTCTTCATAAGCCTTCATTATATTATCCTTACCTGCAAGAGCTGATACCAACATTAATAAAGTCGACTCCGGCAAATGAAAATTCGTAATAAGACCGTCCATTATCTTAAACTCATAGCCCGGATAAATAAATATATCCGTATTGCCTTCACATTCACATACAATACCGTCTTTAGCTGCTGATTCTACAGTTCGGCAACTTGTCGTACCAACACATATAACCCTGTTTCCTTTTTTCTTTGTTTCATTAATCAAATCTGCCGCTTCTTTAGAAACTTTGTAATACTCTGAATGCATATGATGTTCATCAACATTATCAACCTTTACCGGTCTGAATGTTCCAAGTCCTACGTGCAACGTTACACTTGCAATATTGATGCCTTTAGTCTTTATCTCTTCAAGAAGTTCATTGGTAAAATGCAAACCGGCCGTAGGTGCTGCTGCCGAACCTTCATACTTTGCATACACAGTCTGATACCTTGACTTGTCTTTTAATTCGTGAGTTATGTACGGCGGAAGAGGCATCTTCCCCAAAGCATCCAATACTTCTTCAAATATTCCTTCATATTCAAATCTGATATGTCTGTTACCGTCAGCAAGAACTTCAGTTATCTCACCGGTAAGTCTTCCTCCGCCAAAACTTACCCTTGCTCCTGTTCTAAGCTTCTTTCCCGGTCTTACTATAGCCTCCCAGACGTCCGCAGAAATACGCTTTAAAAGCAATACTTCAACAGCACCGCCCGTACCTTCCTTTTCACCTAACAATCGTGCAGGAATCACTTTTGTATTATTGATTACGAGACAATCTCCCGGTTTCAGGTAATCCGTAATATTCCCAAACACTGAATGGGTTATACTTCCGGACTCCTTATTAACATGCATAAGTCTTGAATCCGTTCTTTTTTGTAGCGGGTCCTGCGCAATAAGATTTTCCGGAAGTTCATAAAAAAAGTCACTTGTTTTCATAGGTTTCTTTCTCCTTTATCAGTAAGTATATTAATTTTATCGTGTTAAGGCAACCCCCATTTTCAAGAGCATCAGAATATGGTAGAATGTATATAATAATGTGGAGGTGATTTACATGGCAGTAACTACATTTGCGGCAATAGATGTTGGTTCTAACGAAGTATCACTAAAAATCTTCGAATTAGGCAAAAAAAATCAAATGAAAGAATTAACCCATGTGCGGCATATTATGGAACTTGGAAGCGACACGTACGTCAGCGGATATATTTCAAATCACTTAATTGACGAGTTATGCGATGTACTTGACGGTTTCCGTAAAATAATGAAGGAATTCCAGGTTACGGAATACAGAGCCTACTCTACAAGTTCAATCAGAGAGGCCGCCAACAGACAATCACTACTTGACAGAGTACGTATACGAACCGGTATAGACGTTAATATACTTACCAATTCAGAACAGCGTTATCTTCTTTATCAGGCTGTTGCTCTTAGAGAACCTGCATTCAACAGTATTATCAAGCACGGAGCAATGCTTGTGGAAGTTGGTTCAGGCAGTTCTCAGGCAACCTGCTTTTCCGGCGGCAAACTGGTCGTATCGCATAATCTTCGCCTGGGTTCCATAAGACTCAGCGAATTTTTAAGCACCCTTGAACGTGAAGCTGACAGTTATGCAGACCTTCTTTCAGAATATATAGACGGTGATATATACACCTCGTACAAAACTTATTTTCACAAATACCGCATACGCTCAATACTGGCAATTGGCGAAGAGTTACGAGACCTTGAACAATACATTAAAATTAATCTGCAACAAAATGATTCGAGTGCCGTCAAAATTACTTCCGAAGAACTTACTACAATATATAATTCAATACTGACCCACTCCAACAGCGAGATTGCAACAATGCTTGGAACAACTGACGAGCAGGCCAGATTATTACTTCCTACAGCTATGATTTACGAAAAATTAATGAGTATTAACAAAGCAGATACCATATACTTCAATTCAACCGACCTTTGTGACGGAATAGTCGTACAATATGCTCTTGATAACAACCGGCTGTCAAAGGTAAGAGACTTTGATAAAGATGTTTTGTCTGCTGCAAAAAAACTGGCAATCAGATATAGTTCTAATACGATTCATACTACTTATGTAGAAAAGCTCGCCGGCAAAATATTTGAAGGCTTAAGCCACATCAGCGGTCTTAACAAACACGACAAACTGCTTCTTTTGGTGGCTGTCAGACTACATGATTGCGGTGCCTATATTAATTTCGAGGAAGTTGCAGCCAACTCTTACAATATAATAAGGTCATCTGAAATACTCGGATTAACTGATAAAGATAACCTTATGATTGCCAATATTGTTATGAACCCTGTAAAATCATTTCCTTCGTACAGTGAACTTAAAAATGATTTTACCGAAAAAGAATATATCAAAATAGCAAAACTAACCGGTATATTCAGACTTGCCAACGACCTTGACACAAGTAAAAAACAAAAACTCTCCCACCTTAAGGTTACTCTGAAAAATAATACACTTCAGATTACCGGAGAATCATTTATGGATTTGGCTCTTGAAACAGCCTACTTTAACGAATCGGCACGTTTTTTTGAACGAATATTCGGAATCGTACCAAAACTTAAACAAAGGAGGATTAACAATGTCTCAGACTTATAATAACCCTGAATACTTTGATAACAGAGAACTTAGCTGGCTCGAATTTAACCGCCGGGTTCTTAATGAAGCATGTGACGAATCACTGCCTCTGCTGGAAAGACTAAAATTTTTAAGCATAACATCATCTAATCTGGATGAGTTCGTTATGATTAGAGTTGCTTCTTTGAAAGATATGGTAGATGCAGGTTACACAAAACCTGATATTGCAGGTCTTACTGCCGAAAAGCAGTTGGAACTTATCAGTGCGGGATCGCATGAATTGATATCTAACCAATACAAGTTATTTAATAATACATTTTTACCACTGTTGGCTGACAACAAAATTAATCTTATATGCCATCACGAGGAACTGACTGCCGAACAATCAGATTATGCAGATAAATACTTTATGAGGGAAGTATACCCTGTTCTTACACCAATGGCTGTTGATTCGTCAAGACCGTTCCCTCTGATACGTAACAAATCGCTCAATATTGGCGCCCTTTTGAAACGCAACAAATCAAAAGAAGAATATGAATTTGCCACGGTACAGGTTCCTTCCGTACTTCCGAGACTTATTCATATTCCTTCGGATAATAAAGAAGACACTACATTTATTCTGTTGGAACAGATTATAGAAAAAAATATCGATAAACTCTTTCTCAATTACGAAATAATTTGCGCCTACCCTTACAGAGTAATGCGTAATGCTGACCTTACAATTGACGAAGACGAAGCCGCTGATCTACTTGTTGAGATAGAAAAGCAGCTTAAAAAAAGGCAATGGGGTGCAGCCATCAAACTCGAAGTCGAAAAAGGAATCGATAAACAACTGCTAAAATATCTTAAAAAAGACCTCGAAATCAAGAATGATGACATATATAAAATAAACGGGCCTCTTGATTTAACATTTCTTATGAAATTATACGGAATTGAGGGACATAACAATCTAAGAAACAAACCTTATACTCCTCAGCCGGTTTATGAATTAGATGCCGAAACTGATATATTTTCAAAGATACGTGAAAAAGATATTCTTCTTCATCATCCGTACCAAACATTTGACCCGGTTGTTGATTTTGTTCGAAAGGCCTCCAAAGACCCTAATGTACTTGCCATCAAACAAACCCTCTACAGGGTAAGCAGCAATTCACCGATTATATCATCTTTAGCTGCCGCAGCTGAAAATGGTAAGCAGGTTTCAGTACTTGTGGAACTTAAAGCCCGTTTTGATGAAGAAAACAACATCATTTGGGCAAAGAAACTTGAACAGGCAGGCTGTCATGTAATATACGGACTTGTAGGTCTTAAAACCCATAGCAAAATCACTCTTGTTGTACGACGTGAAGATGACGGAATAAGACGCTATGTTCACCTTGGCACCGGAAATTACAATGATTCTACAGCAAAACTGTACACTGATATGGGACTTTTCACATGTTCAAGACCGATAGGCGAAGATGCAACAGCAGTATTCAATATGTTGTCAGGCTACTCAGAACCTCTTGCATGGAACAAATTAACATTAGCACCGTTGTGGCTTAGAAATAAATTTATGGATTGTATAAAAAGAGAAACCAATAATGCTCTCGACGGAAAAGATGCTCATATTATAGCTAAAATGAATTCCCTTTGTGATGCCGGTATCATTTCCGCGCTGTATGAAGCATCTGCTGCCGGCGTTAAAATCGACCTCATTATCCGCGGAATATGTTGTCTGAAAGTAGGAATACCGGGAATTAGCGACAATATCACCGTACACTCCATTGTAGGAAACTTCCTTGAACACTCAAGAATATTTTATTTCTATAATGACGGATACGAAGATATATATATGGGAAGTGCTGACTGGATGCCACGTAATCTTGACAAACGTGTAGAGATACTGTTCCCTATTGAAGATCAAAGTCTCAAAGACCGCATTAAGCACATTCTCGACATTCAGTTAGCAGATAACATAAAAACGCGAATCAAACAACCTGACAGTTCGTACATTTTGCTAACACCCGGTGAAGATGAACCTCTCAACTCACAAGATTATTTCTGTAAGGAAGCTTTGGAAGCAACAAAACGCCATCGTCAATCCAGAAATACATCCCGTACATTTGAGCCAATGAAAAAACCGGATTAAAACGATACAAATAATAAAAGACTCTTAAGTATTATACAAAAAAAACCGATATGATATGAAAGAGAAGACAAAGGAGGAATAGATATGGATATAGCAAGAATGGCCATGAATAATTCTCAAGCAGAACTTATGACAAAAATAAGCACAAAAGTTTTGGATTTATCTCTAAATACTGTAGAACAAACCGGAGAACAGATGGTTCAGATGTTAACTGAAATGCCTTCTGCAGCCCCGGCAGGTGTTGTTAGTTCAGAACACGTTGATGTTCTTGTATAACTATTATACAACCATTGTATAATTACTATGTTATTAACATTAATACTTCACTTTAATTCTGACTGAATATTTACCATATACAGAATTACCGTTACTGTTACTATAAGCTCGAACCTTGTAGTAACAGTTTTTCTTTTTCTTAAGAATATGCGTAAATTTTCTTTTTTTAGTTAAAGTTAGTTTGCGATATTTGCCATTCTTTTTGTAGGAATAATAAACCGCATATTTTTTGGCACCGGAAACTGCTTTCCATGTCAAAGTAATCTTTCGCTTGTTTCCAACTTTTTTCTTTTTGGCTTTAAGCCCCTTTACTCTTCCAAGTACAACAGAAGCAGATTTGTCGGCTGTTTCTTTGCCATTCCGGGAATCATCCGCAGGACTAACTGCCACTCCTGAGTTCTGTATGTTACCTGCAGACACAGGTACAGGCTCCGTTACGTTTACGATAATATTGTGTGAAAATTCCTTAACATAGTTATCCGTACCGTCAGCTGTTGACGCAGATACAGTATACTTAACCGGTATCACATAAGTCCCCGCAACGTCTGCTTTGTACTTAAATGCAAAAGCTTCCGCGTATCTGTAGCTTACATCCAAAAACTCTCTTTCCTTCATATTCGAAATTTTCAAAACATCATTGATACATTCCACATTACCGGAATCAATTTTCATATTAACTTCTATGTCACTTGTTTTCTTCCAGAGATTACAAACCCTGAATCCACAAAACACTTCTGTGGTTTTTCCTTTTTCTACAGTAATCGTATCTTCAAATCTGCCCTTGCCCTGCTCGTAATAATCAAAGCTGCCCAAATGCATATTAACACTTGCATTAGTAGTTATGGCTTCGTATATATTTAATAACGGGTAATTATGCACTACCCCTGTAGAATCGGTTAATTTCGCCCTTTCGGAGGTTGCTTCAATAATCTGTGCTCTCACGAAATCCGCCGGATTGTCTACCTTTGTAGTATCAACAGCGCCAAGCAAAATTGCTGCCGCCGCAGATACCATAGGAGTTGCCATAGACGTACCGTTCATATATGCATACTTTCCGTTCGGTGCCGTTGAATAAATCTTATAACCCGGTGCCGCTATCTCATATTCCGACGTAGTGTAAGGTGTATAATCATAATTAGACCATGCCGTAACATTTGATGAGGTATCTGTCGCCATAACTCCTATCACCTGAGGATAAGCTGCCGGATACACATCACAGGTTTTATCGCATATGTAATCGCTGGTCACATATCCGTCATTTCCGGCTGCCGCCACAAGAACACAATCCTTAGATGCTTTTTCTATCATCGATTTTAGTATAGCAGACTCCGTATATGTTCCAAATGACATATTAATAACGTCAGCACCCATCTGCACGGCATAATCCATGGCTGACACAACCGCCGAAAGCTTAAAACTACCTTCTGCGCCTCCTGCTCTCACTGACATAATACGGCTTCCGTAAGCAATCCCTCTGCCGCCACCATTACCTTTAGACATCGCAATTATTCCCGCCACGTGGGTTCCGTGTCCGTCAGGATCAGGTTCCTCACGATTACGACTATTGATACCCTCTCCGGACTTCGCGCCGTTTTCAGTTGTTTCAGCCGAAAAATTCGCACCGTATACGTCGTCTGTAACTCCGTTATTATCGTCATCTATTCCAAAGATTCCGTTTTGCTCTGCTTCATTAATCCATATATTATCAACGAGGTCTTCATGGGAATAATCGACTCCGGTATCAATTACTGCCACAACTGTTCCCTCTCCCGGAATGGTATTCTCGAATAAATCCCAGGTTTTTGTTGCTCCTATCGTATCAAGATACCATTGCAATGACATATTTTTATCATTAGATATATTAGGCCACAATGAAGCATCCTTTCTAAGTGTCATATCCTTTTCTGCACATATTACTCCTTTGGTTTCGTTCAACAGATTAAGAACATCTCTTTCGGTATATATGTTGGCATCATACGTGATTTGGGCACTTACAAAACAGTAATCCGCCAAATCAGTAAGAACTTTCACATCAGACACCCTGAAATCTTCCCCAAGACATGGGAACTTGGATAACACATCACCATTCTTCACTTCCGCAACAATATCTATGGTATGCATATCAGAATACTGCGCACCTGACATCGCATATGCATTCAATTCCGACACAAATATTGAATCCAGCAGCATTGCCATTAACAGTAAAATTGAAATGTATTTTTTCATAATCTTCACAACCTTAACATTTTCATAAATAATCGAAAACTTAAGCGGTATATTTTTATCTCAGTCAGCTACTACCCTGTCTCTGCCCGCTTCTTTTGCCATATACAGTTTCATATCTGCACCTTTTATAAGTTCATCAACAGAAACGTTCTTACCAAACTGCTGCACTCCGAATGACATCGTAATACTGATATTATGCTCATTGTAATTGACTACTGTTTTCCTGATATTATCAACAATGTTACCAACTAACTCAACTGCTTTTTTTGTATCTGTTTCAGGTAAAACTATCAGTATCTCCTCTCCGCCCCATCTCGCCGTAAGTCCTTGCTTATTTACAGTCTTTTTGATTATGGATGCAATCTCCTTAAGTACAATATCTCCGCACTCATGCCCATACACATCATTTACTTTCTTAAAATAATCTATATCTCCAAGTATAACCGTAAGCAACCCTTTGTCATTATCTTCAATATCCTTAACTTTTCTCTCCAAAAACTTAACAGTCTGTCTTCTGTTATACAACCCCGTAAGCGGATCAAAAAAAGCAAGTCTTTCCAAAGTCTTACTATATTCAACCAGTTTTTTCTCCATCTCTGAGTTTTTGGCCCCAAAGTAAAACGATGCCAAAATAAGACATCCAAAGCTGTATATTATTGTAACAACAGACATATAACAATCAACATTGTGCAAAAAAACAACGTAAGGATTATGGTAGTAAGAATACAGATATAATCCCAAAAATATCAATCCATATCCTCCGGCAAATCCCAGCTTAACATATATTGAATAGTATGTAGCAAAAAGCAGTATTATCATCAACAGGAATAAGCTGTACTGAAATCCTATCCCCCAACCGACATACACTACTTGAAAAATCACCATAAAAACAACTGCAAAGCTATATATCCAAAATGCCAGCTTTACATGCTTATGATATGTAAGATATAACGCATACGATAATACGAATATTCCTGCCAAATCATATACTCCGAGAACATTTAAATCATTACAGAAAAACAATGCCGTAATAAACAAATAATATATTATGCTGACAATAGATACACATCTTAATACAACAGCCTGCAGTCTATTCTCATATAAACCGACAGTATCTTTATTAATCCACTCAACAATCGAACTAAAAACTTTCATATGTACTCCTATTCATCTGAATCAAAACATTAACGTGATACAACATAAGCAATCAACTGTATTCATAAATATTATCACCATATTTTCTAATTATCAATAACCTCACCCAAAAGTTTTACCGCCTCCGGTATGTTGTCTGAACTCATTCCCGAATAATTAACAATAATAACATGTCTGTTGGACAGATTGGGTGTATGCTCATAATCTGACAAACACGCAATCTTAAGACCACAGGCACTTGCACGCCTTACAAGTGCTTCGTCAGACATATTACTTCGTATCTTTACAAGAAAATGGAGACCCGAATTTTCTTCCATAATCTTAACCTTACTACCGTAATTGCTCTCCTTTATTCCACCAAGCAACTCATCCCTGATTCCTCTGTAGAATACTCTCATTCTGTTAATATGCCTTTCAAAATAACCTCTGCCCATAAATCTTGCAAGCACATACTGTTCCAAATTGGGAACAGTACATGACATATATCCCATCATACTTTCAAATCTGTCCATCAACTCATTTGGAAGAACCATATAACTTATACGTAATGAAGGCGCAAGCGTCTTAGAAAATGTATTAATATATATTACTTTTCCTCTGGCATCAATCTCCGACATAGTCTGAATCGGTCTTCCCTGTAATCTGAATTCACAATCATAATCATCCTCTATCAGATAGCGGTCTTCTTTCCCATACGCCCACTCCAACAACTCAAGCCGTCTTTGAATAGGCATTACTATCCCTGTCGGAAAATGATGCGACGGAGTCAGATGAACTATATCAGCCCTGCTTTCATTTAGCGATTCAATATTCATTCCATATTCATCCATCGGAATAGGACTACATTTAACCCCGTTTCCGTTTAATACATACATAACCTTTGAATAACCGGGGTCCTCCATAGCATAGATTTTATCACGCCCCAACAACTGTACAAGAATACCATAAAGATATTCCGTTCCTGACCCTATAACAATCCTTTCCGGAGTAACATTAAGACCACGAAAATTATATAAATAATCAGCTATCGACTGCCTTAACTCTAAAATACCCTTAACCGGAGCAGACCTTAACAAGCCCTCATCCTGTTCGGACAAGATTTCTCTTGTCAACTTTGACCATGTAGAAAAAGGGAACTTATCAAAATTAACAATATTACTTACAAAATCAATCTTTGTCGGCACATCAGATTCTATGGCACACTTCTTTGTTCCCTCATTTTCGGCAAATTGTTCCGACAGTTTCCGGCAGGATTGGTTATTTCCATTTACATTGTATGTCCTTTCATCTTCACCACAATCCGATGCCGTAATGTTTTCCGCATATTTACCGACTGACTCCCCGATTTTGGCAACAAAATATCCCTTTTTTTCCACAGAAAAAATAAATCCTTCCGCAGCAAGCTGAGAATACGCATTTTCAATCGTAATAACACTTACTCCAAGGTTCTTTGCAAAATTTCGTTTTGACGGCAGTTTTTGTCCTGAAACCAGCTTGCCTGACATGATATCCCTTTTTATACATTTGTATAAATAATCGTACAAACTGTTATTCTTTCTGTCATCCATCGAATATGTAAGCATTTTTTCTCCTCCAAAAGATTTATTATATTATCCACTCATAACATTAATTATACCGCCAATCTGGTATTATAAGAAACGTCAAAATTGGTCATATCAATATATCCTATATAAGATTATAATATAATAGTTTCAATTTGAATACATATTTTGAAAAATATAACGAGGTTGCTTTATGAAAAGAATTGCAAGTATACAAGACATCTCCTGTATTGGAAAATGTTCCCAAACAATTGCATTACCGATTATCTCCGCCATGGGAATTGAAGTGTCTGTCATTCCGACATCGATTCTTTCTGCACATACGATGTTTCCGGGATTTACATACAATGACCTGATTGACGAAATGAAACCTATTATGAAACATTGGAAGACACTTAACGTGCATTTTGACGGAATACTTACAGGATATCTTGGAAGCATACAACACATTCGAATTATCGAAGAATTCTACGACATGTTCACAACTGACGATACGACGATTGTTGTTGACCCGGTATTTGGTGACAACGGAAAAATCTATACCGGTTTTGACGATGAATATGCAAATGAAATAAAGTCCTTATGCAACCGTGCCCATATAATAGTCCCTAACGTTACAGAGGCTGCTATTATGTCAGGAATTCCGTATGAAACCGATTATGATATGACATATATCCACGAACTTCTTGACAAGCTTACTGCCACCGGTGCTCCAAACATAATTATTACCAGCATCAGAAGAGACAACGATAACGGAATCATTGCCAGACTATCCGATGGTGAAACTTTCGAATACTTCAGACCTCATATTGATTCTGTATTTCACGGTACGGGCGACTTATTTACAAGTACCCTTACCGGCGCCCTGATACGTGGACTTGATATACGAACATCAATCAGGCTTGCCGTAGACTATACAGCGCTAACACTGGAACGCACTCTTCAAAACAACACTCACAACTGGTACGGAATAGATTTTGAAACTACAATTCCTGATTTGATTAATAATTTGACATCTGCATTAGCAACACTTTCCGCTTTGACGCAGTGCGATCCCCGCGGAGCGCTTTTGCTTACTAGGACAATTTCAAAGAAATTTCCTAGTAAGTAAGAAACCGGTAACAACGAATGCCTGAATATAAATTCAAGATTCATTGTTACCGGTTATTTTAATTTCAAAAACCTGTTACATATTCATTATGTAATACTTTGAAATAAATTTAGAAACTCATCTTATCCTCAAAATACTTTACAAGGTCCTCTATCTTAACACGCTCCTGCTCCATTGTATCACGGTCACGTACTGTAACGCAGCCGTCTTCCTCTGAGTCAAAATCATAGGTTACACAGAATGGAGTTCCGATTTCATCCTGTCTGCGATATCTCTTTCCGATATTTCCTCTATCGTCAAACTCACAGTTCCATCTCTTAGCAAGCTCAGCATATATCTTTGATGCCGGCTCTGATAACTTCTTGGACAATGGAAGTATACCAACTTTAACAGGTGCTATTGCAGGATGGAAATGAAGAACTGTACGAACATCTCCCTCAGCTATTTCTTCCTCGTCATAAGCACTGCAAAGGAATGCAAGAGTAACACGGTCCGCACCAAGTGAAGGCTCAATAACATACGGAATATATTTTTCCTTCTTTTCATCATCAAAATAACTCATATCTTCCTTAGATACATTCTGATGCTGTGTAAGGTCATAATCAGTACGGTCTGCAATTCCCCAAAGTTCTCCCCATCCAAATGGGAAAAGGAATTCTATATCTGTTGTAGCATTACTATAGAATGACAACTCTTCTTTATCATGATCACGATAACGCATCTCATCTTCCTTAATACCAAGGTTCTTAAGCCAGTCAATACAGAACTGTTTCCAATATGCAAACCATTCAAGATCTGTGCCCGGCTCACAGAAGAACTCAAGCTCCATCTGTTCAAACTCTCTCGTTCTGAATGTAAAGTTACCCGGAGTAATCTCATTACGGAAAGACTTACCAATCTGACCAATACCAAAAGGAAGTTTTTTACGTGAAGTTCTCTGAACATTCTTAAAGTTAACAAAAATTCCCTGCGCAGTCTCAGGACGAAGATAAACTGTGTTCTTAGCATCTTCTGTTACACCCTGGAAAGTCTTAAACATAAGATTGAACTCTCTGATGTCTGTAAAATTCTTCTTACCGCAGGACGGACATACGATATTATTGTCATCTATGTACTTTTTCATCTCTTCGTGAGACCACGAATCAACAGCAGATTCAGACTCTATGCCCTGTTCCTTCATATAGTTTTCAATAATCTGATCCGCACGGAATCTTTCATGACATTCCTTACAATCCATAAGAGGGTCTGAAAATCCGCCAAGGTGACCTGACGCAACCCAAGTCTGAGGATTCATAAGAATAGCACAATCTACACCTACATTGTACTGATTTTCTCTGATGAACTTACTCCACCATGCATTCTTAACATTATTCTTAAGCTCTACACCAAGGTTACCATAATCCCATGTATTAGCAAGACCTCCATAAATCTCTGAACCAGGATATATAAAACCTCTTGACTTTGAAAGAGCCACTATTTTTTCCATTGTCTTTTCCATATCTTTATCTTCCTTTCTTACATTTTGATACAACACTGCTCTTCATTCTACTATTGAATGCCACATTTTTCAAGACCCTTTGCACTAAGCAGGTTAATCTTACACTTAACATCCTCAATCAGTTCGTTCACAGACTTATCTGAAACACCTGCAATCATATTGTTGCAACGAGCCATCGGTATAAGAATTCTTGTTGCTTCTGCTCTTGAAACTGCAAGTGCCATTTTTTCAGTCACTTCACCAAGTAGTGAATCAGCAATCACCACTCCGATTGGCCCGATAATAATGTCTGCCTTTCTACACGCGACCACAACGGGATTCTCTCCTGTTGCACAATTATGAGCTCCTCCCTTCAGCATAGCTGCAGTTGCTGTAGCGTTGGTACCTACTGCAGTTACGGCATGCTCCGGGAAATTATTTATTATCATTTCAACAATTTGACGGCCAATTCTTCCGCCCTGGCCGTCAATAACTAAGATATTAATAATAATCACTCCTTATTGGTTAACTGTTCTTTTGCTTCTTCTTCACTGATATTCTGCACATGGTTCTGATACTCTTTAGGCGAAAAACCGGTATGTTTCTTAAACTGTCTGAAAAAATGCTCGATATTCTTATATCCGCATTCTGATGCAAGTTCCACCAGTGTCATATCCGAACAGATTAACTTATACTTGGCGTATTTGATTCGTGCAGCAATAATATCACTGACACAGGATACCCCAAATGCTTCTTTGTAAATGGTTTGCAGTCTTCCGTTAGATATATGCATGTACTCAGCCATCTCGGTTACAGAACTAAACAGTCCCGGATCCGCATATATTTTCTGTCTTAGAACAATCAAATCATGATACTTGGCAGGTATCTCAGGTTTTTCCTGAAATTCTACCATCTTGTTAAGCAACATCCTTATTGCATAATCAATGTTGATGTCTCTATACATACTTTTACATGCATTCTCTATACACAAAAACTTAAACAATGAGTTAATCTCTTCTGCTAACGGATCATATACCGGAGTTTCTATAGGTACCGTAGCCACACTTATATCATTCTTATCTGCCGTAAAAAATAACCAATTATCCGAATATCGGTCTTCTATAGCCCGATAATATATAGGTGTATCCGGCGGAATAAGTATCATATGATCTACTGCTACTTCCTGCTCAACACCATTTAATACAAATAAACCTGGCGTATTAGTCTGCAACAACAGCCAGTGTTCTAATCCGCAAGGAATATCAAAAACAAAATCCCCCTCATGCTCTGAATTAATATCAGTCATTACCAATTTAAACATTATGACACGCCCCCAATAAGATATATCATTATATAGTTTACATGGAATATGAATTATTCTTCTTATTTTATGATTTATTATACCCATAACATACAAAGAATACAAGCTAAATATTCAATTTGTGGCGGGTTACGTCAACAAAAAACAGCTAAAAGATAATAAGCATCTTTCAGCCGTTTTTTCAAATCATTATCTCTTAACATGTATTGATTACATTTACAATAATAATCCCTACTACTCCCAATCCACAACGCTTACAAACCGTACAACCTTAATAACAAGCTTCTGCAGCATATGAACATTTTACTTTAACACCTTTTCTCTTTTAGCCGCAGTATTACTGTAAAATTTCATTTTCAAAGCTTTCGTTGTTTTTATCTTTTTGTCAAATTTATTAACACTAACTTTCTTTCCGTTAATTTTATATGAGAACTTCTTTTTTCCTTTTTCATAATACATAGCACATGCTGCAAATTTTTTTGCTTTTCCCTTTGTTATTTTATAAAAGTCCAACTTTAACCCATCATCATCTAGCTTTGAGTTTGTTACTATATGTTCTTTAGGGTATATAGCAAAGTCACCCTGTAATACATGTTTTACTTTATTATTCTTATATGTATATATTTTTTCGGTTGCATAATAGCTTATTACCAGTTCCGGAACCTTGTCACCATCTATATCCGCAGTCAAAAACTCTAATTCCGAAGCATCGTACTCACTGCCATCCCATTCGATAGTCTCTGCAGCAAGAAATTCTTTATAAGCATTCATTGCTTTTGTTTTTTTGCTTGCAGCCTGAATATTGTTCGTATTAAAAATATAACATGCTCCCATCATTACTACCAGTGTTAATAAAGTTAGTATTCTTTTCATCTCTTTTTTCCTTCCTTTTATTTATTTTATTATATTTCGTGTTACAATTAAAATCTTTTCTTTTCAAGTTATAACTTCTATTAAACCTCCTTCCTCAGAGAATTAACTTCAGAAACCTTGTAACATGATCTCTCAGTTCATTTTCAGTAACAAACTCAACTATCTGATTTTTCTCCTCTCGGTAAACCTTTTATTACTTGATTATATTAATTGACTGTTACATTATATCTTTTTCACCACGCAAAACTTTTTCCGTTTTTTTCAAACTTTTTGCAAATATCACACAGCGGCCTATTGGTTATGTATTTACTTTGTTATTCATGCATATTCACCGGGGCACTCAATATCAGCTAAACACCTGCATAAATCACTATACCTTTTTCACCCTATTATTATCACTTGTTAAACTCTTATTCTTGACTGACATCCCATAAAAGGTGTAGAATATCTTTTGATTTGTGTACAATCCCAATAAGGGAATTAAGATTAAAACACAGGAAGGACTGAAACAAAGACATGGGAATGCATTATATACGAAAAGTATTAACACCGGAAGAACTTAAAGAACAATATCCTCTTCCTGCAGAACATGCAAAGATTAAAGCAGCGCGTGACGAACAGATTAAAGATATTCTTACCGGCAAGTCAGACAGGTTTCTTGCAATAATAGGACCATGTTCAGCCGATAACGAAGACTCTGTATGTGATTATATAAACAGACTTGCAAAAATTCAGGAGCAGGTAAAAGATAAGATTTTGATTATTCCGCGTATATACACCAACAAACCCCGCACAACAGGTGAGGGATATAAGGGAATTGTCCACCAGCCGGATCCGGAGAAAGCTCCCGATATAAGCGAGGGTATTATTGCCATGAGAAAAATGCACCTTCGTGCCATTTCAGAAACACATATGTTTGCTGCCGACGAGATGCTGTACCCTGAGAACTGGCCATACATTAGCGACATTCTTTCTTATGTTGCCGTCGGAGCACGTTCAGTAGAAGACCAGCAACACAGAATCGTCATAAGCGGATTTGACATTCCCTGCGGAATGAAAAATCCTACCAGTGGTGATTTTTCGGTTATGCTTAACTCCTGTAAAGCCGGACAAGGTTCACATACATTTTTATACAGAAGTCACGAAGTAAAAACAGACGGTAATCCGCTTGCTCATACAATCCTTCGCGGTGCTGTCAATAAGCACGGACAGAGTATTCCAAACTACCATTATGAAGACCTTCGAAGACTTCATAAACTTTATTGCGAATATAACTTAAAAAATCCTGCAGTAATAATTGATACCAATCATTCTAATTCCAACAAAGTTTATTATGAACAGCCGCGAATTGTTGACGAAATTCTTCACAGCAAAAGAATCTCTGAGGATATTGGTACTCTCGTTAAGGGAGTTATGGTAGAAAGCTATATTGTGGAAGGCCGTCAGGATATCGGGCACCACACATACGGTCAGTCGATTACAGACCCTTGTATCGGATGGGAAACAACTGAAAAACTTCTCCTTAATATGGCTGATAAACTATAATGTACTTTTCAGTTTTACTCAGACAAATAATTCCATCAGCATTGGATTAACATAAGTTTCACATATACACCCTGCTGCGAGCAATATGGACAGCAGGGTTATTATTATACCTTTCCTGCGACTAAATCCGTAGATAATATACAACGCCGAACCAATGTATGCAATTCCGTACAAAATAATCTGAGGCATTGACCATAGTAATATGATAATAATTCCCCGAGTCTGATATGCCATAAGAAAAAAAATAATCAGAAAGCCTGATACAACTCCGAATTTTCCACACAACCATGCGATATATATTCTTACAACAGCTAACTCCCCAAGCAGCCACATAATAACAAAACTACCAAACCGCTTTATGATAGTCCGCAGTAGTATCTGAATATTATCATTGGCATCAAGATACTCCATCCTACTCTTAATTCCCATAAAATAATTATCCATAAGTTCCTTTAATCCATTAAAATAGGAGCTTTGAAACAAGCTCCCTGTAATAATTCCAATCATTGTACACACAAATGTCAGAATAATATATCTTTTCCATACTTTCACAAGGCTCATCTCCTTGTTACAAAGTATGCTGCAAAGTTCTGTAATATGCCATCAACCCGGCAATTGTCTTACCGTCAACTATCTCGCCACTCATAATCATATCAACAAGCTGCTCTATATCATACCTTTCAAGACTGATAAATTCATCCTCGTCATAGTTGGTATGGGACTTAACAAGTTTATCAGAATAATAAACATATACACACTCAGAGGTATATGCCGGAGCCGAATATACATCAATCAAATGAGTCAAAGCCTCAGTCTTATATCCTGTCTCCTCTTCTAATTCTCTCATTCCGGCATCATAAGGTTCCTCCCCCTTATTAATGCCGCCCGCCGGAATCTCAAGGAGCTCACAATCAGAGCCAATACGGTATTGTCTTACCATAATTATTTTACCGTCTTCATCCACCGGAATAACTGCAACAGCACCTTTATGTTCGATATAATCCCATTCTACATTTTTATCATTAGGCAGTTTAATGGTCTCCTTATAAAAATCAACAATACTCCCCTTAAACGCCAGCCTTCTGTCAATCTTTTCATACTTATAGGACATAAAGCCTAACCCTCCACTAATTAAATCATGATTTAGCAATTGACGTTGAATGCCAAACTTATCATTTACCCTCTTTGGCAAATCTAATAATCACATTTCTAAGGAACTTATCAACTCGCTCTACAGAAGCTATCTCAATACGTTCCTTTACTGTATGGATATCATGCATATTAGGACCGATTGAGATAATGTCCATGTCAGGATTCTTTTCCATAAAAATACCGCCTTCAAGACCTGCATGCACCCCTTCAACCACAGCGTCTCTGCCATAGGTTTCACGGAACACATCACACATCAGATTACGAAATGCAGACTCCGCACTCATATCCCATGACGGATATCCGCCGTAGGTTATATATTCTGCATCAACAATCGCAGCAACAGCCGCGAGCTTATTACTCAAATAATCAATATAACTCTTTTTCTGGCTTCTCATTGATACTACCGCGGAAACAGTAGTATCTGTCATTTCAAACACACCAAGATTACAGGAGCTTTCCACCATACCCGGAATCGAAGCACTCATAACCTGCACACCATTTGGTAAAAGAGTAAACAGACACATTAATCTTGTATAATCTTCAAAACTTATCACCTTATATGTCTGTACTTTGTCATCAGCCTTAACTATAAACTTTGCATCCGGTTCAGCGACTTCATATTCATTTTCAAGAATGTCAGATACTAGTTTTAATGTAGCAAGAAATTCATCCTTCTTATCAGGTCTGACTACAACTAATAGGCTTGCCTCATTAGGAATTACATTGTCCTTCGAACCTCCGCCCAGACTAAGAACACGACAAATCTCTTTAGGAAGCATTCCCAAAACTCTACCAAGAATATGAACCGCATTCCATCTGTTTTTACCAATATCAATTCCTGAATGTCCGCCTTTAAGACCTTCAATCTTAATCTCTGTCTTGAATCCGTCATACTCCTCACGTTCAATGACATAACTCATTTTGCCCACTCTGCCACCGGCACATGCTACAGTAAATATACCCTCTTCCTCAGAGTCAATATTGATAACACTTTTTCCCTTAAGGAGACTAATATCAAAAGCAGCGGCACCATACATACCAATCTCTTCGTCAGTTGTAATAACCATCTCAAGAGGCGGATGAATAAGTGTATCGTCTGTAAGATACTCTAACATATAGGCAATTGCAATCCCGTCATCACCACCCAGGGTTGTCCCATCTGCTCTAAGGTATCCGTCTTCCTCAATAACAGTTATTCCGTCCTTTGTAAAATCATGACTGCTGTCAGCCGTTTTTTCACAGACCATATCCATATGCCCCTGCATTACAAGGGGCGGACAGTTTTCATAACCCGGCGAGGCATCCTTATATATTACTACATTAAGTGCTTCATCCTGATAATACCTAAGATTATTTTCTTTGGCAAATTCAACAAGATAATCGCTGATTGCCTGATTGTTACGTGAACCTCTCGGCACACGACTTATATTTTTAAAATGTTCAAGTACCATAACTGTTCCTTTCTCACCCTCATCTACTGCCGGTCTTTATACTAATTCTTAAAGCTGTGTATAGGTGCCGGTATCCTTCCTTTTCTGTTAATAAAATCTGCGCAACCAAATCCGTTAACCGGCATGATTGGAGCATATCCCAAAAGTCCACCAAATTCTACGGTTTCTCCAACAGTTTTTCCTGCAACCGGAATAATTCTTACTGCAGTTGTCTTTTGATTTATCATACCTATTGCCATCTCATCTGCAATAATTCCCGAAATCGTTGTTGCGCTTGTATCACCGGGAATCGCAATCATATCAAGTCCTACAGAGCACACACAAGTCATTGCCTCTAACTTTTCAAGAGTAAGGGCGCCGTCTGTTACGGCCCGTATCATTCCCTGATCCTCACTCACAGGAATAAATGCACCGCTAAGACCACCCACATAAGACGAAGCCATCACTCCGCCTTTTTTTACCTGATCATTGAGCATTGCAAGAGCAGCTGTTGTTCCCGGTGCACCGGCTCTTTCAAGCCCCATTTCCTCAAATATATCAGCTATACTATCACCTATTGCCGGAGTCGGCGCAAGTGAAAGATCAATTATTCCAAACGGAACCCCTAGTCTTTCTGATGCTTCTTTTGCAACCAACTGTCCGACTCTGGTAATCTTAAACGCAGTTTTCTTGATTGTTTCACAAAGAACCTCAAAATCCTCTCCATGAATACTTTCAAGAGCCTTCTTAACAACTCCCGGTCCACTGACACCAACATTAATAATTGCATCTGCTTCTGTTACACCATGAAATGCACCTGCCATAAACGGATTATCATCAGGCGCATTACAAAATACAACAAGTTTAGCACAACCTATAGAATCATTTTCTTTGGTAAGCTCAGCCGCTTCCAAAATAATATTACCCATAAGCCTGATAGCATCCATATCTAAACCGGTTTTGGTAGAACCAAGATTAACTGAACTACATACCATATTAGTCTCACTCAGAGCCTGAGGAATAGAACGAATAAGATTCTCATCTGCTTTAGTCATACCCTTTGAAACAAGAGCAGAATAACCACCTATAAAATTAACTCCAACCTGAGCAGCTGCCCTGTCAAGAGTCTTTGCAATCGTCACAAAATCTTCCGGACACTTGCAAGCCGAAGCACCAACCAAAGCTATTGGAGTTACTGAAATTCTTTTATTAACAATAGGAATTCCAAACTCTTTCTCAATATCACAACCGGTTTTAACAAGGTCTTTTGCAACCGTTGTAATTTTATTGTATATTTTCTCATTAAGTCTGTCCAAATTATTATCTGCACAATCAAGGAGACTTATTCCAAGTGTTATCGTACGCACGTCCAGATTCTCTTTTTCTATCATCTGGTTCGTCTCAAGTACTTCATTTATATTAACCATAATCTACACTCCTGTCATAAAACTAATATTCTCTAATTGCTAAAAGTCTGCAATTATTTAGATACGATGCATTTTATCAAATATCTCTTCACGTTGCATCTTAATTACGCATCCGATATTGTCACCAAGCTCTGCAAAATCATCACTAATTTCAGCAAAATCTTTATCACTTCCGCTAATATCTGCCACCATCATCATATTAAGATATCCACCGGTTATTGTCTGACTGATATCAAGAATATTAACCTTATTGTCTGCAAGATATGTACACACCTTTGCAATAATTCCAACACTGTCCTTTCCTACTACCGTAATAATTGTCTTTTTCATATTATCATTCCTTCCTGAGTATTAATTTCTTTGTGAATAACTTTTTTGTATTGTCATTTTGTGTATTGCTTATTTTGTAACTACTCATTAAATCTCCGTTATACAGGACAAATTATCCCTGTCAGCAGTTTTAAGTCTGAATCTCGATATATCTCCGTACTCCTTACTAAGTTCATATTTTACGGTCTCATAAGCAAGCTCCGGATAATTATTCTCTTTACTTAAATGCCCGAGGAAAATATGCTTTACCTCTCTGCAAAGTAGCTGAAGAATAAGCTTTGCACTCATATCATTTGATAGATGTCCAATATCGCTTAGGATTCTTTTTTTTAGATAAAACGGATACGGTCCTGCCTGAAGCATAGACACATCATAATTTGCTTCAATAAACAGTATGTTAGAATTTTCCAGTTTTGTTCTTATATATGTATCATAAATTCCCAGGTCTGTAGCAATACCAATCTTGTTTTTTCCGTTCTGTAACGTAAAGCACACCGACCCCGGTGCATCATGAGAGGTTGCAAAGGGCATAACCTCTATATCACCAATCAAAAATCCCTTGTCTGCTTTAATCGGGTTAAACAGTGAATAATCAATTCTGTGCTTTTTATCATTTCTTGCAATTGCATCCAGCGTAGGTGCAGTTGCATATACCGGGACATGATATTTGCTAAGAAACACTTCCAATCCTTTAATATGGTCAGAATGCTCGTGCGTAACTAAAATCCCATCAAGGTTCTCAGCCTGTTCATCTATACTTTCAAGTCCGCCGACTATACGTTTTGTACTTATTCCCCCATCAATCAGCAGACCGGTTGTTTCACTTTTTACATATTCACAATTGCCACTGCTTCCACTGGCCAAACTACAAAACTTCATTACTAAACTCCTCAAATATCTGATTGCATAAAGTGAACCGGTTTAATTCTAGTCCACCCACTCAATTCTAATAACGTCGCCTTCATTGACAGGAGACAGAAACTCAGCTTTCTCATCATTAATTGTTATTAACAACTTATTACCACGGGCAACTGAAGTATCAAACGGATAATAATCCAGTACATCAACCAATATATATCCAGGTTTACCGGTCATAACAATCCGGGTATTATTAACAAATACAACAACAGTTTTTCCTTCCTCTTTCGAATTATCCTGCTCTGCACCGGACGGCACATTTGAACTGTCCGTAACATTTTCAGATAAATCACTATCCAAATCGCCGTCTGAATCATCCTCCGGCAAATCACTGTATGACATCTCGGATATATCCTTCAAACTACTGTACTCTATCTTAAAATTACCATATACTTTTTCATCAGGTCCAGCCAAAACATTGTTGACTGTTATCCCTTTATGATACGGTAAATCCATAAAATCAAGAACCTGCTCCAAAGTATAATAATCAAGAACCTGAATCTCGTCACCGTTTGCTACATTGTAACTTCCCGGCATCAGTTCCCCGTTGACACTTACATATCTTGGGCAAATAATCTCTTTTCCGTTAACAATAAATGTTATTTCTGATGAATACTCAGGAAGTGACATAATTTCCACCTGTGCTGAAGCTCCTTTTGTTGATTCCTCTATAACAATCTTATCACCGGCCTCAACAGGCGCACTAAGATTAGACTCTTTACCGTTAAGAAGAATTACAGCCGGTTCTCCCTGCTCTCCGCGCACCATTCTTTTTTCGCCATTAATTGTATATACAATCTCATCGCCTCTTTTCGGGAACAGATAATCATTAGATAATCCAAGCTGAAGCGCAGCATCCATTATCGTTACCCTGTCATTATCATATATTTTTATATGTTCATCATTGATTACAACCTGAATAAAGTTATTCTTCTGCTCATAATAATTAAGACATATTCCTATCGGTGTAACAAGAATGGAATCCTTCTTAACATTCTCCGCCCTAAATTCAATATTCTGCATGACTTCCTTGCCTCTTAAGGCAACTCGTTCCCTCTGTATACCAAGACTGTCAGCAAGAGACTCAACAAATCCTGCAATTTTACCGCCGCCGCCTACAATAAAGACGGCACTCACCGGCTTATCACCATTTAATTCCGTAATCTTATCAGCAACTTGACGGGTAATATTGTCAACAACAGGACGGGTCACATCAGTCAGTTCCTCTTTTGTAACTGTATGAGAAATTCCCATTATGTCCTTAAATTTTACGGACTTTTTGTTCATAGACTTTTTAATCTTTTCTGCAACCTTAAACTCCACAAGATATTTGGATGCAATAATCTCAGTTATCTCATCTCCGGCATATGGCATCATTCCAAATGCCTCAATGTGTCCGCCTTTGGCAATAGATATATCAGAAGTACCGGCACCCACATCCACAAGTGCTATATTAAGCAATCTGTACGCCTCAGGAATTGCAACATTAATAGCTGCAATAGGCTCCAATGTCATATTAGCAACTTTTAGTCCGGCTTTCTCAACCGCAGAATATAATCCGTCAACCACTTCATCAGGCAAAAACGTTGCAATAAGTTCTACGCCAATCTTCCCTGCTTTATGGTCTTCGAGTGTTGTAATTGCATAATCATTAAGAAAATACTGAACAACTGAATATCCCACACAATAGAATCTTGTAATATCATTTTCAGTGGCAGTCCTTATGTCCTCATAAGCCTGCTCGACTCCAAGCATCTCCAATGAATAAACATGCTCAGACGTAATAACAGTATCCGCAGGAAGATCATAATCAACCCTTTTTCTTATAGTTCTAAGCACACGTCCGGCAGCCGCAATACATACTTCATCCAAATTTTTCCCAATCTGTTGCTCTAATTCATTCTTAATATGAACTATAGATTCAGCAACCTTAGCAATATCATGAATCTGTCCATCAAGCATTGCCCTTGTTTTATGCTCCAGCACAACCTGTGCCTCAACAACAAAACGGTTTCCTATATCTTTATATCCAACCGTTCCTACCATATTGCGTGTTCCTATATCAAGTCCGAATACGTATTTTCCGTTATAATTCTTATCAGCCATTCCAAGTGCCTCCAAGCATGTTATTATTCATAATAATATCACATATTCATAAAAACTTCACCAACAACTTAATTTTACATTCATTTAGTTGTTCCGTCAACTTTCTATAAAGAGTTATTGTCGCGCATACATTTTCTTTTATATTCACTTCTTCAACTTCAAAAAATTGAAAATATTACCACTTTCAATTATTCTTATTGATTAGTTGACTGATTTATTTTTGCATTAGCACGAATGCTGATTTTATAAGGCTTTCCAGCATAGACTAAAATCTATGTCCGACACTATGCGCTAATTTTAATGCATTTAAAATCAATATAAGCATACCCTCACCGCCAAAATGAAATAAATCCGGAACCGGGTTACTGCTTTTGAAGTCAATTCTTATAATTGAAATACCTCTATTTAACACAAAAACGCATTATCTCCACAGCATCAGATTCAATTCAGTTTTTCCGGAGTAGCTTAAGACAAACACAGAAAACAAGAATACCAAATAGGAAAAATGAATAAAACCATATGCAATCCATTGAGACGGTAAGGATTCTGCCCCGTCATACATAAAAAAGATTACATTAAAAACTATAATAAAAAGACTACACAAAATAAAACTAATAAAGCTTCTCTTATTCATGTCAATCTATATAATTAAGTCATACTCTTAGACTGTGGAGGACATCATGGCTACCAAACAAAATGAGATATTACAAAGAATAAGTAATCTCTGCGAAAAAAAGAATTGGTCACTGTACCGCCTTGCCAAGGAATCAAACATTCCTTATTCGAGCCTTAATACAATGTTTATCCGTAATACACAGCCCACAATTCCGACTTTGGAAAAGATTTGTGCAGGGCTTAATTTAACTTTGAGTGAATTTTTTAATAACGACAACATCGACAATCCATACTTTTATGTTCTTACCGATGACGAGAAAAAAATTATTAATTCATTAAGATTACTACCGGAACAAAAACAAGAACTTGTAATTGCTTATATTAAAGGATTATCAGCAGGGATATCAGACAATTAATTATTTCTAAAACATCTCCCCACTATAAGCATACTTCGGCTTTTTTTCAAAATCATAGTTTTCCAGTTCTTCCACAGAAGTAAGGTTGCTTCTGCTGCCTTCGTGCACCATAAGATTGGAATTACTGCCAAGTTGTACCACAATTACAGGTTTCCCGGTTGCATATGCGTAACCGCACTCCCATGCGGTGCCGGAATCACTGTATCCACCATGGTATAGCATAACAACACAGTCGCACCAATCAATTGCATCCTTGTCTTCTTTGAAAATTGCTGCAGACCACTCCGGAGTTCCTACCTCTTTATCTCTCACTTCGTGTTCTCTTGGACTGTACACTTCAAAACCCCGGCCTCTTAATATTTTTTCTGCCTTGGCAACACATTCTATTTCTTCGTCGTTAAAAAACGGACTTGCAATATATATCATCATAATACCTCTTTTCAAATTAATTTCTCTTAAAACCCCATGTCCATCTCAATAAATTCAAGGGAATTGAATTTATGATTTCTGTTGACAGCAAGATACCTGTCAGTCACTTCCTTAATCTGACCAAGCACTTCTTCAGTAACCTTAAATGTATATAACTTTTCTAACGGTGTTGAAAGAATAAACTGCAAAGCATATACGGTTCCCGGCAACAGTTGTATTCCGTCTATACATTTTTTTACACATTCCGCACATAAAAGACCATGGTTAGAAACAGAAAAATACTCCGGCTTAACTCCTTCTGCCAATGTTTTATGACATCCTACACACCCAAATACCTCCGGCATTTCTCCGCTTTGTCGTAACATTCTCCATTCAAATATGTATCTGATTAATTCATTTCCTATAGTCTGCTTTTCAAGAGCCTTTAACGACTGATACAGTAACAAAAGTTCATTCCCCGCATACAGATTTTCCCGCGTATAATAATCTGCTATTTCACACAAATAGGATGCGTAATAATACATGTCCAAATCTTTCATAAGTCCGTCAAAATGATTGCTTATCTCGGCTCCGGTCACAGTATATGAATCCCTTCCCGCATACATAAAAAACTCACCAAATGAAAAGGGTCTTGTTGCTGTTACTAAGGGGTTTTTAGGTTTAACTGCCCCCCTGGCAAATGCAGATATCTTCCCTTTTTCTCTGGTGAGTAATACTATTCTTCTGTCTGACTCTCCAATATTACCCGAAGAGAGTACAATTCCCATAACAGTTTCTGAAGCCATCTGTTATTAATAACCTCTTTCCTTCTCAAAACACTTCTAAAATAATTCGATTCTTTCATCCCATGCAGGAAATCTGTCTTCACCCGACACAATATCACCGGCATATACATCCGATATCCTTACCTCCCCGGTCAGTTCATCTTCCGTATCCGCCTCGCATGTACAGGCATATTCAAGATAATCTTCTATTCTTCCTGTTTTCTCGAATCTTTTCCAAAACACATTATTTCCCATATCAAATCCTCCTATTAGCTATTTCCTGTCTGCTATACTAATAGTTTCTCCTTATATGAGATATGATATTCAAATAAATGTGTGTAAAATTATCTATTCTTCGTCAAGATATCCAAAATTCTTAATCAGAAAATCACTGTCTCTCCATGCTTTTTTTACCTTAACCCACAACTGCAGATTTACTTTCGTTCCTAACATGGTTTCAATGTCTTTTCTTGCCTCACTGCCAATCTCTTTTAGCATACTTCCCTGTTTGCCAATAATAATACCTTTATGTGAATCTCTTTCACAAATAATAGTCGCGTCAATATCAACTATTCCCGGTCGTCCCTTATTTCCTTTTCTTTCTTTCATTCTCTCAATGGCAACAGCTATTCCGTGAGGAATCTCATCATCAAGCTTCCTTAGTGCCTTCTCACGGATTAACTCAGCAGCAATCTGTCTCTCCGGCTGATCTGTTACGGTCTCTTCATCGTAATACATCGGACCGTTATCGAGATATTTGAACAATTCAGGAATAAGAGCATCTGTATTTTCACCGGTAAGTGCTGACATCGGAATTATTTCGGCAAATTTACATATATCTTTGTAGGCATCTATAAATACGAGTATTTCCTCCTTCTTAACCTTGTCAATTTTATTAATCACAAGGATTATAGGAGTATCCACCTTTGCAAGTTTTTCAGCGATATATCTTTCGCCGGCACCGATAAAATCAGAAGCTTCAACAAGCCATACAATAACGTCCACATCCTTAAGAGTGTTCTCAGCAACAGACACCATAAATTCACCAAGCTTATTTTTTGCCTTATGAATTCCCGGAGTATCCAAAAAAATGATTTGGCCTTTCTCATCCGTATACACAGTCTGTATTCTGTTTCTGGTAGTCTGAGGTTTATTTGACGTAATAGCAATTTTTTGACCAATCAATCTGTTCATAAGCGTTGATTTGCCAACATTCGGTCTTCCTATAAGAGCCACAAATCCTGACTTGTAATTATTATTCATATAAGTTTTCCTCTCTTAGTTTAACTTTTCAATCAATCCAAACAGTTCCTTATTACCTTCTATCGCTGCTTCACTTCCCACAACACATATACTTTCACAATCAAGAACTGCCCTTACATGTGCTGCAAGCTTTCGTATATCTTCTTTTGTAAGAGACAATATTTCATCTCTTTCCTTCTGCAGAGCAAACCTGTCTGCACCACTAAGGTACATGTTATAGGCCAGTCTTCCCATAGCTCTTGGAGTAAGGGGAGCATCAACATCACTCATGGTTCCGATGATATATTTGGTTATTTCTCTTTCGTCGGCTTCAAATTCTTCAATATATTTTGGTATATCCTCATATACTGTATTGGTTTCTGCAAGATTAGGATCTCTGTAAGACACAAAATATGCATTACCGCTTCTTGTAAAGCCTGATATTGCACCGTATGCCCCACCTTTTATCCTTATATTTGACCATAAATAGTCATAATTAAGTATAGTTTTAAGAACCTTCAGATGTCCTGTATAACTGTAGCCCTTTTTAATAAAGTTACCGGTTCTTGCAACATACTGAACTTTACCCGGAGCCATAAAGCCTTCATTCCATTTACCCATTACAGGCTTATATATCGGCAAAAGCGGTGGAAGTTCTTCGTCATTATCCGGATAAAATGACTCAAAAAGTTCATAACTTGCATCCTCAAAATGCTTATAACCTTCATCATCAGCTGTTATGCTTACAAGCAGCTTATTTCTTTTGAATATCTTATAAGTTAATGCTTCAAGAATCTTAATAATTCCGTCTGCATACTCATCATACTTATCACACAAAGCTGACAGGAATCTGTAAAATGCAATTCCTCCAACCTGATTCTGGCAGAATGCCGACTTCGAATCGTACGCAAGACCTCTTTCCAGCGCCGTAGCATTACCGGACGCTTCCAAAGACCCCTTAAGCTCTGCTCTCATTTCAAGAAGAATCTCCTTAACACGTGATACATTATTGATAATCGAACCTTTAATAATTTCCTGCATAAGTTCAAAAGCTCTTCCCATTGAAGAATACAAAACTCTTACACTTAATTCATACATAATCCGGTAATTGTCAGTGTTGCCTACCAAAGGAGTTACAGAAACATCCGTACTCATTCCTCCGGTGTTAAGATTAATCTCGTTGGACAATTCGAGATATCCGTAATTAACGGTATCCACTGCTCCAAGAATAAATGACAACAGACTGATATACGGAATATATTCTTCAAGGTCAGTAACATCAAATGCAAGACAAATATAAGATATTCCGTTAGTGTATAAGTTATGATGCAAAACAGGAATTGAACTGATTTCCTTTTTATCAAGATAAATAGGTCTACTCTGTCTGTCTATATCTTCTCTTTTTAGAAGCGGAATAGTACGAAGGGCTTCCGTAGAATCAGGAGTCTCCTGAAACTCCCTAAGTTTCTCTGTTTCTTCAATAATCGCTTTAATCTTATCTTGGCTAAGTGTTTCTTTATATGCTTTCAGCTTATCTGCAAGTTCACCGTCTTTACGTCCTGTAAGACCAACCTCAGGAAATATGGAAACAACAGATGCGTGAGTATTTTTAAGCAGATATTTTTCTATTATTTTCTCAAAATAATCAGTTTCAATAAGCCCCCCTATTTTCTTAAATGTATCATTAAGGCTAAGCATATCAAATGGCATATTGTCATCATAAAGCCAACTTTGCATTGCCTGAATTCCAAACATCAGCCCCTTAGGATATCGCCCGTAATCTGCTTCACGATATCTGAATTCACTTCTGGACAGAGCAGCTTTTAATGACTTTTTATCGATTCCTTCTTTACATATTTTTTCAAGAGTTTCGGTAACTATCTTAACAAAATCTTCCTTCTTATCTACAGGAGCTTCGCTTGCCATGATACTAAACACTGACTGCATCAAATCATTGTCAAATGACGCACTGATATCCTCTCCCACACCTGCATCAACAAGAGCCTTTTTTAACGGAGCTCCCGGAACAAGAACAAGGGCATAAGTAAGCACCTGAAATGCAACAAGCAATTCTTTATTGCATGAACTGTCTATAACAAAATTGTAGCTGTAATACGCCTTGTCATCTTCATTTTGGGCAGAATAAAAGTCCTCATCATAGCGAACCTTATCAAATGCTTTCTGCATCGGAATCGCTGAATCAACAAACATTTCATCAAAAAATCTGAGATAATATCTATCCATCCAAAGAAGCTTCTCTTCAATATCCATATCTCCGTACAAATAAATATAACTGTTCGACGGATGATAATACTTCTTATGGAATTCTATAAAATCTTCATATGCCAAATCCGGAATATTGTCAGGGTCTCCTCCCGATTCAAAACCATATGCATTATCAGGAAACAACGACTGTTGCACAAGTCTTGCCAGCTGTTGTTCCGGTGAAGAGAAAACACCTCTCATTTCATTATATACAACACCATTAATAGTAAGCGGAGACTCTTCATTTTCCAGTTCATAATGCCACCCTTCCTGATGGAATATTTCTTTTTTATCGTAAATATTTGGATAAAAAACCGCATCCATGTACACACTCATCAGATTGGCAAAATCTTTGTCATTACAACTGGCAACAGGATAAATTGTCTTATCAGGATAAGTCATTGCATTAAGAAATGTATTGAGCGATCCTTTGCATAATTCAACAAACGGATCTTTAAGCGGATAGTCTCTGGAACCGCACAAAACCGAGTGCTCCGTAATATGGGCAACTCCGGTAGAATCACCCGGAGGAGTACGAAAACCGATTGAAAAAACTTTGTTATTGTCATCATTGGAGATAACAGCAATTCTTGCACCACTTTTTTTATGCTTAAACAGATAACCTGCGCTATTAATATCCGCAATGTCCTCTTTCCTGATTAACTCATAAATATCCTTACATTTACCCTCAAATATCGTATTTGCCATTGTTGTAACCACACCTTTCATATCATATCAAAATCCATACAGGCTTTTTCAACCCACATGCTCCATAAATAAGCAAATAATCACCTGTCTGATATAGTTTGTCTCTGTTAATATATAGTATACCAACTTAGCATAAATTGACAAGTTTTATTTGACATTTGCCCATATCTATGATAAAGTCAAAATGTTGTTAATATCTTTATTTTAGGAGGCAATTGAACATGGAAGGAACAGTAAAATGGTTTAATGCGAAAAAGGGCTTCGGTTTCATCTCAGATGAAGAAGGAAATGATGTATTCGTTCATTTCTCAGCATTGCAGATGGATGGCTTCAAAGTATTAGACGAAGGCGACAAGGTATCTTTTGAAGTTATCAACGGCGAAAAAGGACCTCAGGCTGCAAACGTAGTTAAGTTATAATCCCCGCATGAATCATTTTAATTTTTATTAATAGATTATACTAGCAATAAAAGTTATAAATGTTATTAATGTAAGAAGTGGTTGTAACAACAAGGGACTGATATATCTCGATATATCAGTCCTTTTTTGTTTATCGTCATTTTTGTTTGATATCTATTTTTTATTCTTTATTGTTCGTCTCTAATTAGTTAATTCTATGGTATATTTCAACTCTCTGAATTATGTTTCTATTACCGGTTTTAAGTAAATATCAATAACGAAAAACACTCTCACACTCCAAATTTTTGTTAATTATTATTTTATAATTCTATATGTCTTTTACATTGTTTTTAATGCATTATTTTGATTTTTTCACCTAAATTTAACAACATATACCAATTATACCCGTTTTTTGTCGTTTCATCCAAAAGCAAACATTTTTTATTTTTAATATGTTACAATCAAATTGCATTGTGAAACTTGTTGTAGCAAAAATATAATTGGGAAGGCAATTTAGCATGAAGAGATTAATGATTATTGGGATAACTATAATCGCATTATTGTGCGGATGCGGACAGAAAACAGAAGTTCCTGAAGAAACTTATGATGCAGAGGACGGTGGTGGTAATGCCCCCTTGTTCTTAGTAGGCGGAGAGCTTATTTCATATGAGGATACGGGAGATGGAAATTGTGTTATTAAACTCAAGGTATGGAATCATGCCATCAGAGATAAAGATAAAAAACAAATGGATATTAAATATGCTGAAATCACAACAACTATGGAAGTTTTTAAGCCATTTTCACGAATAGATCCAATGCGAGACGATACCCGCGAAATAATGCCGGGAGATTATGTAATGTGTTGCCCGATTGATTGGGATCTTAGTCTGAACGGCAACTATCCAATGAAAGTAAAGGACAACACATTATATGCGGAAATAGGCGATATGATTTGGTGGAAATACGCTGAAGAAGTATATTGAACTGAGCGAAATATATGGGGACGACATTTTTGATAGTTGATAACACACTACATGTGTGACGTTCCGCCTTTATTTTGGCTACTTATCCCCCATTGGGGGATAGTGGTTCAAAATAAAGGATATCATTCAAAATGTACCGTTGTTTCGTACAGTTTTGTGTACTCCATTGCTGCAATTGAATTGCATTGTGAAACTTGTTGTAGCAAAAATATAATTGGGAAGGCAATTCGGTATGAAGAGATTAATGATTATTGGGATAACTATAATCGCATTATTGTGCGGATGCGGACAAAAAACAGAAGTTCCTGAAAAGACTATTGATGAAGAGGACGGCACAGGTGAAATCCCCATTTTTTTGGTGGAGGGCGAGCTTATTTCATATGAGGATACGGGAGATGGGAATTGTGTTATTAAGCTCAAGGTATGGAACCATGCCATCAACGAAAAAAGACGGGCAGATATTAGATATGCCGAAATCACAACAACCATGGAAGTTTTTATGCCATTTCCAGAAATAGACCCGAATAGGTATAATCCCCGCGAAATAATGCCGGGGGATTATGTAATGTGTTGTCCGCTTGACTGGGATCATAGTCTGAACGGCAACTATCCAATGAAAGTAGAGGACAACACATTATATGCGGAAATAGGCGATATGATTTGGTGGAGATACGCTGATTAATGCAAAAACTAAAAAAGAAGAACTGAAAGAAATATAAGGTGACGACATTTTTGATAGTTGATAACAGATAACACGCTACATGCACAACGTTACGCCTTTATTTTGGCTACTTATCCCCCATTGGGGGATAGTGGTTCAAAATAAAGGATATCATTCAAAATGTACCGTTGTTTCGTACAGTTTTGTGTACTCCATTGCCGCAATCAAATTGCATTGTGAAACTTGTTGTAGCAAAAATATAATTGGGGAGGCAATTCGGTATGAAGAGATTAATCATTATTGGGATAACTATAATCGCATTATTGTGCGGATGCGGACAAAAAACAGAAGTTCCTGAAAAGACTATTGATGAAGATGCAGAGGAAGATGGATATAATACTCCCTTGTTCCTAGTAGGTGGAGAACTTATTTCATATGAGGATACGGGAGATGGAAATTGTGTTATTAAGCTCAAGGTATGGTATGATGCCCTCAAAAACATAAAGCCGGACGATGTTAAATATGCTGAGATTACAACAACTATGAAAGCATTTGCGCCATATTCACGAATAGATCCGCGTCTAGAGGATTCCCGAGAAATAATGCCGGGAGATTATGTATCGTGTTATCCAACTGACTGGAACTATGAGTTGAAGGGCAACACGTTATATGTGAACATGGATGATATGATTCTGTGGGAATATGCTGAAGATGCAGAGTATGTAAAAGAATACATAAAATCAATGTATGGCTATGACGTTGATAACAGATAACACGCTACATGCACAACGTTACACCTTTATTTTGGCGGCTTACCCGATTTGGAGATAGTGGTTCAAAATAAAGCGATATCAAATAAAATGTACTGTTACAGTAATTCGTAATAAGTCAATCGTTAAAAAGATATTAGTAAACGTAGTTAAGAAAACGAAAAAGAAGAATGATAATACAGAATTGAATGGTCTTAAAAAGGGTGATATGGTTAATATGATTAGCTCCTTTAAATACAACTATAAACAAGAGAATGACACACTATATTTTTATCCGGAAGCCGGATTGAGGATAAGATTAACGAACATGACATTCTATTACACCAATGATTAAGTAAGTATTGGTAGGGTAAATTATTTTGTGTACTCCCCAAGTTTTGATGGAAAAATCTTAAAACTTAATAATTATTTTAATAATAAGCGCATAGTTTCAGGGCGGATTTAAATTTGATAAGTAAGCTGTCAGCATATTAACGCAAGCCTTTAGGCATTGACGCAAGCGGCAAGTAAAACGGCAATTAATTTTGCAAAAATATTGCAAGAAATCCTACACTACCCTCGAATTAATATTTGAGAAGATCAAGGTAGTGTACAACAAACTAAAATAAAAAATATTTGGAGGTATTACCATGAAAAAGAAAGTACTTTTACTAATGTGTATTGCATTGTCATTATGTAGTTTTTCAAGCGCAGGGGCTGCATCTCCTGCAACAACAAAAATGAAAATGAATAAGAGCGAACATAATCTTTCGATGTATATTGATTATGACGGACAGCTCTCAATATCCCAGTTTGATTATTCACCAAATCAAATCTCTGAAACCGGCACAGTATCAGCATCCGATACTTATGATGTTATTGTATATAAAAACAACGATTCTGAAATTCAAAAAGAACGTCAGGTTGTGTCCGCGGACGATTACATATGGTGCGGAAAAGAGATTAACAAAGACGGTGATATCATCGTTGCAGGCAAGAAAGACAATTCAGTACATTTTGTTATGTATAACCAGGAAGGAACTGTAATATCTGATATATATGACAAGACAACTGCCAAACAGGTAGATGATGTTGCCATTAAGGATAATACAATCTATTATGTGTGCACAAAAAAAGACAGCTATTATCTAAGAAGTATAGACGTTAAAACCGGTGATGTGAAATTTTCAAAGAAAATAACCAAAAAACGCAATGTACGTAATAAGGTGAGTATAATTAACAATAGATTGTACGTAATATTTAATAACAAAATTAATTCATATTCCTTAAAAGGTAAGTTAGCCAAAACATACACTCTTCCAAAGTTAAAAGAAAATATAATAAAACTAAGTGATTATTCCAAGAAAAATCCTGTAATCTCCATATGCGATAGCATTTGTATTAACGGCAAATATCTTTATTATTCTAATGGTCAGAAAGGAATATACAGATGCCCGGTTAATAATTCCAAAAAAGGTTTTAAGTTATTCTATGATGCAAAAAAAGATAAACGCTTTAAGGATGGTTTATTATATGACATGTGTATTTTGAATAACAAAACATTTTATGTCTCATTTTATGATAAAAACGATACGGATTGCACCGGCCCACAGTGGGTAATCAAATACGAAAAATAAACTGTTATTTCTTAAGAAATTCAGATTGTCTATGATAATGACAGAGCAGAAAGTTCAGATGATGAGCTTTCTGCTCTTGTTTTATATAACAAGACACGTTGTGCATGTTCAATAGCAGGCGAAAATTCCCGCCTGTGATTTAACGAAGAATGCAATTTATTCCGGGAGTCGTCCTTCATACATAATTCTCAAATTGCCACCAATGAGACACCACCAACGAATCCCACTAACATAATTTAATTAACCCGGGTACAAGCTGTCCGTCTCTGATACACATAAACACCTACACATATTAGTGCGGACAACAACGAACCTAACGGAGCGGCCCATCCCATAGGATATAAGCTGTCCGGCCATATTTTGCTGAAAAAATACGCTCCCGGAATTCGAACCAGAATTATCGCCACTATATTATGAACGAATGACACCATTGAATTTCTGTCTCCGCAAAAATATCCGCTAAAGCAAAAATGGAAGGCTGCAAAAAATGCATCGAATGAATATGATTTCAAATATGCGCATCCGGCTGCAAGCACAGGAAGCTCTTTTGTAAATAATCCCACAAGAGTATTCGGTAAAAACTGACTGTATACTCCGCAGAACAGTCCCCAAAATGCCGTTATGGCAAGACCATAATACAGACTCTTCCTTGCCCTCTCAGGCTTTCCTGCACCCATATTCTGTGCAACAATAGCTGATATGGCTGACAAGAATGCCGACGGAACCAAAAACATAAAACCGATTATTTTCTCAACAATTCCAACGCTGGCGGCGGCAATCAGTCCTCTGCTGTTTGCAATTATGGTTATTACAATAAACGCAATCTGTACCATTCCGTCCTGAAGAGCAATAGGAGCTCCCACCTTAAGAATTTTACCGATTGTATATCTATCTGTTTTAATATCCCTAAGTTTCAGGCTAAATCCAAGTTTAATCCTGCGAATAGCTATCAGCGAAATAAGTACACTTACTGCCTGACCTATTATCGTTGCCAATGCCGCACCTGTTGCACCAAGTCCCAATCCACCAATCAACACAAAATCCAGAACAACATTAACAACACATGCTATTGCAACAAATATCATAGGATGCTTTGAATCTCCTGCCCCTCTGAATATACTGCTTATAACATTGTAAAAAACTATAAATGGAATTCCCGCAAAGCATATGTTCAAGTATATCACAGTCTGTTCTAAAGACTCCTTTGGTGTATGCATTACATTTGCAATTCCATTAGATACCGCAAGCAGAATCATTACCAGTGCTACCGCAAGAACTGCAAAAAAACATACAGAAGTTCCGACAACAGCCGTTGCTCCCTTTTTATCCTTTGCACCCACACATCGCCCAACATGCACGGTCGTTCCCATGGCAAATCCGAGAATAATTACCGTCAGCATATGCATAACCTGACTGCCTACAGATACCGCAGTAGTAACAGACGCATCATTATAAATACCAACAACAAACAGGTCTGCAATGCCATAGAACGTCTGCATGAACGCAGCTAAAAGATATGGCATTGCAAACCTTATTAATTTCTTTCCTACATTTCCGGTTGTTAAATCATTAGTATCCGTCATGTTATCGCAGTCCGTCTTATATTCAATAAGACTTTTTCATTTCTTATTTTAGTGGTGGAAAAGACGAAGTCCTGTAAAGCACATTGCTATTCCAAGTCTGTCACAAGTATCAATTACATCCTGATCACGAATTGAACCTCCAGGCTGTGCAATATACTTAACACCGCTTCTTGCTGCTCTTTCTACATTATCATCAAATGGGAAGAATGCATCTGAACCAAGAGTAATGTCTGTAGCCAAAGAAAGCCATTTCTGTTTATCTGATGCAGAAAATACTTCAGGTTTCTCAGTAAATATATTCTCCCATTTACCGTCTGCAAGTACATCCATATAATCCTCACCAATGTACAAATCAATTGCATTGTCACGTTCAGCACGTTTCAAACCATCTTTGAAAGGAAGGTTAAGAACCTGTGGTGACTGACGAAGAAGCCAATTATCAGCCTTGCTTCCGGCAAGTCTTGTACAATGGATACGTGACTGCTGACCTGCACCGATTCCGATTGCCTGTCCGTTAGTTACATAACATACGGAATTGGACTGGGTGTACTTAAGTGTAATCATAGCAATTGCCATATCATCCTTAATCTCTTTAGGAATATCCTTGTTCTTAGTTACAACATTAGCAAAGAACTCGTCATCAATAACAAGCTCATTTCTACCCTGTTCAAATGTAATACCAAATACTTCTTTACGTTCAATTTCCTCAGGAACATACTCAGGATCTATCTGAATAATTGCATAAGCACCCTTTTTCTTTTCTTTAAGAATCTCCAATGCTTCCGGCTCGTAACCAGGTGCGATAATTCCGTCAGAAAACTCTCTCTTAATCACATTTGCAGTACATACATCACATACATCTGACAATGCAATAAAATCACCATATGAAGACATTCTGTCTGCACCTCTGGCTCTTGCGTATGCTGCTGCAAGTGGTGTAAGCTCTCCAAGGTCATCAACCCAGTATATTTTAGCTTCTATATCTGACAAAGGTCTTCCTATTGCTGCTCCGGCAGGAGATACATGCTTAAATGATGTTGCAGCAGGTAAACCTGTCGCAGCTTTAAGCTCTTTTACAAGCTGCCAGCCGTTAAATGCATCCATAAAATTAATATATCCCGGCTTACCGTTAAGTACTTCGATTGGAAGTTCTCCTTCATTCATAAAAATTCTTGATGGTTTCTGATTAGGGTTACATCCGTATTTTAATTCTAATTCTTTCATAATATTTCTCCTTTACTGTCATGTAATTATATACTGTTTTATGTTGTTACACCATATTATTAGTATTACTGTGCTTGTAATTAATGTTGCTGTGCTGTTTTTTACTCATTCTTATTAACAATCTTAGTTTCGTATGTTCCGTCTTCAATATTGATATACCTTACAAAAAGGGACACTTTATTATCTTCGTTAAGACTTGTCCAAAGCATATTAGTAAACTCATCCATGTCATCTGACATAGCTACAAGCTTAGGCTCTCCTTCAAAACTTGGAAGCGGATTGCCGTCACACATATAAGTATGAATAAAATGACCTTCACCGGCTACCGGTGCCGCATAATCAAATGTATATCTGTTACAAGAAGCACCATTACCGTTATTACTTTTAAGAATAGACATTGCATAACCGTATGCTCCGTCCGAAACATTCATAATACCTGAAATACGAGGAGTATAGTTTGGAGCATCCGGCTCAAACTCTCTTGTACGAAGTGATTCTTCAAAAGTCTGTCCTTTATCCATTAACTCATAAATTGTATCTGTCTGATCTCCGTTAGTCACAATTGTGTTACTTCCAAGAACTCTTACCGGTGCATAGATTATAAGACTTGGATCTTCAAGCTTGGACGGATCATAAGCTTGTGTACGAATTCCTTCACCATCTGTTACAAATACACGGTTACGGCTGTTAACACTTCTTCCCATAATGAAGTAAGCTGTCACTGCATACTTACCGTTAGGGCTCATTCCAATTACAATTCCTCTACCCGGATAAGCATTTTCCTTAAGTTCCTTTTCAAGTGAAATCATCTGCATTGTACTCTCTCCTTTTCATTAAATAAAACGTTACGCAATTGCGAAACCCACAGTAAACGTTTTTTCATTATGCATATTGTATAATCCGGTAGTGTTCGGGTGAAATTTCGCAATTATTAAAAATAAAACGTTGCCTGTGGGAAAATCCCCCTGAGAAACAATTAACCGCCTGAGCATACCACATACAGCGGTTTGCCCAGGCGGTCGGCATCAATTACAAGTCCATACTCCCTGTGGGTGCTCCCACATATCCGCCAGTCATATGAACCACTAAAGATAGCATAACTTATTCCGACAAAAAAAACAATAGGCAATTTTACTGAAGAAGACTAATATATTTCAGATAAGAGTTATATGACATTACTGTATCTCCCACTGTTACCACTGCATCTTCCAGGCCTGTGTTGTCAATTTTATTGTCTGCAGATAAAACTCTGCCATCCTTTTGTGTTGCACCTAAAGTATTACCTGATGTATCATTTTTACTTGACTTTCCCGAAATCAATCCCGTTTCTGTTCCGTTTGTTCCAAGGAACCCAAGTATTTTCTTTACATAATTCTGTGTTTCCGTGTACGGCGGAACTCCTCCATACTTTTCGACAGCATTACTTCCGGCATTATATGCAGCAATTCCAAGTTTTACAGACCCGTGTTCCTTTAACTTCTCAGCAAGATATTTTGCTCCGCCCATTATATTTTCCTGTGGGTCATAAGCATCTTTTACACCAACATACTTAGCAGTTGCCGGCATAAGCTGCATAATTCCCATTGCACCACTCTTTGACGTACAATTAGGATTAAAATCAGATTCCGCACTGGCTACTGACACCAAAACATCATAATCAACTCCGTATTTTTTTGATGCTTCCCTAAAGATATCAACGAGGTTATTCGGAACCTTAAAAGGAAGTCCTTTTGTGCCGGCATCATTCGACACAATACTGTTACTCGGAGTGCTGTATGTATCAGGTATAATCTCTGCTTTGTCTCCGGCCGCTGATTTGATACCAAGTTTTAGATATAATTCCGTCAGTTCTTTAACAGAAAGTTCACTGGCTTGTACAACTTTATCATATTTGGAAGGCGGCATAATCTTGTTACCGCCTGAACTTGCTTCAAGCATATCTTCAAATGAAGTAATGGTAGTCTGCTCTCCCGCGTGATTATCAATCACCCCGGCAGAACCAAATACAGTCTTTCCCTTTATGGAACCGTTATTAAGTTCTATACGCACACTATCACTCCTCTCATCTATCGTTTTTCTTTATACCCGTCTGTTCAGAATATAATCACCTGAAAGTTTTTATTTTCTGATATTTGACGTTTTTATTCCTT
This sequence comes from Lachnospiraceae bacterium, assembly GCA_015057405.1. Taxonomy (GTDB): domain Bacteria; phylum Bacillota; class Clostridia; order Lachnospirales; family Lachnospiraceae; genus V9D3004. Next base: position 65,754 of record SVEK01000008.1, read on the forward strand.
TTCCTTTTAATAATTTCTTATATTTATTATATACGTCTTTTGGAACCTTAACAACTGCATTTTTATGAACTCCTTTGAACGCTGACTTACCAACTAATTTAAGGTTCTTTGATTTGATTTTGATAAGTTTAAGTTTTTTATGTTTTTTAAATGCGTTTTTGGCTATCGCAGTTACTTTATAGTTTTTACCTTCAATCTTCACAGTGGCAGGAACTGTGTATGTCTTAGCAGTTTTTGAATTAGATTTTACCAGTTCCGCTGTGTTAGTAGTAAGTATCCTATACACACCTTTTTTAACGGTATATACTTTTGTATCCGAACCCGCCGACGGCACATCAGTCGCTACCGGTGGTTGAACGGAAGGTACAATCGTAGGAGAAACAACAGGACCATCAGTAGCTGCTGCCGGACTGCTTGTCGGTTGTGAATTTGCAGCAGTGGTTGGCTGTGGTTCATTTGACGGTTTTGGCGTTGGACTGCTCATTCCCGGTCGGTCCCAATTCGGCCAATTCCAATCCGGTCTTTTCGTCGGACTAGGCTTCGGTGTGTTAGTCGGTACCGGAGTTGCCGGCGGAATCGGTGTGGCAGTCGGTACAGGAGAAACTGTCGGCACCGGTGCATTGCCTTCCGAATCAACATATACACCCTTAATATTGACGCTTCCGCTTTTATCAAGAGTTATAGTCGTACTTGCCAGTTTACTGTCTTCAACACTGGCATTAACAACCTCCCAATGGTCAAACTTGTATCCTTCAACATCTGTCGCTTCTACTCTTAATTTGTTATTTTTGTAATATATTGCTTTCCATTGGTTACTAAGGTCTAATGTCATGTCATTAACCTTAACCTCTTTTGGAGCCACTACATTGGTAGAAAGAACAAGATTAACTCTGTCGCTTTTAGTAATGCTTGGGAAATTCGCTTCAAGCATAGTCATTACATAATCCTGTCTGTTGTATAAGAAATACTTCATTGTATTGACAGTTCCCGGAATATCGCTCCATCCCCAACGTTCCACATGTTTTTCTACAAGTGTGGAATATTTAGCAACATATTCCGCAATAACATTACATGATCTGTAATATTCAAACACACCATTTCTAAGATCCATCACTCTTGTAATATATCGGTTGGCAAACTCAGAATTCTTAGCCGCAGCAGTAAAAATGGTATCTCCTTTTCCATTGTTGCTGTTGCCGCCCCAGCCGCCTCCCCAGCCGGTATTAGTATTGCTCTGTGTCAGACTGTTACCGCCAAGAAGATGTTTCTTCAAAGAATCTATTGTAGGCCCTGTTGTACTGTATCCGCCTTCCCATCCCATAGAGAACTCAGTATCAAATAAACTGTATCTCCATCTGCCGTCAGCATATTCATTTCCCGCTTCCTCTTTTGAAGGGTCAACAACTCTCCACATCAAATGATTATGAATATTGGTACAGCCTTCCCACCAGTCTCCATTGTCAATATACACTTCAACAGCATTGTAATCTATGAAACTATCCACATCAACCGCGTCAGTAAACTTCTTATAATTCGCCGCTTTTGTCATGTCAAGATTAGCGAGATCCCTATATTCCTCAAGTAACCGGCCATCCGGATCAAGATCCTCTCCTTCGTCAATGTCATAATCCTTGTATGAAACTACGTTGTTATTATCGACACCGTATTTGTATTGATAATAATTATCACTGTATTTTTCCGTAAGGTTATATAATCCCCAGTATTCACCATTCAAATATACCATACAAGGTCTTGACTTCTGGGTATCGCATGCCAGGAATGAAACTTCATCCTGAATATACTTATCTTTGAACTTCGTAAAATCAGCATCATTACCACCATTACGAATCATAATATTAGAATACTTTGACGTTCCCGGAATAAGTTCATATCCTTTAAGATTCTTGGTGCCGTAATCATATGTATCCCTAAAATATATATTCATGCTCTTCTGCTGGTTACGCCTTGAGTATCCGCCATGAATTCTTATTCCCACGCCCTGTGTAACTTCAACAGTGTCTTTTCCGTCAAAAAATTCCATATTGGCAGGACGTTCCCACTCTTTTCCACGCTGTGCGAAATTGGCATCGTTAAAATTATGACTTCTGTCATAACCCTCACCAAGAACGTATATTCCATTTTTCGGATTGAGCAAATTGTCAGGGTCGGTTACAAGAGACATAACCGCACAACCACCGTATGTTTCATTGTAATTGTTGCCAACAAAATATGTTCTTGTAGACACCTTAGACTTATTGCCCGACCCATCAACCGTAATTGCTCTGATTACAGATGCTCTGTCAACCTTCTGGGGGTCATTATCAAAGGCATAAAAATTATCCTTGGAGGCTTCGTCTCTAATGTCTTCACAAAATGTAAGGGCAACCTTTTTGTTTGAAAGCACTACCGGAGTTCCTTTAAGATTCTTAATTCTGATAGCACCGGTATACTCCTTGGTAGTTTTTGATGCCGGATCAGGCACGCTGCTGTCTGTCGTATAGTATATCTTCTGACCTTCAGGGCCCGTTATCTCCAAATCAAATTCATCGGCATAATAACCCGACGCTCTTGAAAACGTCAAATCCTCAACACCTGCTGCCTCAACACTCACCGACAAATCCGGCACAATATTTGAAACAGGCATCACACCGCCTATTATGGCAACACACATACCAACTGCCAATAATTTTTTACTTATCCCCTTGATTAATTCCATAGGTACCCCCTCTTTTTAACACATGTCTATTATAGTAACAAATAACCAATAATCCACCACTGATAATCGCAATTGCCACATACGCAGCTATACTCTCCATAAGCTGTGACAATAAAACTGCCACAACAGGAACAACAAATATCCCGGATATATTCACTACACAATGTAAAAGGATAGTTTTAATCATACTGCCGGATATATACTTTACATAACCAAGTATACAACCAAGAACAAATGCATACAATCCCTGAATCATATTTCCGTGAAACAATCCAAAACATGCAGCCTGAATAACAATGCTCCACCCGATATCAAATGCCCGGCCTGCATACCCCATAATAATTCCCCTGAATGCCAGTTCCTCCACAATCGGTCCGAATATCATGGTATAAATAAAAATAATAATTGTTGAACTTCCGTTGATATTATCAATAAGTTTACCATACGACTGAAGCATCTCGCTGTCAGGCATCATTGTATAAACAAAGTTAAGAAGACCATACACAAATGCCTGCATAGATATCCCCAGCACTACAAGCAATACACATTGTTTAATAAAATCCGTTATCCCGGTCGCGCCAACCTCTTTACCATAATCTTCCTTATACTTAGAACCTTCATTAACAAAGTTCTTATAGAAAAAACCAAGAAAAACAGACAAAACAACCGCATACACAATATACCTTAACGCATTAACAACAGGATTATTGAGAACACCCTCTCCTAAAAAAAAGGTACAAACAAGATTGAATACTGACATAATGCCAATCTGCATCATAATTACCATGAGAAAACTTCCCAAACATAAAATCAAAGCCCTTAATTTGTTAAGCATTGAATCAGACAATATACTACACTTCCCAACAAAATAATATTACTTCATATTATATCCCATTTTGCTCTGTTATGGCAACAAAAAAGAATAGTATAATGATAATAGTGTATAATATTTCATAGCGACAAAAAATCCGTTCAAAATAAACCCCAAACAAGGAGAGGATAAAATGAACCCATACGTAAATGAACTAAATCACTATCTTGAAAAAGCATCCGGCTTTACATCCATGATGAACCTGCTCGATTATGACATGCAGACATGTGCTCCGTCCGGCAGTGATACAAACAGTTCAAAACTCGCAGGAATTCTGGCTGACGAATACCGCAATATCTTCGTTGACAAACGTGTTGCTTATCTTATAAAAAAATGTAAATCTCTTTACAAAAAAGGAATGATAAGCAATAAAGAAAAAGCAATTATAAAAGAAGCTCAAAAAAAGAGAAACGAACTTCTTCCCATATCTGCCAAAGATTATCGCGATTTCAAAGAACTTACCGCTTGTTCTGTCAATATCTGGAGCAAAGCAAAAAGTAACGCTGATTTCGATTCATTTGCACCTACTCTTAGTAAAATCGTCGATTACAAAATCAAATTTGCAAAAAATCGAATTGAAATGAACAAAAAAAATGCCGGCAGCAGTCTATACGATATTATGCTTGGCGATTTTGAACCTGATTTTAACGAAAAACAGCTTGATGCTATATTTGAAAAAATAAAAAAAGAAATAATACCGTTAATTAAAAATCGCACAAAAAGAGATATTCCGGCATGGCTAAAAATAGAAGAACACGACAAAGACAAATTAAGACAGTTCTGCCTGTTTTTATGTGAATACTTAGGTTTTGACCCTGAACGCGGTGTTATCGGCGAAAGTGCTCACCCATTTACAATCAACATGCACAACCATGATGTACGAATAACGAACAATTTTGACGGTGAAAGCCTTATTGAGCCGATATTTTCTGCCATTCACGAAACCGGTCATGCATTATACGAACTTGGGATTGATAATTCCATTACAATGACAATCATCGGCGAAGGCACATCCATGGCAATGCACGAAGGCCAATCCCGCTTCTTTGAAAATATGGTAGGAAAACAGTACTCTTTCTGGGACCCAATTTACCCAAAGCTCATTAAATTATTTCCCGAGAAACTTGATGGCATTGACTTAGATGATTTCTTAAAAAATGTTAATACGGTTTTACCGGGGCCGATCAGAATACAAGCGGACGAGCTCACCTATCCCCTTCACATTATTGTGAGATACGAATTGGAACGTGAGCTTATCGCCGGCAGACTTTCAGTTAATGACCTTCCAAAAGCCTGGAATCTCAAGTACAAAAACTACCTTGACATCACACCAAAAAATGATGCCGAAGGAGTTTTGCAGGATATTCACTGGGCTACTGGTGAATTTGGATACTTTCCTTCATACCTTATCGGAAGTGCCATTGCTGCACAAATATACTATCATCTCAAAGATGTAATGCCCTACGATGAATACCTGAAAAACGGCAATATTGCTTCTGTCACAAACTATCTGGCTGAAAACATATACCGTTACGGCAAATCCCTCAAAACCAATATTCTTCTAAAGAATATGACCGGCGAGGAATTCAACCCTGACTACTATATCAAGTATCTAAAAGAAAAATACGGAAATTAATTCCCACAATCAGTTCATTATGTGATATGATATTGTGATGAGAAAAAACACAGGTATGCACAGCTTATAATTTGTGCTACAGAATGGAGGATATATGAAACTCTGGGGAGGAAGATTTACAAAAGAAACAAATCAGCTTGTAGATAATTTCAATGCTTCGATTTCCTTTGACCAAAAATTCTACAGGGAAGACATTACAGGTAGTATTGCTCATGTTACCATGCTTGCAAAACAGGGCATCATAACTGATGAAGAAAAAGTTTCTATCATCGACGGACTTAACGGTATCCTGACAGATATAGATAACGGCACACTTATAATTGATGATTCTAACGAAGATATTCACAGTTTCGTTGAAGCTAATCTCATTAAAAGAATTGGAGATGCCGGTAAAAAACTCCACACCGGAAGAAGCCGAAACGATCAGGTTGCACTTGATATGAAACTGTATGTTCGCGGAGAAATAAGTGAACTGGAAGAACTTCTTAAACATCTTCTTAACACTATTCACAATATTATGAAAGAAAATATAGATACTTATATGCCGGGATTCACTCACCTGCAAAAAGCCCAGCCTGTTACACTTGCACATCACATGGGGGCATATTTTGAAATGTTCAAGCGAGACCTTTCAAGACTTTCCGATACATTCAACAGAATGAACTACTGTCCTCTCGGCTCAGGGGCACTTGCAGGAACTACTTATCCCCTTGACAGAGAATATACCGCCTCACTTCTTAATTTTAGAGGGGCAACAAACAACAGCATGGATTCTGTTGCAGACAGAGATTACATAGTAGAACTTCTTAGTGACCTGTCACTTATAATGATGCATCTTTCAAGATTCAGTGAAGAAGTTATTATATGGAATTCAAACGAATATCAGTTTATTGATATGGATGATTCTTATTCAACAGGCTCAAGTATCATGCCGCAGAAAAAGAATCCTGATATTGCAGAACTTGTACGCGGAAAAACCGGAAGAGTATACGGTGCACTCATTTCAATGCTTACAACATTAAAAGGAATACCTCTTGCATACAACAAGGACATGCAGGAAGACAAGGAATTCACATTTGACGCAATTGACACGGCAAAAGGATGTATAAGTCTGTTTGACGGAATGCTTGCAACAATGAAGTTTAACAAAGACAACATGGCTGCAAGTGCAAAAAACGGTTTTACAAATGCAACTGATGCTGCTGATTATCTTGTAAATCATGGTGTACCGTTCAGAGACGCACACGGAATTGTAGGACAACTTGTACTATATTGCATTGACCATAATATTGCACTTGACGATATGCCTTTGGATGAATACAAAAAAATAAGTCCTGTTTTCGAGGAAGACATATATGATGCTATTTCCATGAAAACTTGTGTCGAAAAACGTAATACAATCGGAGCTCCGGGAATGGAGGCAATGAGCAAGGTTATCGCTGCCAACGAAACATACCTTAAAACATTGTAGATACAGCTCCGATTAAAGAAACTCTAAGCAACTAACATACCATTCAACACATGTACTTAGCTGCAAATACACTTAGTTGCAAATGTACTTAGCAACTAACATACAATGTAACAAGTGTGCTTTGCTACAAATATACCGTTCGAAAACGACTTAACAACTAATAAACTTAATGGCTGTAACCTTACGAATTCACTTCGCAAAGTTACAGCCACTTTTAATTGTCTTCGATACATATTATATTAAAACCGAAAATTCTCATCACGGTCTTAAAACAATGCAAAAGTCAATGTATCATCATAATAAATTACTGTTCTAAATCACTGCTTAATATTAACATCTAACTGGTTAAACGGAATCGAAACATTATTCTTATCAAATTCCTTTTTAATATTTTCAAGAATCTCCCATTTAACACTCCAGTAATCTGCACTTGATGTCCACACACGCAGTCCCATATTAACCGAACTGGCATCAAGGGCATCTACATATATATCGACAGGTTTATCCTTAAGTACTTTCTCATTGGCCGTTGCAATATCTGCTAATATACCTTTTACTTTGTCTATATCCTCGCCATATTCTATGCCAACTTTGAAATCTACTCGTCGTATAGTCTCGTTAGTTACATTAGTAATAACAGCGTTACTTAATGAACCGTTAGGAATAACAACAAGTCTGTTATCAACTGTTAATAATCTTGTATAGAATATGTCTATATGTATTACGGTACCTTCTTCTGCTCCTGATACAATATAATCACCTATTACAAACGGCTTAACTATGAGAATCAGGACACCGCCTGCAAAGTTAGACAAACTTCCCTGTAATGACAGACCGATTGCCAATCCGGCAGAACCAATCAATGCTGCAAGCGATGTAGTTTCAAGACCAAGGAACCCGGCAAGTAAAACAATCAACACAATATTAAGAACAATACTGATACATGAATGAAGGAACTTAATAACCCCTTCTTCTAACTTGGATTTTTTAAGACTTTTGTCAACCAATTTGGTAATCCATTTTATAACTTTTCTTCCGATAAAGAAAAGAATCAATGCTGCAGCTATCATCATTGCACCATGTACAACTCCGGGAATCTGATCCAGAACCCAGTCCTTAACCTTTTCCGGCATGCTTGTCACATTATCAAGTTCTTTCTCTAACTGACCGACTGTTTCTGACATAGCTTCTGATACATCTTCCGATATTCCGTCTGATATTAATACTCTCATATTATCCTGCTCCTTTCAGTTTATACCTCATCATTGCTATTTTGGCATTATTCGTTATACCATGCGTCTATTGCTTCGCCATCTTCATTTTTATTATCTTCAGTCTTTGGCATGTATTTTTTCATAATCCATTCCATCATAAATGAATAAATAAGCGATGAAAGACCCGGAACCAATAATGGTACTATAGGCATAAACGGAACAAGCAATACAAGCAATACTGCAGAACCAACAACTATCACTACCATCGGGATTGTAAAATACAAATGTTTTATCATAAGTATTATTGACATTTTCACAATCTTTGTGTTGTTCAGCACAAATCTCGACAATATAGGGTATGCATAACAGTACATCGCTATAACCAAAATTGCCATTGCAAGATATATTCCCGTTACAAAGCCTTCTACAACGTAAAGATTATATGCAAGGAGAAGCATCAGCACAAGTTCTACAATCCATAACTTAGTTGCCGCCCAAAAATTGGTCTTAAATGAGTGCAAAAACTCATGAAAAACATATCCTCTGTCTCTTCTTATCACCTTAACTGTCGTATAATACAATGCTGTTAATGATGCCCCGATTGTTACAACCGGCAAACTAAACAGAATGAATACTATACTCAGATATCCGATATCAAATAACTTTGACAAAGCTTTCATAAGCTTACTATCACTGCTAAACATCTCTCTCATAAAGTATTATCTCCCTCTCAGTTAATCTCACCATATGTCTCAACTAAGTCTGTGTATAAATAATCCGCTTCTGAGTTTTGGTTCAAACCATGTTGACTTAGGAGGCATAAGCATTCCGGCATCTGCCACATCAAATAATTCTTCAATTGAAGTCGGATACATTGCAAAAGATACTTTCATATCACTGTCAGCACGTTTTTTAAGTTCACTAAGGCCTCTGATTCCACCGATAAAATCAATTCTTTTATCAGTTCTAGGATCTCCAATTCCAAGTACCGGAGCAAGAAGATAATCCTGAAGAAGTGATACATCAAGAGAGGCAACCGGGTCTGTAATAGCCTTAAGTTCATCGTTGATTTCACATACATACCACTCATTATCAAGGTACATTGTAAACTGTCCCTTCTTCTCAGGTTTAACCTCTTTTGCAGTAACATCTATGATATTAAAATGTTCCTTAAGTTTTTCAATGAACTCCTCTTTGCTAAGACCATTAAGATCCTTAACAGTTCTGTTGTAATCCATAATCATAAGCTCATCATGCGGGAATAATACTGACAAAAATGAATTAAACTCTTCATCCCCCATGTATCCCGGATTCTCATCTCTTCTCTTAAGACCAACTTTAACTGCCGAAGCTGCACGATGATGTCCGTCTGCAATATATATGCTGTCAATTGCCGAAAATGCTTCTTCTACAGCTGTAGTGTCAGCTGTATCCGCTATTTTCCAAACAACATGCTTAATTCCGTCTACAGATGTAAAATCATATACAGGAGTTGTTTTCTTATAACGGTTGACAACTTCATTAATCACAGCATTCGAACGATATGCCAAAAAAATCGGTCCTGTCTGAGCATTGCATCTGTCAACATGATTAATTCTGTCAATTTCCTTGTCTTCTCTTGTGTTCTCATGCTTCTTTATTACCTGATTCAGATAATCATCTACTGAAGAACATGCTACTATTCCTGTCTGAGCGCGTCCATCCATAGTCTGTTCATATACGTAATATGCAACATCTGCATCCTGTTCATATATTCCATCTTCTATCATACCGTCAAGCAACTCTCTTGCCTTATCATACACTCGTGAATCGTATGTATCTACAGAGTCATCAAACTGAGTCTCTGCACGGTCAATTTTTAAAAATGACAACGGTTCTCTTGCCACCTCAACTTTTGCCTCACTTCTGTTGTATACATCATACGGAAGTGCTGCTACCCTATCTGCTACATCCTGCCTTGGTCTGATACATTTGAACGGTTTTATAGTTGCCATAATAAACTTTATCCTCCTTAGTTCTCTAACCAATTTCATTATAATAACTTGTTTTCGACAAGCATATCATGTATTATAGAATAAAAAATAATTATTGTACAGTATGAAATAAATAAATCACAAAAATTTCAAGGAAGGATAATATTACTTTGATAAAAGCCGTGATATTTGACATGGATGGGGTACTTGTAGATAGCGAACCTATGCATGCAAAAGCCAATGTCCTTGCATTAAGAGAGTTCGGACTCGATAAACCATATGAATACTATCTTGGATTTGCAGGCAATACTAAATATGACATGATGCAGACTATTATCGACGATTATAACCTTGATACTACCGCCGAAATTCTCGTCGAAACTGCCGATAAATACAATGAAATAATATATAATGAAGAAGGATATACTGAGATAAACGGAGTAATCAATCTTATTCACAAACTATATAATAAAGGACTGTTACTCGCAGTTGCTTCCTCGTCACCATACAAAGATATAGAAAGTGTGCTTAATTATTTCAAGATATATGATTGCTTTAAGGTAATCCTGTCCGGGACAGACGAAACCATTGAACCGAAGCCGGCTCCGGACATATATAATAAAGCATTAACTCTTCTTAATGTTGCACCAACAGAAGCTGTTGCATTTGAAGATACTTCTGTCGGAATTAAATCAGCAAAAACATGCGGCATATATTGCATTGCATACGCCAATCCGAATTCAGGCAAACAAGACTATTCTCTTGCCGATAGGATAATTTATAATTTTGACAACGTTGACGAAAAAACATTCATTTTTACTGCCTGACATATATAACAGGTAATCAAATGTGTACTCTCGGAATCTTTTGAATTTAGATTTTCGAGATAAATTTTAAGCCCACAACACAATTTTCGCAGTACATACACGGTGTGTACGACGAGAAAATTAAGGAAGTGGGATGGAAATATAGCCGGAAATCTATGTTAGTAAAAGATTCCGAGAATACATAAATATATTTTGGGGGAAGGTAATATCTATGAACAATAACAGCACTAACACTGAAAGTAACCAGCAACAGTCTTTTGACCTTCAAAAGTTACTTGGTCCTAATAAAAGCAACAAAGAAAAATTCTTTCAAAGAAAATACATATACATATCATTAACCCTTTTTTTAGGAATTGCGCTCAGTATACTATTCTTTTTCGTTATCTTTAATGCAAAGGATGTCAATATCAGTATAGGAAAGATTGCAGGTGCACTAAAACCTTTTATATATGGCGGCATAATTGCATACATTCTTGTTCCAATGTGCAACTTTTTCGAACGTTGGACATATCTGTTCATGACACAAATATGTAACCTGAAAAAAGAAACATCAAAAAAGATTTCAGAAATACTTGGAATTGTTTTAAGTTTCATTGTAGCAATACTTATAATTTACGTTCTGTTGTCACTTATTATTCCACAACTTATTGTAAGCTTAACTGTCATTTCAGGAAACTTATCCGGCTATTATTCCACAGTTGTAGAATTTGTCCGTTCCACATTTAAGGACAACGAACCTCTTTTGGCATATATCGAAGAGTTTACCGGCAGCATATCAGAAACATTTTCAAACTGGTTAAAGACAGATATTATACCAAGTGCAAAAACCCTTGTATCCAACCTGTCATCAGGCATTCTGGGTGCAGTATCCGTAGTTAAAAATATGTTTATCGGTTTAATCGTAGCAGTCTATCTGTTAAAGAGCAGACAGACATTTGCTGCTCAAAGTAAAATCTTTCTCCACTGCATAATGAAGGAAAAGCACGCCGACAGATTAATTAAAGAAGTCAGATTTACCAATAAGATGTTTATGGGATTCATATCAGGCCGACTCTTAGACTCAGCTATTATTGGGGTATTATGCTGTATAGGACTCACAATACTTGATATGCCATATGCCTTTCTTATAAGCGTTATCGTCGGTGTAACCAATGTTATTCCATTTTTCGGACCATTCATTGGAGGAATTCCATCGGCACTTCTTATCCTTATGGTAGACCCTGTAAAATGTATATGGTTCATAATATTTATAATAATCTTACAGCAGCTTGACGGTAATATAATCGGGCCAAAAATAATGGGCGAAATGACCAATCTGAACAGCTTTTGGGTTCTCTTTGCATTAATGTTGTTTAGCGGACTTTTTGGTTTTGTAGGTATGATTATCGGAGTTCCGGTATTCGCCGTAATTTATCATCTTTCACAGGAGCTTATACTTCGCGGAATGAAACGCACCGGATATATTCCAAGTCCTGAGGAAGCGGAAACTTCAAAACTCAACGAATTCCTTGAAAACAGATATAAAGAAGAAACAACTAACGAAAGCGACAGAATGAAAAAAAATAACACAACGGTTTTTATAGACAAGCTTCTTAACCGTATTCACGCAAAGAAAAAATAAATGAAGGTAAAAAAAGCCGTTAGCCGGACTCGAACCGGCGACCTACGCATTACGAATGCGTTGCACTACCAACTGTGCTATAACGGCAATTTTGCTTGATTAGTTTAACACAAACCCGAACTGAATGCAAGTACTAACCCACATTCAATTCGGGTTTTACTTTTATATTCTATAACTACATTTAGTTGTTGCTTAATTCAACAAGTTCAGCTAACATCTTTGGAAGCTCAGTTTCCATATTATCATTGGAAAACTGGCACGTTCCAACCTTTCTGTGACCTCCGCCGCCATACTTCAACATCAGGCTTCCGACATTCATTGTAGCGGTCTTGTTAAGTATACTATACCCAACTGCTGCCGAACAACCTTCACCGCCTTTACCTGATACAATCCATGCTGATATATTCTGGTCAGGATACAGGCTGTATATAAGAAATCTGTTACCTGAATATATAGGTTCTACACCTCTTAGATCAGAAATAATAACATTCCCTTCCGTACGGGTATGTGACTTTACCATATCAATAAACTTGGTATTCTGTTCAAAATATATCTCAATACGTTCTTTAACATCATCCATTGCCAAAATCTCATCGATAGTCATAGTACGACATGCATCAATAAGTTTCTCCATAAGCTGGTAATTGGATATTGTAAACTCTCTCCATCTGCCAAGACCGGTTCTTGGATCCATAAGAAATCCCAACAAAATCCATCCGCTCGGATTCAATATCTCTTCAGCAGTAATATTTCCTGAATCAACCTTATCAACTGCTACCATCATTTCCTTAAAATTAGGGAAACGTTCTTCACCACCGTAATATTCATATATAATACGAGCACAAGAAGGTGTTATACGACTTTCACCTTTATATTTTCCTTCCAACTGCAAACGTTCCTGTTCACTGGAGTGGTGATCAAACCACAGTCCGCACCCTTCAACATAAGGAACATTGGCCAGACAATCGTCCTCTGTAATAGGAATAAGTCCATCCTGCAAATCTTTAGGATGGGCAAACTTCCAATTATCAATTATTCCTGCTTCTTTAAGCAATGCCCCACATGCAAGTCCGTCAAAGTCTGAACGAGTAACTAAACGCATAATATTATCTCCTCTCCCTTAAGTACATTAAATACAATCTCCTTCTTCATTGTATACTATTTAACATTTTAATTCAAGGTTATTATCCTATCAGCAAAACATAATTTATCGTAGTTTTTGCCAACTGCAACAACACATATTTTTCGCTCATAATGTACCATTTTACGAAGTTCTAAACAGAATGAAACTATAAAATCATCACCCCGGTCTTGATAAGGTTCATCCAAAAGAATAATATCAGGAAATCTTAAAATCGAGTTTATTACAAACGGTATGGAATTATCACTTTTAGACGCATAATACATATATCCGTACGTATCAATCATATGATTAATTATCACATAATTATAATCGAATTTTTTACCATACATTAAGGGGCTGTCACTACACACGTATGAATAATGATTTTCATTATACAAATAAACGATATTACAGGACGACATTTCTATACTCTTTCCGCCATACGTAATACTACCTTCATCAGGCGGTATAATTCCTGCAAGTATTGAAAGCAACGTAGATTTACCACAACCTTTATCTCCAGATATGGCCACAAGTTCTCCTTCTCCGACTTCAAAACTGAAATTATTATAATAAGGACTATAAGAAATTTTGTTAACCTTCAAAGACAATTTCATACATCCGGCCTTTATTTTTATTATATGAATTAATTATTGTATTGTTCATCATACATTTTTTGAATAAAAAAGAAAAAACAGATAATACTATAAATGATATTTTTATTTTAGGAGGACACTATAGTGAAAAAGAAAATCTTAATATTGACAGCAATCACCTGTATGGCTTTTAGTATGATAGCCTGTGGAGGCAAGGATGATGCTAACAACATGAACAATTCTGCTACCGACGATACTGCCGATGACAACGAATCAGACAATACTGCAAATGGTGGTGCCACCAGCGCTCCTACCGACGACACTACCGACACTGCAACTGACAATTCTACCGGCAATGCTACAGGCGGCACTGATAGCTCAGACAATTCTGCCAATACCACAGATTCCACAACCGGCACAGATGGCAACACCGACACAAATGGCAACACAGATAGTAATAACGATACAAATAATGCTGCCAACAACAAAGCACGTACAAATAACAACGTCACTACTAACAACACAACAGGAAACAACGTCTCTAACGCAATAGACGATATTGCCACAGGCGCCGGCAATGCGGTTAAAGACGCAGGAAACGCCGTACGTGATATAGGAAATGGTGTTGGAAACGCGATGACACAATAAATATAATATTCCCAATCACAAAACGATAACACCTGCCATATTTCCTCTATTACCCATTGTCTGTCTATGGGATATCATTAATTCAGGATTATGGCAAGTACATATTTCAGGAATATCCAGATTATCACTTTTTATTCCGGCGCTCAGGAGAATATGCTCATTAGCCTTCCACAAATTGAGAAGGTATTTTCCATTTCCTTTACTGTGCAACAACTCATCATGAATACTTTGCGGAAATTCTTTTTCAAACTGCAACGCCACATCCTCGCTCACTTCATAACAGTTCATGCAAATTGACGGTCCGATAACTGCGATAATATCATCTCTGTTACATCCCATCTCTTTACACATATATTCAACCATCTTTCCGCCGATTCCTGCTATTGTGCCACGCCATCCCGAATGAGCTGTGGCAATCACTTTATTAACCGGGTCGTAAAAAAACAATGGAACACAATCCGCGTAAAATGTCATAATCGGCACTCCGGGTTCATCAGTAACCAATCCGTCAGCACCCGGCATTCCCTTTTCTCCCTTCATGCCGTGACCTCTGTCTTTAATTCCGACTCTTTCAATATGTGTTTCATGTATTTGATCTGAAAATACAGTATCAAGATGATTATAACCTATTGCTTCTGCAAATCTTCGATGGTTTTCCATTACATTTTCATAATCATCGCCTCTGTGAAAACTAAGATTCATGCTTTTATATATTCCGCTGCTGACACCGCCTATTCTGGTAGAAAAACCATGTTTAACACCAGCTTTAGTAAGCTTATCAAACGTAAGATACAAAACTCCGTTAGGTGCAAGATTAATTGTAGTATTCATCTATTCCATCTGCCATCCCTTCTGCCAATAATTGTTGATATTCTTTATCCTGAAGTTTACGGTCTTCCGCCGGATTAGACATAAATCCCATCTCTATAAGGGTAACCGGAATCGTACTCCAGTTAGTTCCTGTCAAATCATCTCTCGGTGACAGACCCCTGTTTCTTGCTTTTGTTTTTTTACACATCGCATTAAGAACACATTCGGACAACTTCTTGCTTGCAGGACTAAGTTTTGAAATAAACCTGTTAGCTTGTGTAGGATAAAGCGCACTGGCTCCGTTAACTGACGAATCGCCAATACCGTCTCCGTGAAGTCTAATACATATATCTGCCGATTTATTTGCTTTTATTGCTCTCTCCTTATTGCTTATATTCACATTATGACCGGTTCTTATCATCACAACCTTATACCCTCTTTGCACAAGTTCCTTCTTCAGCTTCTTTGCAACAGCTAGTGTAAGTTTATACTCAGGAACTTTTGTAACAACACCGGAGGTTCCTCCTGCAACCTTCGCTTTACGAACCGATGAACCCGGACCGACAGGCTCTGTTGAACTATCTCCCCTTGCCTGGTGTCCGGCATCTATTGCAACAGTATATTTAGGCATAATCTTTATCTTTACTCGTTTTATTACATCGTCATATTTTGCAACAACATACACCGTTCCCGACTTATATGCTGTTAATTTGCCTTTTTCTGTTATCTTAGCATACTTCGTCTTACTTACAGACCATTTTACCTTACCTTTTTGTCCTGCCTTCAACCCGCTTATTTTAGCTTTAAATGTGTACTTTTGTCCTGCCTTTATCTTAGATTTTGGCTTGATTATCTTAATACTGACACTGTCAGTTGCCGGATTATCCGAAGCTGTAGTCTCTTCACCTGCTCCCGGAGTTGCTGATGCGACCGCATCTGCGTTTGGTACTACCGCAGTAACACCTTGACTTGCTCCGGGAGTTGCTGATGCGACCGCATCTATATTTGGCACTGCCGATGCAACATCTTGGCTTGCACCAGGGGGTGCTGATGCGACTGCATCTATATTTGGCACTGCCGATGCAACACCTTGACTTGCTCCGGGTAACATTGTTGTCGAAGCAACATTTTCATCTTGTATATCTATAATAGGACTATATTCCTGTCCGGCTCCTATCTCTACTCCAATAACCAAAGACAACCCAAGGCTTATCGTAATAAGCCCCGTCAATACTATCTTTTTCATCGTCAGTCCTCCATAATCTAATCGTTTTCTTACATTCAATACGCACATTTATTTTATTATTATATATACGTTATTGCAAGAAAAAGTATCTTCCCATCTATTATTATAATAAATGAGAAGATACATTTCTTTAATTAACGCTTAGTGATTTATTTGATTTTTACACGTTTCGCTTTACTGTAGCTACTATAAATCTTTTCTCCGGCAGACAATTTATACGACCTTACTTTTACGTAATATGTCTTTTTCTTTTTAAGATTTTTAATTTTCACAGAAGTTGTTTTATTCTTTTTGACTGTGATACTCTTAGATTTCTTAAAGTTCTTATTGTCTGCATATCTGATTTGATAACCGCTTGCCATTTTATCCCGCTTCCATCCCGCAACAATTGTCTTTTTCTTATTGGACGCAAGTGTTTTTAGTTGCGGTTTCTTAGGTAAAACTTTTACGGTTACTTTTTTCTCCGCTGCATTATACTGTGAAGTTTCTGCTGAACGTATAACTATTTCAGCTTTTCCGTATCCTTTTACGGTTACTTTTCCATCATTGCCGACAACTGCAACTTTATCATCGGATGATTTATATGTAAGTGCAGTTTTCTTATCAGATTCTGCTCCGATAGTAAATGACTTACTCTTTCCATACACAACATTATATACATCTTTATCAGTTGTAATAATCTGCGACTTACGTATGTCATCCATTGTTATTGTTGCATTTACTGTTACTCCGGCTCCGTTGGTTACACGAACCTCATACGTTCCTCCGGCTGTAATCGTATAACCATTCATATAGTTTGCAGTAATATCAGCAAATGCTCCGCCGTTCATTGCAATCTGAACTGATGCAATTCCTGAAGCTCCGGCCGTTGCATTTACCCCAATCACATTAGCGGATGTCTTGTTCAGGCTTATTGTCGGTGCAACTGTATCCTGCTTCCATGCAACTGTCTTTGTCACCGTATTTCCCGCTTTGTCAGTTACACTAATCAGAATATTGTGGCTACCATCTGAAAGACCATCAATAGTAAACTGCTTACTTCCTGCAAATACTGTTCCGCCATCAATCTGATATGTCACACCATTATCTGCAATATCTGCAAGCGAATCATTTGCACTTACCTCAACATATGCACCTGCTGACGTAATCCAATTGGCTTCATCATAACTTGGTTTAACATCAATTACTGCAGCTGTCTTATCAACAATTATTCCATCAGTACTAAGATATGTAATATTACCCGCTTTGTCTGTAATTCTGACGTAAACTACCGCCTTTTCTTCTTTTTCAAGCTTAACACTGTCCGTTGTCCAGTCATTATCATTTAATGCTTTGATTTCTTCAATGGTTTTAGCCTCTTTAGAACAGTAATATTCAATCCTGTCAACTCCACTGACTGCATCATCTGCGGTTGCTTCCACAACCACGGTATCATTGAAGAATAGTCCGAATGTAATAGTATTAAGGAATTTTCTCCATCCGGATTCAGCAGCCTTTACTTCACCTTCCGGTGCCGTCATATCGATGTTTACTGTTGTAATGTCGGCTGTAGCAATACTTCCTGCATTATTCATGAAGAACAATTGCTTAGGAGCCTTGTCTTTTCCTTCACCTGTTACGGAATAGGTTCCTGAATATGTACCATTTTCCGAATCCGATACAGTGTAGCCTTCACCTGCAACAATCTTAACATCTGATGTGTACCATCCGTTATTTCCGCTTACGGCTTCAATCGTGTAAGGAGCTTCCTCAAGCTGAGGGGCTGCCACCTGTACATTTACAGTCTTAACTGCTTCTTCGTAGTTTTCATTACCTTTTACAATTGCGGTAATAGTTGTATTTCCGTTCTTAAGTGCTTCTACCGGAACACTGGCCACTGCTGTTTCTGCATCAAATGTTACCTGTTCGCTATTAATCCTTATGATTTCATCATCCGCTGCCGTAAATGTAACATCTCCGGTTTTTACTCCGCCGACAATTACATTTACCTTTTCACCCGCAGTTAGTTTATAACATTCTGATGAAAATGTAAGTGTCTGTGATGCCTTAAGTATTTCAATTACTCTTACAGTTTCCGCAGCAAGTGTATAATTAACATCATCTTGTGCGACAACCAATTTTATATTGTATACACCGGCATCAGTCGGAAGTCCCTGCACATATTCATCATCATCCTTTTTGCAGTAACTGAATTCCGCTTTAGCAGTTACACCGTCCGTATTAGCAATAATATGTTCTCCCTCTTCAATGGCTTTCCCGTCATAATATATACTCTCAACTACTGCAATACTTAAGTTAACACTCTTATACACTTTAATAGTGTCTGAAACCGTTACTTCTTTGTCTAAGTTATCTTTTGCAGTTATCGTGATTGTATTAATACCCTTTTTATCTAAGGTAACAGGAATCTCTGCTTCGGTCTGTCCGTTTGAAATCTGAACAGTCTGTGCATCACCATCATTAATTATGTATGTCACACTCTTAAGTCCGTTGCTGACAGAATCATCTTTTATTTTTACAATAAGATTTGCCTTATCCCTGTACACATCTGTTGTTTCTGTTATAAGTGTTTCGCTGTCATATGCAAACTCTACAATAGGAGCGACATTACCTACTGCAACACCATCTGAAGATATGTAGCTTATGTTACCAAGTTTATCCGTAAGTCTTACATATACAACGGCTGCTTCTCCGTCTTCTATAGTGGTCTCGGTTCCGTATGTCCATACATCATCGCTGAGTGCTTTTACCTCATCAATGTTAAGTATCTCATGTGACTTATAATATGCTATCCCATCATCACCAATTCCGGCATGAGCATCTTCTGCCGTAATCGTAACATTCTGTGTGTCTGCTTCAAATATACCGAATGTTATTATTTCAAGGAACTTATCCCATGTACTTTTTCCTACGGTTACTTCTCCCTCAGGTCCGAGGTAATCCATTGCAAGAACAAGTGAATATACTTCACTGACATACTGACCGTTCTTTCGCAGCGCGATCTTATATGTAGCCGTTCCGTGAACATCATCGCCTATTGTGAGTTCTTCCTCCCACTCAGACATAATGGTTCCGTCTGAAGAAACAAATGCTATTTCCACGCCTTCTTCTTTTGGTTTTACAGTAATATCACCGCTGTAATATTCATTATCTCCATTTACAGCACTGTTACCTGTTACGGTTATGTCTTCTGATGTAAGCTCATCTTTAACATATACCGTTACAATAGGACTTATCACCGTATTTTCTTCAATACCGGTTGTTCTTATCTTATTGGTAATTGCAACATAATACCGGTTAACCGTACCTTTATCTTCTAACGTAAGCGTAAGTTTTTTACCATCGGCTTTTATCTCACGAAATTCTCCGTCTGCTGATTTCTGATACCATGTATATACAATTTCTCCATCATCAGGAGACTGGGCATCAACCGATAATGTTACTTCTTCACCGACGGTAACACACATTGTCTCTTCGATAAGGTTTTTACTTATTACAGGCTCTTTTGCATCTTCTGCTTTCATCTGTTCTTTATAAGAATCAAGCATTACATCGGCCTGATAGCAATAATCTTCTGTTACATAATACTGGGCTGCAACACCAAGCGTTCCTTCTCCGTTTATTGTAACATTACCCATCAAATCAACTGATATTGCTTCATTTTCCCCATCATCTGCAGCAACGTACTCTATTGCATCATCAGGAACCATGAATTCATCACCGTTTTCGGTCACTGCATATAACGAAAGTTTTCCTGATGTTTTTTCTGCAAGAAGCATTTTTTCACCATTTATTTTTTCTCCGTCAAATGCAAGGTAAACCGATTCAATATTTCCGACAGAAGAATTCATAAGTGATGCTTTTGCAATTGTTTTTCTTCCGTATGCATCTTCTGCAGTA
>SVEK01000009.1 GCA_015057405.1 Lachnospiraceae bacterium
TTGGTGGATATGACCAAGCATATGATACCTGCAAAGATTTTTCCTCTGATTATAGAATTATTGCTCCATCGAGATTTGGTTATTTAGGTAGTGATATTTTAGGAAATGGAACACCTGCAGAACAAGCAACAGCATATGTAAGTCTGTTAGATAAATTGGGGATTGAAAAAGTGTATCTGTTGGCAACATCGGCAGGTGGAAGTGTGGCTATACGTTTTGCTTTGGATTATCCAGAAAGAACAAAAGGTCTGATTTTATATTGTTCTGCTATGCCGCTTACAGAAAAGCCTGACAAATATTTAAAATATGTAGGTCCACCTCCTTTTTTATGCAATAGCTTTACAATGTTTCTTCTTAGTCCGTTATTTAAGTTGATTATGGGCATGGAACCATCTACAATTTACGATATGCTTCCTGTTGGTGATAGAAAAGATGGTGTGGTATTGGATGCTTCTGTAACCAATATTGATATGGCGAAAAAATATGAAGATTATCACATCGAAGAGTTACAAGTGCCGACATTAGTTTTTCACGCAAAAGACGATAAATTGGCAAACTATGCTGATACAGAAAAGGCAGTTAAAAGGTTTGCAAATTGTACGTTTATTTCATTTGAAAACGGCGGACATTTAATGGAAGGACATGAGAAAGAAATTAAGAAAGCTGTTTCAAATTTTACAGGAATTCAATAAATTGTAGGAGCACGAAAATTTCAGTTCTACGTTGCCTTTATTTTGCTGAAATGCTGATTGATTTAATTGTCGGTTGTGCTATAATATCTTCATGGCAACACTTTGGCAACAGAAAATCAGTAAGCCAAAATAAAGTGTGCAAATAGAGTAAAATATAGGCAGATTTTAAATAAAACTTAAACAAAATAGTTTAAGTTAGAGCGACAACTTGCCGAGTTTGAGTAATAAACACATGTTGAAGGGCAATGCAAATTAGCCTGTAAGGGCAAAAATGTTTAGCCTCAACAACCGAATAAAAGAATAAAGAAATGACCTTGATTCAACCCGTAAATGGGTTTCGTCAAGGTCATTTTTTAATCTCTAATTCAGGTGTTTCGCCTTGTAAATACAGTGTTTCAGAGGTTATCGCTAATATAATCCGCAGATTGGTCCAATCCTAAAAAAGGCAGCATCGAATGCTGGAAGGACCCTGGAAGAATACATAGAGAATTGTCTTCTTGAAATGGATGAAAAGTCGGAGGAACAATTGCGTATTTTTACAGAACTACTTGAGGCAAAAGAAGAGCTTAAAGAAGAAAACTGAATAATTTAGAAGATTTAGAAGGCAAGATTTAGAAGGCGGTCAAATTCTTGCAAATTCTTGCATTACGGCCTTACTGAAGTGTGTTTTTGTTTTTAAGTGAAAAATATCGAGAAAACGAAAGAATTGTTGATAAAATCGAAGAAAAGTAGTAAACTAGTAATAATTGATATGAGTGTGTAAAATTAGGAGGCTTTTATGGTTTTAAGTTATAAAAATTTATGGAAAACATTAATAGATAAAAGCGTAAAAAAAGGAGAACTTTGTAAAAAGACAGGAATTAGTACAAGTACATTGTCTAAGATGAATAAAAATGAACCCGTATCATTAGCAATTATACTTAAAATATGCGAGTGTTTGGAATGTGAAATAGAAGATGTAGTTACAGTAGTGAAAAAAGATTGAGGTGCATTATGAGTGTATGCGATTTTATCATTGAATTGAATAGATTGAGAAAATCATCAAGTGAATCTATTGATAGTACTAGCAAATTTGATGAATTTAAAGAATATATCCATGTTGAGAGAAATGCAGAAAGAGATTTAAAAGATATTTTAAAAAGAGTAAATGCAACTGGTAAAAAGACATTGTTTATGCTCTGCGGTAGCGCCGGTGATGGTAAGTCGCATTTGATGTCATATTTAAAAAATAGTGAACCAGAAAAACTTATTGCAGGTTATCAGATCTATAATGATGCAACAGAAGTGAGTTCGCAATGTAAAAAACCAAACGAAACATTGGATGAGTTGTTAGATAGATTTTCGGATGAAAAATGTGATGAACCTGGGCAAAATCTCATATTAGCCATAAATTTAGGGGTATTAAGTAATTTTGTTGAATCAGAATATGCTGAACGAAGATTTAATAGACTTAAAGCGTATGTTGAAAAGTATAACATTCTAACTTCTATGGTTAATGATAACGACTATGACGTTAATAGTCCATTTCAACATATTAGTTTTGCTGATTACAATTTGTTTTCACTGGGTGAAGAAGGGGTGGTTCCAGATTATATAGAAAGATTACTTGATAAAATCTTTGCAGAGGATGAAGAAAATGTTTTTTTTAAAGCATATAAGAAAAAGTCTGTAGAGTGCCCTTTGACAATGACTTGTCCAATAAAAAATAATTTTGAAATGTTTATGGACAAAAACAACAGAAAATATATTGCACATTTATTGGTTAAGGGAATAGTAAAAGATAAAGAGATTATTACAACAAGAGAAATTCTTAATTATGTATATGATGTATTAGTTTCGCCGGAGTTTAGTTTTGATAAGATGTGTTCGGTGTCGCCTAATTCGTTAAATATGTTAAAAGAGTATGTGAAGAATATTACCCCAACATTGATGTTTGATAATGTTGATGTAACACCTTTGATGAATCAATTGCAAAAATATGATCCGATTTTAAGGCGTACGGAAGAAGCTGATGAACTTGCTGTTCATTATAATGTTTCTTCGGAAATAGAGAATGAAATCAGAACACACTTAAAAGGTTCTAGTTATGAGAATGTGTTGGCTGATAATAAAGTAATAGGCCGGATAAATTCTGATAAGGTATTAAAACTTCAGTTTTTTAAGGCGCTGATTAGAATAAATGAAATTCAGAATTATAGTGAAAATGATGAGGTATATATTTCATTCTTAAGAGATTTATACCATTATAATGCAGGTCATTCAATGCAGTTAGCTTCGCTTTATAGTAAGGTTCAGAAGGCTGTTGTACAGTGGTGTGGTTCTGAATCTGATGATAATGTATGTTTAGATGATAGTATCGTAGGATATAGTATTTATGAAAATTTGGTTTTTAAAGAATGTTTAGATAATATGCCAGAAGCGCTTGATGAAGCTTTGTTACAACGCTTTTCGCCTAATATTGCAATTGAATTCATTAATAAAAACACATCAGAAATTATTAAATTAACAATTGATTTTTCGTTATATGAATTGATTGCAAAATTAAATGAAGGATATATTCAAACTGCTGATGATAGAAATAATCATGCTGATTTTATTATTTTTGTGGAAAAAATGTTACATGCAGGTTCGTTAGGTGAAAATATATTGATTGTTTCTGACAAAGGTGAAAAGTCAATGGTTAAAAAGACTGGTTTTGGTTATGAATTTAAGGTGGTGAAGTAGCATGGATTATATGTTTGATGAAATGATTTTCAAGGAAACGTTTAATGTTCAGGATCTTGATACAAAAAGTCAAGATGTATATAGGTTGAGACATAACCCGAATAAGAGATTCAAATTATTTCCATATAAAGCAAATGGAAAAATACATATCGTATGTGAATTAGAAGAAATAATTAGTGAGTTTTTTAAGTTAGCACTTGCAATAGAAACAGAAGAAATTGTATTTGAAGAGTTGTGTCAAAAGATGAAAAAGAAATTGGTTATATCGAAAGATGATGAACCAATTTTTGAAAAAACGGTAAAGAAAATGTTTTTTCAAGATAATAAGTTTATGGCTAAAAACATTGGGCTTTATGCCTGTCAATCAAAAACAGAAAATAAGAGTGCGGAGGAATTGGCATTCTTTGTTTTTTGTATTTTGGGGTTGGATGATATGGATTGTTATTTTATACAGGAAGCGAGAAAAAAATATCCATACAATGTAATGGAATCCTTGGTTGTAGATTCAGTAGAGTCTATTCAAAAAGAACGTTGTATTAGTGAAAAGAAGTATTTTGCAGTTATAAATGGAATTCAAGAAAAATTCAAAAGTGATTTTCGATATATGTTAGCAAATGGTATGACAGAACCTGAAGATATTTCTAATCTGTTGGATTTATATTATTTTTATTATGTTACGCAAACCTGCGTCGCATTAGATAATTTTGGAAGTGGAAACAGGGATAATAGAGTTGACTTTTATTATGCATTAGATTGGGAAAAAGTGAGTGGAAATAGAAAATGTTGTGTGAATGGATGGGAGCAATTACAACAAAAAATTAATCATCTGTTTTGTCATTCAATAACTTTGGAATTGATAAATCAACATAAAGATGAAAATCTTATGTATGATTATATAATGATTCAAGAATATATTGGAGATGACACGGAAAAGGATTTGCTAGTTGCAGAGGAAATCAAGAAAGTAGAAAAGGCGTATGTAGATTGTATTGGAGACTACAAAAAATTTGGTGAAATTGTTGAACCCAATGGAGTTAATCATACGGATAGGGCGATAAAGCATTTGTTTAAATGTGTTGAAGAACAATTTCTCAATACTGAGAGAAAGAGAGCAAATCGTTTTTATATAGAAAAATTTGAGGAATATGCAAAAAATCGATGGCTAAAAAATAGAAGAAAATCTGGAATAGTACTTAATTTAACAGAGAGGGATATTATCTTTTTGACAAAGATTGCTTTAAGGGATGCAGAAAAAATAAGATTAAACGATTTGTTTAAGGAGTATGAGACAAGGGGGATTTTCTTAGATCAGACGTCGAGAAAATTTTTGCAAGAATTTTTCACAAAGTTGAATCTGATTGATAAGAAGAGTGATAGTGGAGATGCACAATATGTTAAGAGAATTTTATAGTTTTATAGCAAAGAAAATAAATTCATATTTTCAGATGTCTTCTAATAGTGGCTTGCTCCATAAAGGAGATACATTAAGCTTAAAATTAGACGACGATGATATGGTAAAGCAGGTATATGATACATTGAAAGAATATCTTGAAGAGAGCGGAATTGTTGGTGAGTTCGAGTATAAGTGTCTGGATGGTTCTTTATATCGTACATATACATTAAAGTGTGTTGATAATGAGGTGGTAATTGCTGCTCAAATTGATGGAATGTCTACAGAATTTTTGTGTGCAAATTTAAGAAATGCAGCAAATGAAGCATATAAACCTATATTGTTAATATCATCAGATCCAATTGATAGTGCTATAAGTGGTTCGCGAGATATGGCATCTAGTGGCATGCCGTTTTATGCAGATAACTTGATGCTGGAAATTAAAGAGATGATAGAGGCGAGTACGCAATTAACAACAGTTGAAAAAAGTGTTCTCCAATTTGAATTGGATAGAAAAGATGTAGATGTTTTTAGTGACAAAAACTCACTGTTTGAATATCGGGATTTATTATCCATTATGAGTAGTGGGAAAGTCAATAAAGAGAATTTTCCGGGATTCAGATTATTTACGATAGATGGAAAAGCGGATTATCAGACTAATAACAAAAATGAAGTAAATAAGTTTTTGAAACAGAATAATGAACTATATGAACGGATTGATAGAAGTATTCGTATTGGAAATTTGGAAGCAGATTTATCGGATGATTTTGATGATAAATTTATTCAAAGAATAGAAAATGCAAAAAATTCTGATGGCGAAAATTGGAGTAGAGCATTTACATATCACGATATGCTTACTGCAATGGCAAAAAAACAGGAAAAGAAACAGAATCCATTGCAAATTGATAAGAATAACATATCGGTGTATGGCTCGATTCCGTTTGAACAAATTTCTTATGGAGAAAATCTGTTTATTAGAGATGAAGGAACAATGACTACTAAGAAGAGAACTCGTAGTTTGTTGATTTTTAATTCTGAGAAGTATACATCTGTATCAATAAGAATAGATTGTAATGTCAAAATTCCAAACAATGGTATTAGTGCTGATGATGCAACACTTACAAGAGACGGCAAAGATTTAGTGTTTGTATTTTCGCGTAAAGACATTACATTTCATAAAATAGAGTTGAGAGATGAAACGAATGCAATAACATATGTATTTAAAATTTGTATATTGGATTTGCCGGCAGAGTATATGATTTCAACAATTAAAACTAATTTTTCTATAGATTATAAGAAAAAGGCTACAAAGAGTAAGTTGAAATTATTAGGAATTTCTACAGATTTAATATTTAATAAAAATGCTGCAAATGTTGTTTCAAAGAAATTAGAAGAGAATAAACAATATAGATGCAATTTTGAAGATAGATTACATGTATTTACAACTGAAGAAGAGTTATCAAATATTGGAAGTGGAATTAATATTGAGGTTAATTTTGCTGGTATAGTGGTTCCATTTGCATTATTTCCTGATGAAACAAAAAGTACCGAAATAATTGGTCGTGGAATATTGAGAGGTAAGTTTGCGGAAAGGAAAAGTTTTGAATTCGTTGACCTGAAGCAAATATTAATGGATTCTCAAGAATATTTTGCAAAAGAGAATTTGTTAAAGGAACTTCGGGTTGAAAGACAATTTTTGGAAAAGGCAATTCTTTCAGCTCATTGTGACTCGTATCATGATGTGAGTGAACCACAAGTGGATATGGAAGATTTAACTATAAGCGAAGAACTGAAAGAAGCATACTATGGATATATGAGAGCTTTGCTTAAAGCGAATACTGTTCCTACATTGGCATATTTGTCGGGGGATTTATTAGATGCGGCAAATGAGTATGTAGATACCTTTTTGATGCAATTTGATAGTTTAATAGATGGTCAGCCATTAACTACAGAGCAAGTATCAGCATTGCGGTTGGGAACAATAACTGTTGGAGTGGATGAGGAAATATTATTCACACCATTACATCCGTTGAATGTAGTATACCAAATAATGTTGTTAAATGAAGAGTGTATGAAAGATGCATCGGATATTGTGATAGAACGATTGAACTCAATCAATTTATTGCCGTACATACGTAGGAACAGGAAGATATTTAAAGTATCCGATCAGCTTTATTCATTGGAGTGGAAACATTATGCTCCTGTTGAAAACAAAAAGTATATGGGCGGAAGGCGGTATGTGCCCAAATTAATTGAAGAAAAAATAACAGAGTTTGTTTCTCATTTTAAATATATATTTGAGGATATAAACAATAAAGTAATAAAAATAAATCTCATAAATATGGGTGATTGTGCAGAAGTGTTTGTAGGTATAGCACAGTTTTTTATTCACTCTATTAATAGGAATGCGGATGTGAATAAATTGATGCGATTTGAAGTGCATGTTTATTCTGATACATTGGTGGATAATGCCTTTTTGAATCTTAAAAACTATTCAAGACTAAAGAAATATCTTTCGGAATTGAAATTGACTTTTGGTAGCGGTATAGCAATGAGTGATTTAGAAGGTGTTTTTTCTAAGAATGTGGATTGCTACTTTTATAATGATAATGGAAAAGATTATAAGTATGCACATATATCATTTTATGAGATGGAATCGGAAATAACATCTGAAACAGCGACTATGGATCAAATTGAAACAGGAATTTCACTGGGGGGGATTTTGTCTGGAATACCATCGAGTAAGTATGGTCAAAAGTATAGAACTGGTTTTGGAACACGCTATGCAAAGAAAACAGATGTTGTAAAAATGGCAGAGTTATATAATTCGTTAATACAGGTTGATGAAACTGGAAATCCATATAATCCTGATATTAGTATATCAACACAAATAGATTCCAAAGCTGAGACGAAGATGGATTATATATATGATGCTTCTAATTGGGTGGTGTTTGTAGAGCCTAAAGTTGATTTGGATTTCTTTAGTGAAAAAGAGGCTAGTGGAGACTTGCTAATAATTCATTATAGCGATCAATACACCTCAAGTAGCGGATATGATGCAATTACTGTAACGCATAAGTCAGAACAATATACAAGAGTAATTCAAGAATATTTGAATGAAAAGGCAGTGACGGCAGATGTCGCAGATGTAAAGAAAATAATTAATCTATTTAATGCAGTTAATGGTGATTGGTTGTTGAGACTAATTTCATCAAAGCGAATGATAGGAGCAAATAAGGATTCTACATTTTCAAGAGAAAAGATTAGTATTGTTGCTGCGATTAAATTCATGTTAGCATATCTTAAACACCCGGATATTATATGGGTGCCTATTTCTATGGAAGAAATGTTACGAGTATCTGGAGGTGCAGGTCTTTCGCAGAAGGATGGGGTGTTATCGTATAAAAATTTGGGATTTGATGCGGGACCGACGAGTGATGATTTGTTGTTTGTTGGTTTGCATCGAGAAAATGAAAATTTAGAGATATATTTCTATCCTACAGAAGTAAAAACTGGAAATAATGATAGCACAGTAATGAAAAAGGCTATTGAACAAGCGAAGGCGACGGCATATGGATTTGATAATGCATTTTGTCCTGCAGAAGAACTTGAAAAAACAATTATGTATAAGGTGAATCGCAATTTTATGATGCAGCTTATAATAATAAGTTGCAAAAAAATGAAGGTTTATCATGTAGATGATTCACAAGATTGGGATATTGTTCTTGATAAATTTAGACAGGCACTTCTTAATGAAGAGTATACTATTTCAAAAGATATACAAGAGGTTCTGGGAATAGGTGCGGTTTTGTCATTCAAAAAGGGGCAAGTGATTAGAAAAAATGCATTTACTGAGGATAAAATTAATATAATCGAAATGCCAGAAACTGATGAATTCGGATTGATTTTAAAAACAGTGAAAGAAATTGTTGAAAATGTTCAAGCAAAGACAGATGCTTTGTCACTGATTCATGAAACGAATGTTTCTCTTTTGACTGGAGAAGTTTCAAATATTTCTTCAACAGCTGTAATCTTTGATGCTGAACAGAATGGATTAAGTGAAAATGAGGCAGATGAGCAACAAGATACAAATATTAATGAGCAGGTTTTGGAGCAGAAGGCAGATGAAGATGTATCGAACGAAGGTGTTCCGGTAGAAACTAAAGGTATGAGTATTCATTTTGGAATGAATCAGCAAAATGGACAGAGTGTAATTTGGGAGCCCAATAATACTGACAAGATATTCCATACTAATACAGGAATAATTGGCACCATGGGTACCGGTAAAACACAATTTACTCAATCTGTAATAGCGCAACTGTATCAGAATAGAGGTTCTAATGTCTTGTCAGATAATATTGGAATTCTTATATTTGACTATAAGGGCGATTATAATGAAAACAAGACGGATTTCATGAAGTTTACAGATGCAAAAATTTATAAACCGTATCATTTGCCGTTTAATCCGTTGGCATTAACATGGTCAGGAACTCCAAAACCATTGTTACCTGTTCATACAGCTAATACTTTTGTAGATACAATTTCTAAGGTGTATCCGAATCTGGGACCTAAGCAAAAGAATGTGTTGCTTAATTGTATTGATAGTGCTTATACAAGAACTGGTATTAACAAGGCAAATTCTGCTACGTGGAATAATGAAGCACCAACATTTTCTACCTTATATCAGATTTATGAAAATGATGAGGAGATTAAAAAGGGAGATGTTTTGGAAGCGGCATTATCTAAAATAGCTATGTTTGAAATATTTGAACCAATATCGTCAAAAACTAAAGGATTATATGAGTTACTAGATGGAGTTGTAGTTATCGACTTGTCTGGATATGATTCAGATATTCAAAATTTAGTGGTAGCAATTACATTAGATTTGTTTTATTCGCAAATGCAAGCTGCAGGTCATAGCAAGCTTGAAAACAATATGCGACAACTAAGCAAATTAATATTGGTTGATGAAGCAGACAATTTCTTGCGCGAAGGATATCCTTCTTTACGCAAAATATTAAAAGAAGGAAGAGAATTTGGTGTAGGAACGATTTTATCCACGCAGTTTTTGAAACATTTTGTTACAAAAGAAGAGGATTATTCGAAGTACATACTTACTTGGGTGGTTCATAATGTGGCAGATTTGGCACCAGGAGACGTTAGATTTGTATTTAATACGTTAAACGGTAGCTCGGCAGAGAACCAATTATGCAGTGATATAAAAAATCTAAAGAAGCATGAGAGCATCTTAAAGATAGGTAATATGGAAACTCCTATATATATGAGAGATAAAGCATTTTGGGAATATGTGAAGGAAAATCCCTAATATTGGAAGAGTTAAACTGAGATGTTCGATTGACAAAGAGACTATACTTAAGTATACTACTTACGTATAGTCTTTTTAAGTGAGGAAGTCAAATGAAGTACACAGCTATTAAAGGAATTCAAGCAGGAAATGAGTATTTTACAATTATGGTAAAGCTTAAAGAATTAGAGGTTTTATTTCCTAAATTAGAGGAAGAGATTTTGCCTGAACGGAGAGCACAAAGAAAATTGAACCAGAAAAGAATACCAGCAATTAAGCGATATATTGTTGAGAATTTGGATACATATGTTTTTTCTGCATTGGCAGGTTCTGTAGATGGAAAAGTTGAGTTTATAGCATTTTCTGAAGAATATCCAGAAGTAGGTATTCTCGAAATATCTGATAAAGCTACTTTTTTGATAAATGATGGACAACATAGAAAGACAGCAATTGTTGAGGCATTAAAGGAATGTCCGGCATTGGCGGATGAAACTATTCCGGTAGTGTTATTTAAAGATATGGGATTAAAAAGAAGTCAGCAAATGTTTACCGATTTAAATAAACATGCAGTCAAAACATCTAATTCGCTCGCGGAACTATATGATTCTACAGATAAAATTGCAGCTGTAACAAGAAAATTGCTTGAACAAAATGAATTTATTGGAAAATATACCGATAGAGAAAAAGACAATTTGTCAATGAATTCAGCAACATTATTTACTTTTAATACCTTTTATAAAGCAAATAAAAGAATTATATGTGGTGGCAAAAATGATGATCTTAATGAAAAACTGATTATTGATTTTTGGAGAATGGTTGTAGAAAATATTGAACAATGGACTATGTTGGAAAATGGTGAATTGCCAAAGTCTAGATTGCGTTCGGAATATTTAGTGTGTCAATCTGTGGTAATAGAGGCATTGGGACAGTTGGGGAATTATTTTTATTTCAACGGGCTTGATGAAAATGTTTTGATTGGGTTGAGAGATATAGATTGGCATAGAAACTCAAAATTGTGGAAGAAGCGTTGCGTTAAGGAAAAAGAGAAAATGGTCAAAAATAATGTTGCTGT
This sequence comes from Lachnospiraceae bacterium, assembly GCA_015057405.1. Classification (GTDB taxonomy): domain Bacteria; phylum Bacillota; class Clostridia; order Lachnospirales; family Lachnospiraceae; genus V9D3004. Next base: position 11,184 of record SVEK01000009.1, read on the forward strand.
ATATTTAACTGCTAATGCGATTAAGAGCAGTTTGGGACTTAGATTGAATGATGAAGAAGAAAAGTACGAAAATAAATTTAAAAGAAGGTAAGATTGATGAATAATGTGGAATTCCCAGAATGTATAGAGATAATTGAAGAGATGAAATTGGTTTACAAGCATGATAGCAGGCCGTGGATGATAGGATTTAGTGGTGGAAAAGACTCCACACTATTATGTTGCCTTGTTTTTGAAATGCTTATGCAATTAGATTCTGATGAGATTAATAAAAAAGTGTATATTGTTTCATCTGATACGATGGTTGAAAATCCTATTGTTAGAGATTATATGCATGATATGTCTAAAAGAATAGGTGACGCTGGCGAAAAGTATAAAATCGAAACAAGAATTATAAAACCGGAATTGGAGAAAACATTTTGGTCGTGTGTTATTGGACTGGGATATCCAACTCCAGAAGCGCCAGGGTTTAGATGGTGTACTGACAAATTGAAGATCAGACCAATTAATAAATTTGTTACAGAAACTATCGATAATGATGGTGAAATAGTAATGTTACTTGGGGTTAGAAAAGCGGAAAGCAGTTATAGAGCACGCGGAATCAAAACTAGAGAAATAGAAGGGAAATTATTGATTCCGCATACGGATATAAAAAATGCATATGTTTATAATCCTTTGACAGAAATTCCGAATGAGCGTATATGGAATTACTTGTTAAGTGGAGATGCAATTACTCCTTGGGGCTCAAGTAATAAATATTTATTTTCTTTGTATCAGGGAGAGAATTTGTCGGAAGAGCAGAGTGCATTAGGTGAAATTGATGAAAATAAAGTAGTAGTAACAGGAAATTCACGTTTTGGATGTTGGATTTGCACAATGGTAAAAGAAGATAAATCATTAAAAACGTTTATCGAAAAAGGAGAAGAGTGGTTGGAGCCTTTACGAGATTATAGAGATTGGTTGTTGTCTATAAGGGAAAATCCAGAATTTAGAGAAAAAAGAAGGCGCAATGGTTCTGTTTATGAAAAAGAAGATGGGCAATTAGGCTTTGGTTCTTTTAATATGTATGGAAGAAAAAAGATACTTGAAGAGTTGTTAATTTTGGAAGAAAAAACAAACTTGGAGTTGATAACAATTGATGAATTAAGAACGATTGACAGAATGTGGGAAAAAGAAGGGGATTTGACTAAAAGAACGCTTGTGGATTTGTATTACAACATAAAGGGAAAAAGGTTGCCTTGGGATGAGTATAGAGTTCCCCTGTTTTCAGCAGATTCATTGGATATCGTAAAGCAAACGTGTCAAGAGTTTGATATTGAATATGATATGTTGGCTAAATTAGTAGTTGCAATTGAAAACAATAAGCACTATACAAGAGGTCAAAAGGTTAATAAGGCGTTTGATAAAGTGGTTAATGAAGGTTGGTTGCATTATGAAAATATCAAAAAAGCGAAAGAAGATATAAATCATGAGGATTAAGAAGATTGAACTTTGTAATTTCGGTTCATACGTTGGAGTATGTAAATTCGATTTGCAAGCAAATAAAAAAAGAAATATTGTGCTTATAGGTGGCAAAAATGGGGCTGGAAAAACAACATTGTTTTCGGGTATTAAACTTTGTATGTATGGTAATAAAGCAGCTGGTTTTGAAAATATAAATGCACATTATCGTAGAGAAGTAAAAAAATATATAAACGATGTTTCAAAATTCGATATCTCATCAAAGTGCTATGTCAAGTTAGAAGTATTGTTTTCTAATGGACAAGAAGATGATGCGTATATAATAACTAGAAGTTGGGATAATGGAGCTAATTCTTTGGATGATTTTGAAGAATGTGTTGTTGAAAAAAATGGTGTAATTCTAAGTAGTGAAGAATTAGCTGACTTTGACAATTATGTTATGAATATTATACCGCCAGAGTTATTTGATTTGTTTTTCTTTGATGGAGAGCAAATTGCTGATTACTTTTTGGATGAAAATAGTAATGAAAGAATCAAGAACGCATTCATGATATTATGTGGATATGATACATTTGATATAATGCAAAAGAATTTTAAACGACTTGCCTTTGGAAAAAGAACAAATGATGTATGTGAGTTTAACTACATTGAAGCAAAGCAGCAGGTGGAAAAGACTGAAAAAGAGTATGGCGATTGTGTTGTTGCAATATATAACATTAAATCTGAGATAGATTTTATTAATGGAGAAATTAAATCTTTAGATAAGAAATATAAATTATCTGGAGGTGTGACATATGATGAATGGAATGAAAAATTATTACAGATAAAAGAGGAAGAGAGATTTAGAGAAGATAAAAATATACAATTGAAGAAAATGGCTAATGAAGTTGTGCCATTTATTATAGTAAAAGATTTGCTAAAAAAATTGTCTGTTCAATTATCAAAAGAACATGACAAACAACAGTATGAGTTGCTTCAGGAATCATTAAAGAGCATTTTGCCAGGTGTTATGCAAAAGGTATACAGCAGATTAACTTGGCAAGATGATGTAGAACTTACAGAACTTGTAATTGAGGAATTCAATAATGAGATGGAGTTGAAAAAACTATCTGAAGTCATTGATATTATTGATTTATCTGGTGAGGAATATATTGTGGTACAAAATGCTATTTCAAGATATTTAACATTGGATAAAGAATGTGTTATTGCAACGGAAAGAGAAATAAAAGATTCTATTGAAAGAACTCAAAAATTACGTCAAGAAATTGAAAATTGCAATATTGATGGAATTCAGGAATATTTGCAAAAAAAGACGCAATTAGTTCAGAAAGCAAATGAATTAAATCAAAAAATGCAAGAATGGATAGACAGAAAACAACGTTATAAAGATGCTTTAGAAGAGAGAAAGAATATTCTTAAACGTGAAGAAAAGAAATTCGATGAAGTGTCAAAAAATATATCGATAACAACGTTGTCAGAAAAGTCAGTTGCATTTTTGGATACTCTTCAAAATCGGTTATATAGTAATGAAATTAAAAAAGTTGAAGAGTTATTTATGATGAAAATCAAGGAATTAGCTCGAAAGAATAGATTTATAGATAGTATCATAATTGATTCCGATTTTAATGTGCATATATACAAGAATATAACTTTTGATACAAAGAGCGTATGTAATAAAATAAAAAAAATCGGTGTACAAGCGTATTTGGCTGAATATGGGACGGTACATTGTCAAGGATTATTGACAAGTGCAAATGTTGAAGATTTAAATGAATTTGTAAAATTCTATGATAAGAGGAATGAAAAAATTAGTGTTTTGCAAGAAATCGAGAAATCAAGATTATCAAAAGGCGAAAAGCAAGTGTTTATTATGGCTTTATATTGGTCATTTATGAAATTAAATAAACAAGAAGTTCCATTTGTGATAGATACACCGTTTGCAAGAATTGATACAGAACATAGAGCTAATATTACTAAAAAGTTTTTTATGGATTTGTCGGGACAGGTATTCATATTCTCTACAAATGAAGAAATTGTAGGTGAGCACTATGAAAAAATGAAGAATCGAATTCAGGCTCAATTTTTGCTGGAAAATAGTGATAACCTTCAAACGCTTGTATATGCTAATGAATATTTTGGAGGATAAGTATGCAGTTTAGATTGAAAACATCAAAAAAAACACAAGAAATATACGAAGGATTGTATGTGCGTGAACATTTACAACCGTTTGCTTTAGCCAAAATTTCAATAGCGTTAGCGTTGAATGATGGGTTTTCTTCAATTGATAATACTGTTGGTGATATAAATGGACTTGACTTGAACCGACAAACAATAACTGGTGAAAACGATGCATTATTTAAAGCACTGATAGAAATGAATGAACAACGGCATATTTATGAAGATGAATATTTCCCCAATGTCGTGAAGCAATATATTGATTATGGAGCGGTTTTATTGGAGCAGGAGTATAGATATGGGCACGATTTTTATTCACATCTAGTTAATTTAGAGAAGGGTATCTGATGACGGAACAGTTTTGCTAGGGGATTTGTATTTATGCGAAATTGAATTTTAAGGGAGATGATTAAAATCAGTAGACGATTCACATTACAAATTTTACTTCCCGTAGAAGGCTGTGAGGAAGATAAGATATACGAAAGCGAAGACATTACTCTTAGAGTGACGAATTTAAAACAGAAGCCGGACGATGTCTACTACAGGTGTTTGAAAGAGAAATCTGTTTATGCATCTTTTCATGATGTTGTTAAGTTTGCCTGCGAAAAGTATTCCCTGGGGAAAATAGATAATTTTTCTGTGCAAACTGATCATTTTGGAGAACATAAGATTATACATGAGGGCAATAGATACATTGTCACAGCAGAAGAAGCGAAACAGCTTGAAAGAGAGCATATTTCAGAATCAATATACTGTAATGTGTTTAAAGAGTGCAGATTGAGTTGGTTTTATACCAGTATTGGAGATGAGCTTCTTCCGGATGATATGGCTATTGTGGATGATGAGCTGATACAGAAAGCTTCAGTTTTAGTGGGATATGAATCGAAAAAGGATTTTGCGGGCAGATTGACTGATGTTATAGAGGAGGAAGCAGATTGGGAAGACAAATTTATAGCATCGCTTATATTGGCAAAGGAAATTGCTGGTCGTGTGAATGGAAGAGCAGTTCTGTGGTATGACTGATAAAAGACAGTTTGTAAATATATAGGGAGGCGTTACTTTGGCAACAACTAATGAAGAATTTATAGAGTGGCTGGAAGAGCAAGCCATATGGGTTAAAGATGCTGCATTAACTTATTATGAAATGGGCAAGTTTACAGAGAAAGATATAAAAAGATTTGCTACAGAGTGTATAGAAGAAGTATCTGGTATAAAAAAATCTATTGATATAACCAAATTAAATATATTAACTAGAGATGATAGGAGTGATTTTGCTATTAAATCTATTAATAATATTATGGGCGTCAATGCACTTGCAACAGGAAAATGTTTAGAATTTGGAGAAAACGGGATAACTGTTGTATATGGAGAAAATGGTGCTGGAAAATCAGGGTATATTAGAATCTTAAAAAAATTAGCTGATGCTAAATATAAAGAAGAACTAAAAGAGAATGTTTATTTTGAAAAAAAGAAGAAACAATCTTGTGAGGTAACTGTATTACATAAAGGAAAGGAAGAGACATATAACTGTGATTTGTCAAAGGATGGAGAATATTCGTTACTAAAGGATGTAGACATCTTTGATACAAAGATATCTAAAGCATATGTAGAATCTTCTAAAGAGGCATCATATGAGCCATGGGTGTTCTCGATGCTATCGGCAATTGCGAAAGTAGCTTCTGATGTAAAAGATGAGATAGAAAGAAAAAAGACAGAGGTTAAAAGTACAGAAATATTTATTCCGGAAGAGTTAACAGGGATAGATATATGTCAGACAGTTCTAAATGTAACAGAAAAAACGGAATTAGCTGATGAATTTTTTTCCTGGGGAGCGGAACAGGAGAATGCTCTTATTAAGAAGGAAAAAGAGTCAAACATAGAAATGGTTTCAGCTTCAATTGAAAGTTTAAGAAAAGAAATAGAGCAACTAGAGGCATTACATAAGTATATTGCTCAGTTCAAAGAATTTTTTTCAAAGGCAAATGTTGAAACGATTCAGAATGCAAGAAAACAACTTGAAGTTGCAAAAGAGGAACAACAAGCTGCAAAAATCTTATTTGAAAATACTGCGGATGAATTAGATAAGAAAAGTGTATCTAATCAAGCGTGGGTAAATTTGTGGAAAGCGGCGAAAAAATATTATAATAGTTTTCTAAAATCTGAGGGAGTTATTGAGTATACCAATAAAGAGGGAAAATGTCCATTATGTGGACAGAGTGTTTCTGCTTTGCATTGTGTAAACAGAATGCAAAGTATTGATGAATACATAAATGGTAGTGCAAGTGAGCGAGTAACGGAAAGAAGAAAAAACTTAATTGAACTCTTACAAAAGTGTCCGAGTGCATGGGCACAAGAACAGAGTGAATTAGCTATTTCTTCTGCAGGAGTAGAGAGCGTAAGTGTTAAAATATGTGAAACGATAGATTCTATAAGAAAATATAGCGCGATAATACATTCCGAAAATGTAGAAAAAGCGGAGATAGTAGAAATAGGTATCGAAGATGTTTTACATTTGATTGAGAACTGTGTAAAAGATAAAGTTAACACTAGACAAAAGCAACTTGATTTATTGGGAGATGAAGATCATAAGAGACTGATTACGGAAATAAAATCATTACGTGCTCAAAAATATGTTTCGAGTATTCAAGATGAGGTTAATAGTAAAATTGAGTATTTGAAAAGAATCTCATTGTATAATAGAGCAGAGAAATTGACTGCAACAAATAAAATTTCAAAATTAAGTACCACATTGGCGAAAGAATTATTAACGGATGATTATGAGAAACGATTCAATGATGAATTGGAAATGCTTACTAAAGGAACAGTAAGAGCGGTTATTAGACAACAAAAGGCTAGTAGAGGAAAAATTCCATTTAAGGTTGAATTAGAAGGGGTTGAAGATAAATCAGCCACACCATCAGATGTATTGAGTGAAGGTGAAAATAGAGTTGTTTCCTTGGCGGCTTTTTTTGCAGAGTCATCAGGAAGAAATGCTAAATGTCCATTAATAGTTGATGATCCAATATCCTCTTTGGATTACAAATATGAAGCATCGGTTATTCGTAGATTAGTAGAAGCTGGTAAAAAAAGACAAGTTATAGTTTTTACGCATCGATTATCGATGGTAGTAGGGCTATATGATGAATGTGGCAAAATGGTTCCATTTAGAGAGGTTGAATTATTTGGTCGTGGAAAGACGAAGGGAGTACCAATCGATTCTGTAGTTAATGGAGGGAAGTCTCTAGGAAAACTTAAAAATCTAAAGAATGATAAGATTGCAAAACTTAAGAAAATGGATGAGTATTTACCAGAATATGGTGAAGGAATTCACTATTTATGTCAACAGATAAGAATTCATGTGGAAAAATGTATTGAGGATACATTGTTGAATGGTGTAGTTTTACGATACAGAAAATCAATTCAAACACATGGTAGAATTATGTGGTTGTCCGAAATTACACAAAGTGATTGTAAAATTATTGATGATATGATGACAAAGTATTCATATTATGATCATTCGATGGCGGATGAAACACCATTACAGGAGTTTTCATTAGAAGAGATAGAACGAGATGTTGACAAGTTAATCACATGGTTGACAGAGGTTAATTCGAGACAGAATGTAAAATAGTCCTTAGGTTGTATCATTGTCAATATGACCATGATAACGGTTAAGAAATAAAGGAAAATCATGCGGAGTTGTAAATAATAAAAGATTCAATCATAATTCGCTCATAAAAATGAGCGAATTATGATTGAATAGCAGATGGAAGGAAGTGCATCGATGAAAACATACTTATGGATTGAGGACAGAAAAAACAAATCTGGTTACATATTTTGGCAGACGCTTCTTGGGCAGTTGTGTCCGGAAATAGTGTTGGAAAGTAAGCAGAACAATAGCGAACTGGTAAAAGCAGTAAAGGCTCTGGAAGATACAGAGAACAGATATATTGTGGTGTTTGATAATTCCTTTGATAACTTGCAGGTGGCTATGGAGCAAAAAATGTTGAGAAAATATGCCGGTGATAAAGAAAATGTTGTTTTAATGGATATTATCTGTTTTGAATATATATTGCTTGAATTCAAAGAGTTGATAGAATGGATTTATGCACCGGACGATGAGTTTTTAGTGAAACGTGAAAAAGCGATTACTGCCAGAGAAAAGCTGGTTAAAACAATTCAAGGCGGTGAAATTAATTATAAAGACATTCGTGAAATTATAGAATATAATGAGAATGTCGATAATTATAATGTGGAGCAATTGTCTGCCAGAATATTATTTGATTTAACGAGAAATACAGGATTCGAGGTCTCAAAGGGAAGTGTTGGCGAATGCTGGATTAAATCCTGTTGTGAATGGGAAGAAAGAATGCCGGATGACATTTGCGGTCTTGATGTGAGCAGATTACCGGTTAAAGAGAAAATGAAGCGAATTTGTAAGAGCACCAGTCTTTTGAAGCAATTTCAGAATATGGGTTTGGAGGTGGCATTATGATAACGATTTTTAAAAATAAAAAGGATATTCCACAAGATATGGAATACGTAGAATTAAATGATATTTATTTCAATCAGAATACCGCACTCAAGCTTGATGATAAAGCGGAAGAGATAATAGAGACCGTAGATGGTGCAAAGCTAATAAGCAAATTCAAGATGCGTTCAAAATTCAATGATATTGTATTGGATGTAGATAAATTATCTGCTGGCTGCAAGACCGTATTGAACGTGCTTTATAATCCGGATAAGGTGTTTTGTCTGAAGGAATGTGGAAATAATGCCTTGGAGATATTGTTTGGTTTAAATGCAGGAAATGTATATAGTGATTATGCGTTAATCCCTTTTGAGATGGATGCAGTAAACGTACAGACATCTTTGGGAAAAAAGATGATTTGTGATTATGAAGAATTGAAGGAGTGGTGGAGTTATGAAGAGTAAGCCAATTGTAATGGAGCATTTTTCCACGGTTCATACTTCGTTTGTTTTGGATTTTAAATTTACAAGCAATATTACAATACTGACGGGAGATTCAGGAGCGGGGAAGACCGCATCCTTTTCTTTTATAAAAGAGTGTATGGCATTGAATCCCGATATTATGTGTTTAAACTATCTGGATTATCAGAAGGATATTGAAAGTATTATAAAAGGTGCAAGTAGAAAACTGATTGTGATTGATAATGCGGATGTGTTATTGGATGATAGAGTAAGAAAGCATATTGCACTGGATGATAGGAACCAGTATTTGATTATTGGAAGAAATCCTAAGAATCTTTTTGCTACAAAAGACAATCTGTTTGAACTTATCAGTGAGGTGAAGGGAGAGCAGACTGTATTGAGGATTAAGAGTTATTTGTAATGTGAGAGTCAACATCTTAACCATTATCATGACCATATCCTAACCAAGTTGGTCATGATGTGGTCATGATGGATTCGTTTGATTACTAAGGAGGATGTTTTAATGTCGAATTTAGTAAAACAAATAGATAGGATTGAAGATATCAAAGAATTATTTGTTACAGAATATGTGTCTTTTGTGAAACCGGCAGGTAAGCCTCCGATTCAAACTCCAATTAGAACTATCCATAAAAATAATGATTATATGATTTGGAGAGCCGAAATTGAATCGGAATTGGATTGTCTACCGCAGAGTTATTTTGTTGATGATATTCGAAAAAATTTCAAAAAGATAGATACTGGTTTTTCTGAAGAACGTGAGTTTGATAAATTGTGTGCGAAATTGCAAGTGTTAAAGAACAGAATCCTCTCAGCTGGAAGTACTATAGTACAGGACGAGGAATCAAAATATCAGGAATTGGAATTGAATCAACATATTTTACATGCTTTAGTTAATATTCAAAAAACTAAATTGTATTATGGAAAATCGGAAGATGATATTAATGATGGAGTTCGAAATGCACTTGATATGATATATGAGGTTAAAGATCAAACTCGTCAAGGAGAATCAGAATCTGGTAAGCGTTCAGGAGAGTTGGATATTCTTTTATGTAAAAATTCGATGCCATGGGCAGTTGTAGAAGCATTAAAGTTAACTTCGATGGATAAGTATAACTTAGATAAACATATAAATAAGGCGATTATGAAATACGATCCCGTCGGGTGCAAAAATGCTTACATTCTTATTTATGCAATGGCTCCAAATTTTAATTCATTATGGTTTGATATTATGGAATATTTAAAAGAATATAAGTTTCCTTTCGAAATTGTCACAGGGATAGAAGAAATTCGAGGAGATTATTCGGAATCGAAGAGAGGGGACATATGTTTGAATAGAAATGGGGAAATGGTAAAATTGCATATAATAGCCATCAACCTGCGATAGACAGAAGTTGATGTTTGAGAAATAATAATCAGTATCTTGAACATTATCAGAGCCATTTCTTAACCAAGATGGTCATGATGTGATTAAGCCGCTAGTTGAACTTGTTGGTTCAGAGGTAAATGAGAAAAGGCTAAACAGTGTTTAACCTTTTTGGAGCAATATACATAGAAGCCACCCGAACTTATCCTTTCACGTGGTACTACACTTTCAAAAATCATCACCCGAAAGCCGGTGGAACCGGAAATGGATAATAAAATGGACATTATTATTTTTAGTACCGGGGTATTTGGCACTAGGATTTCACTGTAGGTTGTGAGTGTGGTGTTGCAGTTTTTTGTTGGATTTGTTTTGTCATTAATTGGTCAGTATGTTATTTTTTTTGCTACCGCAAAAGGTATGTTTGCGCAGAGAATATTTACAATGCTGACATAAAAAGTAAGTGGCAGGATTAATCTTGCCACTTAAAAAATATAGTTTAGATATCATAATCCATACATACGCGAACCTGTGTATATGGACGAACCTTTCCATCGGCAACTTTTACGTGTGCAGGGTGGATTGCGTACCCCTTTAATGCATCCTCATCTATAAATGTAGAATCGAGCATGACATCAGCATTGGAACTTGCAAGGAATTCAGTCTGCACATGAATGTCAACAAGACCGGGAACAATACCCTGTAAACTTTCAAGCCCTTCTTTAATACCTTTTCTTATCTCGGCTTTTTCCGTGTCAGATAAAGAGTCTTTTAATTGCCATAAAATAATGTGTTTAACCATGATTTGCTCCTTTCGAATTTTGCATTTAAATTTGTATGTCCTTATTATATACTATAATTATATAATAAAAAAGTAATAAGTGGAGGATAATATAATGATTATAACAACAACACCTTCAGTTGAAGGAAAACAAATAATAGAGTACAAGGGGATTGTATTTGGTGAGGTCATTTCAGGAGTCAATTTTGTAAAAGATATAGCGGCATCATTTAGCAATTTTTTTGGTGGACGTTCGGCAAGTTATGAAGAGGAATTGATACAGGCAAGACAGAATGCATTGAGAGAAATGGAAAATCGCGCATATAATATGGGTGCCAATGCAGTTGTTGGAGTAGATATTGATTATGAAGTGCTCGGAGCAGATAATGGTATGTTAATGGTTACGGCGAGTGGTACAGCAGTTGTAGTGGCATAAGTAGAGTGCATTGGTGTAATAGCATCGTAGGGTGGTGCATTGATGGCTGGTGTTTCCTGCTAACTTCCGCATTAAACACATATTTCTTTCAAGGGTTTAGAGAGAACCACGATACAGAGCCGAAGAAGAAAAAGCAAATGAAAATGATGCTAAGATTACAAAATCACAAACAGAATTGATTAAGTCTTTGCGTGTGTATATATTGAATTATAAGAGTTTATTGCAGAAATCTCCACATTAGTTTGGAGAAAAAATATTTTTGGTATTCTCGCATATTTGTGACAACACTGTTGACAAAAATATGTGAGGTTACGAAATGTAGTAATTTATGATTGAAAGGAAGAGTGCTTGCATTCTTCCTCGCATTTTTTGCCTACTTATTGGGCGTAAATAATTCCTTAACCGTATCTTAGCCGCTATATTGATATAATAATATGTTGGAAAAGGGGAATGTTTGACATATCTGTATTAATAGTTTTTTGAATTTGAAATATAAATATTATTGAAGGAAATCATTATGAAAAAAATAACAGAAAGAATAAAAAACATTCTAATTATATTAGCAACTTTAAGTCTGTGTTTTGTACTGTGTTTAATTTTGCAATACATATTCAACGATAGTGCATTGATATCCGCAATTTTTGTATTAGGCGTTTATTTAGTATCGGTTTTGACGCCGGGCTATATTTACGGTATATCTTCTGCACTTTTAAGTGTGTTGATGGTTAATTTTGCTTTTGACTTCCCGTTCTTTGCATTTAATTTTACCATAGCAGAAAACATTGTATCGGCAATAATATTGCTTGCAGTTACTATGTTGACTTGCGGACTTACCGCCAAAGTAAGGCATCAGGATGCTATCAAAGCTGACAGGGACAAGGAACGAATGCGGGCAAATCTATTAAGAGCTGTTTCCCACGATTTGAGAACACCGCTTACAACAATTTATGGTTCAAGTTCTGCACTTCTTGAAAACTATGATAATTTTAGCGATGAGCAATGCAAAGAAATGCTGAAAGGAATCAGTGAGGATTCACAATGGCTTCATCGCATGGTTGAAAATTTATTGTCAATAACAAAACTTGATAGCGAGAATGTCAAGATTATAAAAACAGAAACAGTTCTTGATGAGCTTATTGATTCGGTTCTTGTTAAATTTGCAAAAAGATATCCCAATCAGGCAATTGATGTTGATATTCCTGACGATTTTGTTATAGTGCCTATGGATGCACTTTTGATAGAACAAGTTTTAATAAATATTCTTGACAATGCCGTGCAGCACGCAGAAGGTATGACATCGTTAAAATTAAAGGTGTTTACAATCTCGAATAAAGCAATTTTTGAAATAAAAGATAACGGATGCGGGATTCCAGAAAGCAACTTAAAAGATATTTTCAGCGGTGCCTATACAACAATAAGTGAGACGTGTGATACTAAGAAAAACAATGCCGGAATCGGACTTTCAGTATGTGCTTCAATTATCAAGGCACATGGCGGTGATATAAAAGTCGAAAATGAAAAGACGGGCGGATGTGTGTTCCGCTTCACATTAAATATGGAGGATATATGGAATGAATAATAACAAATACAAAATCCTCATAATTGAAGATGAAGATAATATAAATAATCTTTTGAAAGCACTACTTGAAACAAGCGGATATCAGGTTATTTCTTCAAAATCCTGTAGCAACGGTCAGATGCTTTTTGCGTCGCACAGACCTGATTTGGTAATCCTTGACCTTGGTTTGCCTGATTATGATGGAATGGATTTTCTTAAAGAAGTTCGAAAAGATTCTTTAACGCCTATTATCGTATTATCTGCAAGAACAAATGAAAAAGACAAGGTAGATGCTCTTGATATTGGAGCAAATGACTATGTGACAAAGCCTTTTAGTTCGGCTGAGCTTATGGCAAGAGTAAGATCTGCACTCAGAATTTCGCGGCGAAGCATCGGAGAAGGAAAACTTTCCGGAGTAAGATTTAAGTCGGGAGATCTTGAAATTGACTACGATGCAAGAAGAGTGTTTGTTGATAAAACAGAGGTTACACTTACACAAACTGAGTATAATATTTTAGCTTTTTTATCAAAACATTCAGGAAAGGTTATGACTTATACTTCCATCATTCGTGATATATGGGGATATTATGATATAAACAGCACCAAAAAACTTCAGGTAAATATGGCAAACATACGGAAAAAGTTAGGAGACAAACCTGGTAAGAATAATTATATTGTAAATGAGCTTGGTGTAGGTTACCGTATGTGCGAAATAGATGAATAGGTTTATTTTTGCGGATTTTGTGTGATGCAAAGTCCGCTTTTTTCTATAAGAAAGTTCTCAAAAAAAGCTTTCTTATAAAATAAAAAAGCTCCGCTAAGGAACAGTCTTAACCGTATCTTAGCCGAAAATATCATATAATGGCGGTGTATAGATTTTAGATAGAAAAGAGGAGAAAAATGCGTAAAACAAAAATTATCTGCACTATTGGACCGGCGTGCGAAAACGTTGAAATTCTTGAGAAAATGTGTATGAATGGGATGAATGTGGCAAGGCTTAATTTTTCCCACGGAACACATGAAGAACATCAATCAAAGATAGATTTGATAAAGGAAATTCGTGAAAAACTGAATCTGCCTATTCCAATTATGCTTGATACAAAAGGTCCCGAATACAGAATAAAAACATTTGAAAACAAGAGAATCTCTCTTGCGGATGGGGATAAGTTTACTTTCACAACAGATGATGTTGTAGGTGATCAAACAAAAGTATCTGTCAATTATGAAAAACTGACCGAAGAACTGAATGTTGGCGATGTCATTATGGTAAATAATGGTCTTGTAAAATTCAGAGTTGATGACATAAAAGGAAATAATATAAACTGTACTGTTATTGCAGGCGGTGAAGTGTCTGACCGGAAAAGTATGAATTTCCCGAATAAGGTGCTGACACATGATTATTTAAGTGAACAGGACAAAGAAGATTTGTTGTTCGGTATTAAGAACGGCATTGACTTTGTTGCAGCATCATTTGTTTCGTCAAAAAGTGATGTGGAAGCGGTAAGAAACTTCCTTAATGAAAACCGTGGCGAAGAAATAGACATTATTGCCAAAATCGAAAATCGTGCAGGCGTAGATAACATTGATGAAATATGCGAGCTTGCAGACGGAATAATGGTTGCCCGTGGTGATTTGGGGGTTGAGATACCTTTTGTTGAGGTGCCGTCTGTTCAAAAATATCTTATAAAGAAATGTCGTTTGCTGGGCAAACGTGTTATTACAGCAACAGAAATGCTTGAATCTATGATACATAATTCAAGACCAACAAGAGCAGAAATATCTGATGTGGCAAATGCTGTGTATGATGGTTCATCAGCAATTATGCTCTCGGGAGAAACTGCAGCAGGCAAATATCCTGCTGAAGCAGTACGGAATATGGCTGAAATCGCTGAATTTACTGAAAAACATATTGACTACAAAGAATGGTTCCGGTCAACAGACTTTCAAATAAAGAATAATCTTGATGCAATATCTCATTCTGTTTGTTCTATGGCGATAGATGTTAAGGCAAAGTGTATTGTTGTAAACTCCATTACCGGTAAAACGGCAACAATGGTAAGCAGATTCAGATGTCCTATCGATATTGTAGGAACGACTACTAATATAAGAGCTTGGCGGCAGTTAAATATGAGTTGGGGTGTTACACCTGTTCTTTGCGAGCAGTACCCATCCCTTGACATTGTTTTTTATCAAGCGGAACAGCATACAAAAAAATTACTCTCATTAAGTCCCGGTGACAATATTGTAATGACGGGCGGAGTTATAAATGGAACATTTGGCAATACAAATACCATTAAGGTTGAAGTAATTAAATAAATAATATTGTTGTTACAATGTTCATAGCTCTTGACGAAAAGGGTGTTAAACAAAAGAAACGAACCAGCGAGGTGTATAAATGACAATATTTGATGTTTTAACTTTAATCGGTGGATTATGTTTATTCCTTTTTGGGATGAATGTAATGGGTGATGCATTGGAACGCAGAGCCGGAGGCAGTCTTAAAAAACTGCTTGCAAAACTTACCAAGAATAAAATCGCCGGGTTTTTAACAGGTCTTGGCGTGACGGCAGTTATTCAGAGTTCGTCTGTAACAACTGTTATGGTAGTCGGCTTTGTAAATTCCGGTATAATGTCCCTTAAACAGTCTATTGGTGTTATTATGGGTGCCAATATAGGTACAACCGTAACTGCATGGATATTGAGCCTTGGTGGAATATCCAGCGATAATTTGTTTGTTCAGTTGTTGAAGCCAACATCTTTTACACCAATTCTTGCTTTTGTCGGAACGGCGCTATTAATGTTTGGTAAATCGAGCAAGAAAAGAGATAATGGAACAATTCTTCTCGGATTCGCAACTTTAATGTTTGGTATGGATACAATGTCTGCGGCGGTGTCAGGACTTGTAGATGTTCCGGCTTTCAAAAATCTGTTTATTATGTTTAAGAATCCGATTTTGGGAGTTTTGGCAGGTGCAATTCTGACAGCAATTATTCAGTCAAGTTCTGCATCCGTGGGAGTTCTTCAGGCTCTTTCTGCTACCGGTCAGGTTTCCTATGGTGCTGCAGTTCCTATCATTATGGGACAGAACATCGGTACTTGCGTAACTGCACTTCTTTCATCTTTTGGTACTAATAAAAATGCAAAACGTGTAGCAATTGTCCATTTGTCTTTCAATGTAATCGGAACAATAATCTGGCTTTCAATATTTAGTCTGTTATCAGCTATATTAGAGCCTGCCATTTTGGATGCGTCAGCATCTCATCTTGGGATTGCGGTTGTACATTCATTGTTTAATATCGCTTGTACTGTACTTTTGCTTCCTATGTCTTCACTTCTTGAGAAGTTGGCAATTAAACTTGTGCCTGATACAAGTAAAGAAGATGAATTTGTCGAGCTTGATGAAAAGCTTCTTGTAATTCCATCCGTTGCGTTGGAAAGATGTAATGAGATTGTGTGTGAAATGGCAGAAATTTCTGTTGCTGCCCTCAAAAATGGGCTTAATATACTTAATAAATATGATTCATCCGTTGCAGAAAAAATTCGTGCTGCTGAGGAAAAGGCAGACCATTATGAAGATATTATAGGAACATACCTTGTGAAACTGTGCTGTCACCAAATCAGCGACAGCGATAGTTCGGAAGTTTCAAAACTCCTTAAAGTCATTGGTGATTTTGAAAGAATATCAGACCATAGTGTTAATCTTTTAGAATCTGCTGAAGAACTTAAAGAAAAGGATATGCAGTTTACTCCTGATGCTGTTAAGGAACTTAAAGGATTATGTGATGCTGTATCAGACATTCTGACTCTTTCTTTTATAGCATTTAAAAATAATGATTTAAAATCTGCCGGTGATGTTGAGCCTTTGGAACAGGTGATTGACGAATTGAAGACAAAACTCAGAGATGAACATATTAAGCGGTTGAAATCAGGAAATTGTTCTATTGAAGCTGGTTTTGTATGGGCAGATATTATAACAAATCTGGAAAGAACAGCAGACCATTGTTCAAATATTGCAGAGTGTGTTATTGATGCGTCCGAGAATAATATAAATGTTCATTAGCAATCTGGCCCTAATATATGGAAATTATGTTGTTAATTTGTTATAATATAATAATAGATAATCAAGGTGCGTCATAGGAATAATTACAAAAGTTACTAGGTGTTTGTCCTAAAAGAAAAATCGTATGGCAGTTGATTATTGTGACAAGTTAATGTAGCAGATTAAGATTTAGGAGGGCAAAAAGATGAAAACAAAAATTATAAAAAACATAATGGGTTTGATGGTGTCAGTTTTGGTCGTAACGGTCGGTTTTTGGTTGATGTCTGAGAAGTCCTTGGCAATGACAAAGACAGGAAACGGCAACGTGGCTTGGTATAATAATGTTCCACAGTATTCCCACAGTTTTGCTGTAATCGGAGAAGCTTATGTGGTAGGTGCTGATAACATTGTTAAAACCAATAGTTTTGGAAGAGGAGTACATGTTGATGCATATAGTGCAACAGGCTCAGAGTATTCGTCTACAGTGAGCGGTAATGTACAAAACCTTTATAATCTTTATAATTCAAGTGGTGCACAAGGTGGTGCTAATATTTATTGGCCTTCTAACATTGAGTATTATCTGTGTGAAGGTGAAAAACTGCAAGTACTCAGCTACGATGATACTTATGTATATTACTGGAGCCCGGGATTTAAGTCTTTTGGATCCAATCTTTATAGTTGTGACCAAAGTGTGTTACTCGAATCACATCCGGCCGGAGTTTACAAAACTAAAAAAGAATATGTGTGGATTGACCTTTATAATCACAGAGAAATAGCAACTTCTACAGATTATGTAGGCATTGCCCAGATACTTAAAAAAACGTTGCCGGTTTACCAGAGTGCAGAATTTGTAGGCACTTCAACGAAATGTTATGCGTATACGCAGAATACCGAAGTTAAAATTGTTGATACTACACCTGTGGTATCAGAAAACGGTGGAAAATATTATAAGGCAGTAATCAAAGGCGATAATGCTACGGCATATCTTTCGTGTAATAATTTCTATGTATATATAAGTGAGTATTTTATTAATTATCAGGATAACAATGTACCGGTTCCTGCTAATTATTCTGTGGCTAAAGTTGCCGGAATAGCTGAGGACTGGGTTCTTAGGGCATACGAGACGAAGGACAGTACGGAATCGTTTAGATCCCCTTTTTCACCGGATACTATAATAAAGACATATCCGAGTATGTCAGATGCTAACAGAACATGTATATGGTTAAATAATAATTATGCATACGTTGCAACAAAGAATGTAAAATACTATATTGATAAACTAAATATTTATGATATTATCAATAATAGGTATGTATTGTCATGGATACCGGTTCCGTTTGAGGTTGTTCTCACTGCAAAAGAAAATTGGTCAGGTAAACAGATAAAAATAGACGGTAAGGATTCAATTATTATTCCGCCAAACACAGGAACTTATACCTTAGATAATGCCATTTTTGAAGGGTATGAAGGGAGATTGTCAAGACAGGGAATTGAGATTACTGTACAAGTAAGTGGCGATGATACCTGTAAAGGGTCACACAAACTCTATTATCCTGAAAGTATAGGTTCGATATCGAATTATACACCGCAAAATACAAAAATTAAGATTAGAAGTTCTTGGATGGGAAAAGATTACGGCAGTGTGCTACAGTATTCAACCAATAAAAAGTTTAAAAATGCAAAAACTATTTACCCTAAGAATAATTTCCCGGAAGTGAAAAAATTAAAAAAGAACAAAAAATATTATTTCAGGGCTTACAATACATTCAATGTTAACACTGAAACAGGTAGCAAATTGATTAAGGGCAAAGCTACAAAAACCCTTGCAGTAAAAACTGCTAATATTGTAATAGCGAAGCCAACGATGAAAACACTTTCCGGAGGTCGCAAGAGTATAACTGTTAACTGGGCTAAATATAATAAGAGTGGAAGTTATTATGAAATCGTAATAGCAACGAATAAGTCGTTTACAAAAAATGTTGAAAAAGCGAAGCCTACAAAGAGCATGCCATCGATAAAGTTTAGCAATCTGAAGGCAAATAAAAAGTATTATGTAAAGATGCGAATGGTATATAGATATTATTCTGATAAATATATGTCAAAATGGACCAAGGTAAAGACAGTAAAAACCAGGTAAGGAATAATTAGGGGTTGCATGAAAAGTATTCCCCCTATAAAACTATAAAGTTAAAATTCGAAGATACAAACTAAACCCCTTCCTTTGGCACATTTAAGCCGAAGAAAGGGGTTTTTGTTAAGAATTTTGTCATCGCAATTGGTTACAGATGAATTGATTTACAAGTATGATGTAATATTACAGATTAAAGTATTTTTCAAACTCCACAGGATGTGGTACTTTTGAAATCTCAGCACATTCTTTTCTTTTATTCTCAATAAACTTGTTGATTAAATGCTCAGGGAACACTCCGCCGGCTGTTAAATAATCGTGGTCAGCTTCTAACGCATCCAGTGCAGCATCTAATGTAGTAGGAAGAGAAGATAATTTAGCCTTTTCTTCATCTGATAATGTATACAGATTCATATCGTATGGTCCCCAGCCGTTTGCTTTAGGATCGATTTCATTTTTTATACCATCAAGCCCTGCCATTAAGATAGCAGCATAGCAAAGATACGGATTACAGGTTGCATCCGGATTACGTAATTCGAAACGTCTCATTTTTGGTGTTTTTGCATATGCAGGAATTCTAATAACAGCGCTACGGTTTGATGTTGCATATCCAACAGTTACAGGAGCTTCGAATCCGGGAACCAGTCTCTTAAATGAGTTGGTGCTTGGATTGGTGAGTGCACACAGTGAGGAAATGTGTTTTAATAATCCTCCGATGAAATAATGTGCTTTTTCACTAAGATGTGAATATCCGTTATCATCAGAAAATACAGGTTCGCCGTCCTTTAACAGTAACATATGTACGTGCATACCGTTTCCTGCTTCACCGTAAACCGGTTTCGGCATGAAAGTTGCAACTTTTCCGTACTTCATTGCGGTGTTGTGGATTATATACTTTATCATCATAGTATTATCTGCCATTGCTGACATCTCGCCAAGCATTGGTTCGATTTCAAACTGTCCTGCGGCACCAACCTCAGGGTGATGATATTTTATCGGGATGCCTGCTTTTTCCATTTCAATACACATTTCTGAACGACATTCGTAAGATGTATCAAATGGTTTGGCAATGTGATAATTTTTCTGGTGTGCAACAACACAGCCTCTTCCTTCAACGTCGCTGTTCCAGTACGCTTGTGTGGCATCAACAGTTGCACTAATATTATCAGGATTAACTGACCAGCCTGCATTATCGAACAAATGGAACTCAAATTCCGGAAGAATAAGCATGGTATCTGCGATGCCGGAATCTTTCATGTATTGCTCAGCGGCTTTTACTATATTACGCGGATACTGATCCAGTGGCCTGTTCTCCGGGTAGTCAATTATCATAGCATCACCTGTAATAGATAAGGTCGGGATTTGGCAGAACGGATCGATTAATGCAGTATCCAAATCAGGTATGAATACCATATCACTTTTTTCTACAACGGCATATCCGTAGTTAGAAGCATCGAAACCGATGCCGCCGGTTACAGTGCTTTCGTTAAAATGTGATGCCGGAATAGTTACGTGACGATACTGACCGTTGATATCCACAATTTTAAAATCAACCATCTGAATATCGTTGTCTTTAATTAAGTCCATTATTTCCTGTACGCTTTTGCTCATTTGTTACCTCCGCATATAATCATAGATTTATCAGGGTAATACTGACAATTACCCTCGGTAATAACAGAATATAGTAAAATAAAGGAATAATCAAGGCAAAAAAGGAATTTTTACGGTCATAGGCATTGAAATGTGAATATTGATTTTGTGAAGTTTGGGAATGGACTTAAGTTTTGTTTTGATATATGATAATATATATGGATAGAGGACTGTGAATTTTTAGTTGAGTAGTATTTTTTATAGTATTATTTAGTGAAATGATTTTGATTAGAAATAGGACTGATTTTACGTTAAATAACTGTTTTTTGAAGTAGTTGTCTTGACGAAGGAGAGAAATATGAAAAGTATACTTGTTGTGGATGATTCTGTCACAAATTTAAAATTTGTAGAGAGTGCGCTGGGGGATGAGTATAAGCTGATTTTGGTTACATCCGGTGAACAGGCTGTCAGATATCTAATGAATAATACGGCTGATTTACTTCTTTTAGACATTATGATGCCTGTCATGGACGGGTTTGAAACTATGGAGAGAGTAAGAGAACTGAAAAATGGTAATATTCCTGTAGTTTTTTTAACCTCAGATGTAGATGTTGAAAGTGAAATTAAAGGATTACAGCTTGGAGCAGTAGATTTTGTCAGAAAGCCTTTTGTTCCGGAAGTTATGAAGAACAGAATTAACAGAATCCTTCAGCTGGAGGAGCTTACTAAAAATCTCGAAGCGAAGGTTGAAGAAAAGACGAATCAGGTGGAGCAGTTATCATTTGAAATTATAGCCACAATAGCAAGTATGATTGAGGCAAAGGACAGTTATACAAAAGGCCATTCAGTGCGTGTGGCTGAGTACAGTGCTTTATTGGCGGAAGAATTAGGCTGGGACGAAGATGCAATACAAAATATCCGGTACGTGGCATTGCTTCACGACATAGGTAAGGTTGGTATTGCGGACAGTGTTCTTAATAAACCCGGAAAACTTAGTGAAAGTGAGTTTAAGACAATACAGTCCCATACTATAATCGGTGGCGATATATTAAAAGAGATTGAGACAATTCCTAATGTGGATTCAGGTGCCAGATATCATCATGAGAAATATGACGGTTCCGGTTATCCGATAGGACTTTCGGGAAATGATATTCCGGATGTGGCAAGGATTATATGTATAGCTGATGCTTATGATGCAATGAACAGCAAGAGAATTTATAGGGATAGTCTGTCAAAAGATGCAGTTCGTGAGGAACTATTGGCCGGAAGAGGAACGCAATTTGACCCGGATTATCTGGATGCCTTTATAAAGATTTATGATGATGACAGACTGGGCATTTCATCGATGGTTTCCCTGGTGAGCGGTGGAGTTGATTCAACGATGAGATATCGTCTTATGGCAAGCATTGCCGAAGAAACCAAGAAAACGGAAGAAACGGATCCGCTTACTAAACTTCTTAACAGAAAAAGCGGAGAAAGTAAGATAATTATGGCGATGCGGGACAGTGGCGGTTATCTTGCATTTATTGATTTGGATAACCTCAAGAGAACTAATGATACTATGGGGCATGTGGCAGGCGATTATGCGTTGGCAACATTAGGAAAGATATTAAGTAACAGAGAAAATGAAATTGCCACACGCCTTGGCGGTGACGAGTTTATGTGTTTCTTCATTAATGCAGGTGAAGAGAGTGTTACAGCAAGAATTAAAGAGATTTTAAGAGAGTTTGATGCTGAAAAGGAGAAGAATGCGTATCTGTCGGCTTCATCTTTGTCGATAGGTGTATGTAAGGCAACTCCTCAGGACAGATATGCTGATATCTTACAAAATGCGGACAAGGCATTATATAATGTCAAGCAGGGTGGAAAAAACGGATATTGTTTCTACTCTGAAGATATGAATAAGACAGAACTAAAAAGTGATGAGGATTTTGAAAGACAGGTAAACAACCTTAAGTTGCAATGTGAGCATAAGGGAGCAATGAACGTAGAATACAGAGAGTTCATTCGAATATATGATTTGATTAGCAATCTGGTTCGTCGATACAATTATAAGATGCAGTTGTTTATGATAACGTTGATTGAAAAAGATGACGTGGAACTTGAAGAACACGAAAAAATCATGGCTTGTGTTGAAAATGCCGTTAAAGGAGCAATGCGTGCTGTGGATGTTTCGGTACGTTTTAGCGGTAATCAAATGCTTGTAATCATTATTAATGCAGAAAAAGAAGATTTTATAATAATCAAGAACCGAATTAAGGCAGTGTTTATGAATTTGTACGAATCCAATAATGTTGAATTAAGATTTCAGCTGGCGGATGTGAATAATATGTAAAACTGCCGGTGGGGTAAATGCGTATGAAGAAGATTGGTATAGTGTCAGCCTTGATATTTGTAGTTATCATAGTCGGTATTTTTTTGATAAGCAGGAAAGAAAAAGGGAACGATGAGAAACTCAAGGTTGGTTTTGTGAGCATTGGTCATTTAAATGATAACAGTTGGAGTGAGTCTCACTGCGAAGGAATGGAAACATGCAAAAAAGAATCGGATATAGAAGTTATATATAAAGAGGCAGTGCCTTGTAACGCTGACTCTGTAAATGTAATGGAAGAACTAATTGACCAAGGTTGCAAAGTAATATTTTGTAACTCATATGAGTATGGACCTTGGGAGCTGGAAGTGGCGGCCATACATCCGGATATTTTTTTCTTTCATGCAACAGGTACTGAGACTGCAGATAACTTGTCGACTTATTTCGGAAGGATATATCAGGTTCGGTATTTGAGCGGAATTGTGGCGGGGCTTCAGACAACTACGAATGAGATAGGCTATGTTGCGGCTTTCAACATTTCGGAGGTCAACAGAGGAATCAACGCATTTACAATGGGTGTAAGGCTTGTTAATCCCGATGCAACAGTTCATGTTGAATGGTGCGGTTCGTGGACGGATGATAACATGGCTGCAGCTGCAACAAACAAATTGATTGAGAGTCATAATATAGACGTACTGACAATGCATACGGATTCTCTGGCCCCGCTTGAGGTGGCAGAAAAAAATAAAATATGGTCTATTGGATATAATACTGACAACAGTAGTCTTTTCCCGGATACATATCTTACGGCACCTGTTTGGGAGTGGGAGTATTTTTACAAACAAAGGATAGAAGAGTGCAAATATAATCAGTTTACCGGAAAACATTACTGGGAAGGTATGGAGACCGGAGTAGTATCGCTGGCACCGTTTACCGATAATGTTAAACCGGAGATTTCAGCCATTGTTGAAAATGAAAAGAAGAGAATTGAAACCGGAACTTATGATGTTTTTTACGGTCCGATAAGAGATAATAAAGGCAATCTGCGAATTAAAGATGGGGAAAGCATGACAGATGATGAAATGCTGAATGCTTTTGACTGGTTTGTGGAGGGGGTAAAAATCTGTGAATAAAAGGAAAATGTTGTTGATTGCCGGTGTGATATTTGTGATTGTAACAGTGTTAATCATTCTTTTTGGTGGTAGGAATAACACAGGTGCTTCCATAAAAGTCGGATTCATAATGTCAGGAAAAACTACGGATGCGGGTTGGAATGGCATGCACTATAACGGCATAAAAAAAGCATGTGATAACTTGAACGCTGAGTTGATTGTTAAGGAGGAAGTAGAAGAATACAGCGGAATGTGTGCACAGGCGATAGAAGAATTGCATGAAGAAAGTGTAAAAGTAATTATACTTTCCAGCTACAATTATTCGGAAGAGGTAAAGGATTTGGTCAGGGAATATCCTGAGATTTCATTTTATTGTAACTCTTCTGAATACCATGATAATAATATGACGTCATATTTTGTTCGCTATTATCAGGGGCGTTATCTTGCCGGAGTTCTTGCGGGCACCATGACGAAAAACGGTAAGATTGGATATGTTGCGGCCATGGATAATCTTGAGGTAAAACGTGGAATTAATGCATTTACATTAGGGGTACAGAGTGTAAATAAGGATGCAGAGATTGTAGTTGCATGGAGTGGCAAATGGGAGGATGAGACAACCGAAAAGAGTTTGGTCAGAGAACTTGTTGAAAAAGAAAAAGTAGATATTTTAAGCTATCATCAGAACAAACCTTATGTAATTGAAGAAGCGGATGCTATGGGTGTATATACTATTGGATATCACGAGGTGTTTGACGGATTTTCTGATAAGTATCTGGGATCGGTTGTGTGTGATTGGCAGGTTGTTTATCAGGAGATTATTAAGGAATGTTTGCAGGGACGCAGTAATATGGCGAACAACTTCTGGATTGGTATGGAGAAGGATGTAGTTATGTTATCAGGGTATTCAGACGCTGTGTCAGAGGATGCAAAGGAGACGGTTAAAGAAGCAAGAGAAAGTATTATTGCGGGAAAAGAAGTGTTCTCAGGTAAGATATTTGATAATGAAGGGAACATAAGATGCAAAGACGATGAGATGTTAAGTGATGATGTGTTGTTAGAGC
The DNA here is from genome assembly GCA_015057405.1 of Lachnospiraceae bacterium. GTDB lineage: Bacteria > Bacillota > Clostridia > Lachnospirales > Lachnospiraceae > V9D3004. The sequence goes on from SVEK01000009.1 coordinate 36,146, forward strand.
AAATGGACTGGTTTGTTAAGGGTGTAAGAATGTATGAATAATAGGTATTTGAAGATAAGTCGGAGTGTATTAATAACAGTCGGAATCTATGTAATAGTATTGCTTGTGGTGGTATTGTTACTTAATTTCAGAATGAGACAGTTCATGGTCGACTATATGAAAAAACAGGTGGAGATGCAGATTGAAACCGTTTCTGAATTAGTTTATCAGGCATTTGATACAGAAATTAAGGAACTTGAAACAGTAAGTGATATTATCGAGAAAAGCAATCCAAAGAATCTTGATTATGCATTTTCGAATAAGGAGTCTGCCGCTTCGTACGGTGTGTTGAAACTTGATGGGGAAGCTCTTTGGGGAGAAAAACTGGATTTTACGGAGTTTTCAGGAATTCAGACATCTTTTAGGGGAAAAGTGGCGGTCAGTTATTGTGATAATAAGGGTGTTCTTGTTACGGTGCCCGTCTATAACGGAAAAAATGTGAAATACGTTTTATATAAGCTGTTTGATAAGAATGAAATAAGCTCATATTTTGGATTTGCTTCCTTTGAAGGAGCAGGTCGTGTTTTAATGTGCAATAATGAACATGAGCTGGTTATTCCTTTTGTTGACATGACGGAGGAAGAACGACAATTTCTGAAAAAGAAACAGGTAAGGTCTGTATATGAGGATATGTACTGTAAGCTTAATATGTCTGCTGTTCAGGCGGCTTATTATGCCAAAGAGGATGTCAAAACATTTTTATATATCGCGGATATTAAGCAAATGGATATGCAGATTGCCGGATATGTTAGTGAAGATGTGGTGGCAGCAGGTATATCTAATGTTACTACTCTGGTATTTTGGGTATTCGGAATGCTTATTGTTCTCTTTGTTATCGGAATATTTTATCTGTTCGGTGCCGAGGAAAAAGCAAGAGAGAGCGATGAACTTCGTGAGGCAAAGTTTCAGGCTGAGAAAGCTAACAGAACAAAGAGTGACTTTCTTGCCAATATGTCTCATGAAATCAGAACTCCTATGAATGCGATAATCGGTATGTGTGAACTTATTTTACGTGAAAAAGACATTAAGGATACGGTAAGGGAAAATTGTATCAGCATTCAGAGTAATGGTCGAAATCTCTTGTCTATTATCAATGATATTCTTGACTTTTCAAAGATTGAATCGGGAAAAATGGAAATAGTTGAGACAGAATTTAACATATCTGAGGTGATCAGTGACGTTATTAATATGTCTATGGTTCGTAAGGCTGATAAGGATATTGAAATTATTGCGCATTTGGACGCGGGGATACCAAAATGTCTTATAGCCGACGATATCAGAATCAGACAGGTAATGGTAAACCTGATGACTAATGCCATAAAGTTTACCAACGAAGGAAGCGTTACGTTGGAAATGACGCATGTAAAAACGGAGCAGGGTATCGTGCTTAAAGTTCGGGTAATAGATACGGGTATTGGAATAACAGAGAGCGATTTGAAGAAGCTGTTTGACAGTTTCCAGCGTGTTGATACCAAAAAGAACCGTTCTGTTGAGGGAACCGGACTTGGATTGGTTATTACAAAACGTCTTGTTGAGAAAATGGGAGGCAATGTTAGCGTATCCAGTGTATACGGAGAAGGCTCAGTATTTGGTTTCGAGATTCCGGTTAAAGTACAGGATGAACATCCGATGGCAGCAGTGAAAGAAAAAGATGCTGTTAATGCGGTATATTGCATGAATACGACAAAAGAATACAAACAATACTTTGAGAGTTTGGGCAATGAACTGGGAGTTTCATTTGAATGTGTGGATGTACTTAGTGATATATCTGAGGATGTTACGCATATTATAGTTAATAATGAAACATATACGTTGAACGAACAGTTGTTAAATGAATTGTCAAAGAGTAAACTTGTGGTTATAGTTAATGCCATCACGGAGATTGTTTCGGCACCTGACCGGATAAAATGTGTGGCAAAACCTTTAACAATTATTTCTCTTGCCAATATTTTAAATAATGAATGGAAGAAAAATAATAATAGTACGGATAGCGTAATTACATTTAGAGCCGAAGGTGTTAATGTGCTTATAGTGGATGATAATGCTGTAAACCTTAAAGTAGCAGCTGGTTTGCTACAGCCTTACGGATACATAATTCATACGGCGGAAAGCGGAAAAAGAGCGATAGAAATTCTTGAAAATAAAGAGATTGACATTGTATTTATGGATCACATGATGCCGGAAATGGATGGAGTGGAGGCAACTCAAATAATACGTGAGAAGGATGATGAGTACTATAAAAATCTTCCTATTATTGCCCTTACGGCAAATGCAGTAAACGGCGCAAAAGAAATGATGCTTGGCGCAGGATTTGACGATTTTATTGCTAAGCCGATTGAGATTGAACGACTGAATGAAATACTTGAAAAATGGGTGCCGGAAGGAACTATGATAGATTATGGTGTGGCCAATAAATTTACGGAAGGGGTTGACGGATTTTTCTATGAAATTCTGGAGGTATATGTTCAGACCGGTCCTGAAAAAATTTCGTTGATACAGGAATTGTATGAAAAAGAGGATTGGAAGAATTACGTGATAGAAGTTCATGCTTTAAAGAGTTCATCATATACTATAGGCGCAGAAGTATTGGGACAGCTAGCCCAAAAGCTTGAACATGCAGGAAAAAGAGAAGAATATAGCATAATACATGATAATCATGAAAAACTTCTGAGTATGTACGAAAAGGTAATTAATGAAGGAAAAAGACAATTGGAAAGTCAGGGCACTAAAAATGGTGTGAATGAGGAGATTTCTGTTGAACTGTTGCCGGATATAGATGAAAGCCTTTACGCAGAGTATGTGAGTAAGATTATAGAATCATGCAATGTGTTTGATAAAGAAGGGATTGAAAGTGTACTTGAAGAACTCAGAGGGTACAAATATAATGGCGAGGCATTATCTGTTAAGTTTGCGGATATAGCTAAAATGGCATCAGAGTACAGATATGATGAAATAGTTGAAGCGCTTTCGAAATGATTTTTTCAAGCGGGTAACACTACCTTTTTAATTTGCTGTATACCGGAAAGAAAACGTAACAAAAATCTGAACAGATATCTAAACGGACATCAAAAAATTACCCGTGGATAAAAATATATACCATTGCACCTATGCTTGCGATATGCCATAATTAAGATATGGTCTCATGAAAGTGAGTGCTAAATTATATTAGGAGGTGTTGTGGGATGTCTAAAAAAAATACCATAGTAGCAGTTGGATGCATTATGGCATTACTTGCGGGAAGTTTCTTTACGGGTGCGGATTCAAAGGCACTTACCGTTAAAAAGACAACGAGTACCGTTAGTATAAAAGAAGGCGAGTCAAAAGTTATAAAACTTTCAGGTGCAGCCCTAAAAAAAGTAAAGAATCCTAAAAGGAATATCAGTATCAAAAGTTCAAACAAAAAAATCGCAAAGGTAAGTCAAAAAAAATCCCAAAAGAAAAAATACTCATTTACCATAACCGGAAAGAAAAAGGGAAAGACTACGGTAACAGTTAAGTATAAGAAAAAAAGCATTAAAATTACTGTTAAGGTAATGAAAGCTAACAAGAAAAAACCGGAAAACGTTACTGTTACCCAGACTCCGGCAGTTACCCCGACTCAGGTTGTGCAGACAACACCGGCACCTACACAGGGCAATGTTGTTGTTCCTACCCAAAGACCGGTTCGTACAAGAATAACAGTTCCGGAATCCAAACCTGAAACACAGGGTGAATATACTAAAGTTACCAATCTTTCTACATATTCCATTGATGGTAATAACGTAGTTAACATATGGAAAGATCCGGACAATAAGTATTATTACAATGTTGTTTGTGACGGCAATGAGATAATTGAGATATCTGAACTTGGAATTGAATTGTCTGATACGGACTTGACAAGTAACCTTATATGTAATGATAAAGAATCTTACGTTGATGAGATATATGAAGAATTTGAAACTATTACTCTTGCTGACGCAACATCTCTTAATAATTGTCAGGAGAGGACCATAAGATTTTCCAACGAAGAGGGTGCACATTTCGACCTTCTTGTACGCGTGTATAACGACGGTTATGCATACAAGTATTCTGACGTAACTTACGGAACTGAAGATAAACTTGTATGTACGGAAGAAAATTCGACTATTATCTTCCCGGAGGATACAAGTACATGGGGAGGTCTTGCATGGATTAACACATGTGAGAACGGTTTTGATAAAAAAGAGTATTCTGCTTTTGTTAGAAGCTCTGCGCAGTATCATCCGCCATTACTTGCCAATGTGGGAGATTACTGGGTACTTACGAGTGAAGCCCAAAGATTTAATAACAATGGTGAGTTTTGCAGCAGCAGACTTGTAAAATCTGCTAACAGCAACGTTCTGAGATGGGATTTCGGTGATGCGAGAGATGAGACAATACCGCTTGAAGAACAGGCAAAAGCAGATGATACTACTCTTGACCTTGTTAACGTAGATCAGAAAGATATTACTGAAGTTGAAACTGTTAATGGTTTTTCCACTCCGTGGAGAGCTATGGTTATTTCAAATGATTTTGATGAATTCTGTACAAGCAGTTTGATTACCAACCTTAATCCGGCACCGGAGGAAAGTAAGTATGCGGAATTATACGAGGATATCAGCTGGATTAAGCCGGGAAAAGTTTTATGGTCATGGTGGTCAGACGGCAATAATCAGGGAAGATATCAGACTCATATAGATTATATTGATTACGCATCTGAATATGGGATGGACTACATTTGTCTTGATGTGGGTTGGAGAACATTTGAAGACAGACTTGAGGAATTGTGTGACTATGCAGAAGAAAGAGGAGTTAAAGTATTTTGCTGGGTTAACTACTGGGAACTTACAACGGCAGAAGATGTTGAAGCGTTGTTCTCAAAATGGGCCGAGGCAGGTGCTGTCGGTGTGAAAACGGACTACTTTGAAGGGGAAGAACAACAGGTACTTAATTCAATGGAAAATGTAGCTGTTATAGGTGCAAAATATCACTTTATGGTTCTGTATCATGGTTGTGTATCACCGGCAGGAGAGTCAAGAACTTACCCTAATATACTTACAACAGAGGCTGTTCTTGGAGAAGAAAACAGAATATGGAGTACAAGTCCATCATCTTACAATTGTTTGATGTATCCGTTTACAAGAAATATTCTTGGTTCAATGGATTACACACCGGCTTGTATGACAATCGCCAACATGAACGATGAAACGGAAGGCTTTGCGCTGGCAAAATCCGTTGTCTATGAGTCGGGACTGTTGCATCTTGCGGCTCCTGCAAAAGACTACGGAGACTATATTGGCACAGAGTTTATTCAATCATTATACACAACATGGGATGAGTCATTTGTTCCGACAGGTGAAGCAAGCCCGGGAGAATATATTACTTATGTTCGTCGTCATGGAAATGAATGGTTTATAGGTTCAATGACAATGGAAGATAGAACAGTGAGTGTTGATCTTAGTTTCCTGGATGCGAATAAAAACTACACGGCATATATTTATTATGCACAGGAAGACGGACTGCTTGATGTTACTACGGAAAACTTAACCAGTGCTGATAAGTTTGAACGTAACTTAAGTAAACTTGACGGAGTTGCAGTTCGTATTGTAGAAGAGTAATAAATGATTGATGATATATATATTAAAATATAATCAGTGATTAGTACGGTAATCAGAGGGTGAAAACCCTAACCTTTTCCTAAATACCTTTGAAAAATAGTTGCCACTGTTAAAACCACAGAGGGCAGCTATTTTTTCTATCTCAAAATCTGTTGTTGCAAGCAGTGTCATGGCATGCTCCAGTCTTATGTTTGTAAGATACTTAATCGGACTGATGCCTGTAACTGCCGAAAACTGCCTTGAAAAATGCTCTTGTGTAATATTCAGTCCGGAACATAATTCGGCTAGGGAAATATCTGCAGAGTAGTTAGCGTTCATCCATTCAATAGCTTTTTCTATGTTGTGATATCCGGTTTGAGGTGAGGAAAGTTCGCATAACAGATTTGTAAGCAACGAGTATATGAAGCGCCCGCCCTGAAAACGTTTGTATTTCATGCCCTGTTCAATTCTGTTGTATTCAGAAAAAAGAAGTTGAAGGGAGGAAGAATCGCCCGGCAGACTGAATGTATTGCCTGTTGCGGCAACTATTTCATCATAAAGTTGTTTTGCTACATATCCTCCAAAATGCACATAGATGTACTTCCAATGGTCACTGTCTTTGGGAAAATAATACGAGCAGTTGTTTGGTATTTCTGTGATAAAGCCCATATTTTCTTTCAGACGGATTATTTCCCCGTCATGATTGTATTCACCATAACCTGAAAGAGTGTATTGTATAATAAATCCGTCATAATTCATCCGGTTACTGTTATCAAAGTAATATGATATATCGTTTCTTAGTTCTACTCCCGTGTCGTAGAATATGAAAGGAAGCGGTGAAATTCCGTCATGATTAATAAAATTATAAAAACCGTAATTCATATATTTTTACTCCCTGTAAGTTATTATGGCGACAAAATACATGCGTTTTGCACTTTGTCGCCATTAGAATCAAATAAACATTAATAAATAACCGGATAAAAATTTAGAGCATTAATCTGTAAATTGCTTCCACATCTGCCTGGGTAAGGGTGGTAAAACCGGATATTTTTCCGGAACCGGAACCATCTCCGTAACAGCATGTATATGCAAGTTTTTCTATGTCGCTTTCGTTAGCACCAAGCTCTGCAAAGTTTTTTGGCATCCCAATGGAACAAAGAAAACTTCTAAGAGCTTCAATTCCGGCTTTTGCAGTATTTTCAGGATTGGTGAAATCCATTTGACATCCCCATACTCTGACTGCAATTTGAGCAAAACGCATTACATTATGCTTCATGGTATAGGTAAATACGGCAGGCATTGTAACAGCAAGCCCGGCTCCGTGAGCGCAGTCATACAAAGCTGATAACTCGTGTTCAATAGTATGACTTGTCCAGTCCTGTGTTCTGCCCACACCACACGAATTGTTATGAGCCATCATTCCGCCCCACATGATGTTGGCACGAGCATCATAGTCATCGGTATTATTAACCGCTTTAGGACCTTCGTTTATCATGGCAAGAATTAATGCTTCAATCATACGGTCTGTTACTTCTACATTTTCAGTATTGGTAAGATATCTTTCGTATAAATGAGCGATAATGTCTGTTATGCCACATGCGGTTTGGTAGGCCGGAAGGGTTTGTGTAAGTGCAGGGTTTAAAACAGAAAACTTAGGTCTGTATGCTTCTCCGCTTGCTCCACGCTTTAGCATGCCGTCTTCACGGGTAATAACTGAGTCAGGAGACCCTTCTGAACCTGCGGCTGATATTGTAAGCACTGTTCCGATTGGGAGTGCTTTATCAACGGATTTTCCTTCGTAAAAGTCCCAAAAGTCACCGTCATATACCGTTCCTGCAGCAATGGCTTTGGAGGAGTCTATAACACTTCCGCCTCCTACAGCAAGAATGAAATCAATATTTTCTTTGCGGCAGAGGTTTATACCTTCATATACCAGGCCGCTTCTTGGATTAGGCTTTACTCCGCCCAATTCGATAAATTCGATTGATTCCTGTGTCAGAGAATCTTTGACTCTGTCTAATAATCCTGAACGTATTACAGAGCCACCACCATAGTGAATGAGAACTTTCTTTCCGCCGAAGCGTTTTACAAGTTTACCGCAATCTGATTCGCGGTCTTTTCCGAATGCAAAGTAGGTTGGTGCATAAAAGTTAAAGTTGTCCATGACAGTCCTCCTCAAAATATATTTGATTTATATTCTGCAATATAAAAATATTATATAACATAAAACGTATTTGACTCAAGTAATTTGCACCAATATGTTAGAAATGATTGAAAAAAATATGCTATAAAAAAGATAGGGTGTTTATGCTTGGTAATATTTGCAAATAATAGATAAAAGTATCGAATATGGGAAAATTAACATAAATTTAACATAAAAAGTCTTTTGAAATCATCAAGTATGTTATATTATGTAGCGTGAAGTACTTTTTTGTAATTTCTAAGTACGTCATATTATGTGACATGAAATAAAATAATATTTTGTTTAGTGAAAATACGTGATTTGGAAATTAAGGAGGGTTTTTAATGGATTTTTTTGGGATATTGACAATGATAGGCGGTCTTGCACTTTTTCTGTATGGAATGCATGTAATGGGAGAGGCATTATCTAAGCTTGCCGGTGGAAAGCTTGAGCAGATATTGGAGAGAATGACCAATAATCCGATTAAGGCTGTCCTTTTAGGTGCAGGTGTAACTGCAGTTATTCAGTCATCATCGGCTACTACGGTTATGGTAGTCGGATTTGTTAACTCAGGTATTATGAAACTGTCTCAGGCTGTGGGAGTTATTATGGGTGCCAATATAGGTACCACTGCTACATCATGGCTCTTAAGTCTTGCAGGTCTGGAAGGCAGCAATTGGTTTGTTCAATTATTAAAACCATCGTCCTTTGCACCTGTTCTGGCAATGATAGGTGTTATTCTGGTTTTGTTTATATCAGACGAGAAAAAGAAAGATATCGGAACTATATTTTTGGGATTTGCGGTTCTTATGTTTGGAATGGAGACAATGAGTGATGCTGTTAAACCTTTGGCAGATGTTCCTGAATTCACTTCATTATTTACTGCATTTGAAAATCCTATACTTGGTATGCTGGTTGGTGCAATTATTACCGCAGCAATTCAAAGTTCATCGGCATCGGTTGGTATACTGCAGGCAATGTGTGTTACCGGAGGAGTTTCTGTAGGTGCTGCAATTCCGGTTATTATGGGTCAGAATATCGGTACATGTGTTACTGCGTTATTATCGGGAATTGGTGCAAGTAAGAATGCAAGAAGAGCTTCATTGGTTCATTTGTATTTTAACCTTATAGGAACAGTTCTTTTTATGATATTCTTCTATGGACTTAATGTATTTGTTCATTTCGAATTTATGTCAGATGTTGCAGGGCCTGCTACTATTGCTGTGATTCACAGTGTGTTCAATGTTTCGGCAACTCTGGTTTTGCTTCCGGCATCCAAATTGATTGAAAAACTTGCTTGTATTACTATTCCTATGTCAGAAAATGAGGATAGCGAAGTTGAGCATAAGGTTCTCGATGAACGTTTCTTTGAAAGACCGTCATTCGCTGTTGCTCAGTGTAAAAATGCAGTTTGTGATATAGCAAAGCTTATAGAGAAAGCAATGGGACTTGCAACAACTGTTCAGGCGGCATATGATTCGGATAGTGTAAAAACCATAATGGCTATTGAAGAAGAGGTAGATATCAAAGAGGATGAACTTTCTATATATCTTACTAAGTTATCTGCGAAAGAATTATCAGCATCTGACAGCAGGCTTGTGGGAAAATACGGAAAATGTATTACCGATTTTGAGCGTATATCTGATTATGTAAAAGGTATTGCATATACTCAGAAAAAACTCAATAAATATAACGAAAAGTTTTCTAAAAAAGCAACAGAAGAAACCAGACTTATTTTTGCTGCTGCTCAGGACATTGTAGAATGTACGGTAAGAAGCTTTATTCATGATGATATGGACATTGTATGGCATATAGCTCCTTTGGCAGATGTCATCAGCGGTATGAAAAAGGATATCAGAAAAAATCATAACAAACGTCTTGCTAAGGGAAAATGTTCGGTGGAGCTTGGTATGGCACTCACCGATATGGTAACTTCCCTTGAGAGAATAGCAAAACATTGTACGAATATTGCGGAAGTACAGATTGCAGGAATGACGGAACAGTTTGATTATCATAATTATGCCAGAACCTTAAAAGAAGGCAATGCAATGTATAAGGAATACCTGAAAGAGTACACAGAAAGGTACATGACCTATAAATGATTAAACGAGGAAAGCCGGTAATATAAATGTGGCGGTAATAAAATGCACAGTATTATTTCGGTGATGTTATATGTGTTGTCGGTTGTTATCTATGCGGCAGTTTTACTAACTGCAATATGTCTTGTATTATCTTACAAAGAATATACTTAAGTCTGTCAATGATATGGCAGGTAACATGGACCATATCATTGAAGCAGACAGTTATCCTAAATTAGTTCCATTTGCCTAAAAAAATGCACTCAGCATGGAAAATGTTATTCAAAATTGTTAAAACATAGAACAAATTGCAAGGAAAAGTGTTGAGATGCTTCATATTGGTGTTCCCAAATGTAATGTGAGACTAGTGTACGGCGGAGCAAGTTAATCCGGTGTACGTATAGGAAAAGAACTTGCCCGGGAATAATGAATTATGTACAAAACAATATTTACGAAGAAATTGAAAAAACGAACAAATTTATATGGATATAAGAACATTTTAATGGTATAATTTTTATATGTGACATTGATAATATGAAACGGAGTTTACCATGAAAAAAATACTGTTAATGGATGGACACAGCATACTTAACAGGGCCTTTTACGGGCTTCCTGACCTTACTAACAGTAAGGGATTGCATACCAATGCTGTGTACGGATTTCTTAATATAATGTTCAGAATCATCGAAGAAGAGCAACCGGATGGAATTGCTGTTGCTTTTGATGTTAAACATCCTACATTCAGACACGAGATGTTTAAGGAGTATAAAGGTACACGAAAGCCGATGCCGGCAGAACTTCACGAACAGGTTCCTGTTATGAAAGATGTTTTGAAGGTTATGAATATTGCCGTAATTGAAAGACCGGGGTATGAAGCTGATGATATACTTGGTACCCTTGCAGGGATTTGTGAAAGAGAGGGTATGAATGTCACTATTCTTTCCGGCGACAGAGACCTTTTGCAGCTTGTGACTGATCGTGTTACTTTAAGAATCCCTAAAACAAAATTTGGTAAAACCATAATTGAAGATTACAACCCGTCAACGGTTGAAGAAGTTTACAGCTTAACTCCGTCGCAGATTGTTGATTTAAAAGGACTCATGGGTGATTCGTCGGATAACATACCTGGACTTCCTGGTGTGGGAGAAAAGACGGCTACAAAACTTCTTTTGCAATACAAAACAGTTGAAGAGGTTATCAGTCATAAGGAAGAGATTACACCTAATAAGGCAAAGAATGCCGTTATGGAACATTCAGACCTTGCCATACTCAGCAAGAAACTTGCGACTATTAAAACTGACTGTGAACTTGATATTGATATATCGAACATTGCTATTAATGAGATGTTTAATGAAGAATCCTATAAGCTTATAAAGGAACTTGAGTTTAAGAGCCTGTATTCAAAATTCGAGGGGACCACCGGTGCGAATGCAAGCCCGAATACTGTAGAATACACCATTGTGACAGATTATTCGGTAATGATGGATTACTGCGAACGATTAACCCAAACGGTTACCGGTCAAACTGCAGATTCTGCTAAGCAAGGTAGTGTTGTTACATTTGACATGATGATTAATGAAGCTGGGAACAGAGTTGAAACAGTAACATGGCAGACTGCTTCCGACAATCCTACAGTATTTGTTGTGGGCGGGAATGATTACGATGAGAAACTCAGACTTATTGATGAGACTGTATTCCGGTTGCTGGATGAATCCCATGCATCAGGACCTGTTACATTTGTTGCCCACGGCGTTAAAGATTATTTGAAATATATTAACATACAATATGCAGATAATTTATGGGATACCCACATTGCGGCATATCTTTTGAATCCGCTCAAAGATTCATATATGCATGAGGATATTGCCAGAGATTATCTCGGAATGCAGATACAGACCTGGCAGGAAAGATATGGTAAGAAAAAACTCGGACAGGTTGTTGAAGAAGATTCTGAGGATTTTTACGAGTATGCGGCAATCAGATGTAACGTAATAAGTAAGTCATATACCAATATAGCAGATGAACTTAAAGCCTCCGGAATGGACAGGCTATACAGAGATATAGAGATGCCTCTTATATTTACTCTTCATAACATGGAAGTTATAGGTATAAGGGCGGATAAAGAAGCACTTCGTGAATACGGAGACAGTCTTACTTCAAGAATTGATGAACTTGAAAAAATGATATACGGATTTGCAGGTGAGGAGTTTAATATTAATTCACCAAAGCAGTTAGGGGTTATTTTGTTTGAAAAAATGAAATTGCCATTTGCCAAGAAAACTAAGACAGGATATTCCACATCAGCAGATATACTTGAAAAATTAAGATTTGAAGATCCGATTGTACCGGCAGTGTTAGAATATAGACAGCTCACCAAGCTAAAGTCCACATATGCAGACGGCCTTGCTGCATACATTTCGGAAGATGGACGTATTCACGGTAAGTTCAATCAAACGATAACTGCTACCGGACGTATAAGCAGTACAGAACCTAATCTTCAGAATATTCCTATCAGGATAGAACTTGGCAGACAGATCAGAAAGGTTTTTGTTCCGAGAGAAGGATGTATATTCCTTGATGCGGATTATTCCCAGATAGAGCTTAGGGTACTTGCCCATATGTCCGGGGATGAGGAGCTTATTAATGCTTACAACGAAGATATGGATATTCACAGCATAACTGCGTCAAAAGTGTTCCACGTACCAATTGAGGAAGTTGATTCTTCGCTTAGGCGTAAGGCTAAAGCAGTGAATTTTGGAATTGTTTACGGAATCAGTTCTTTCGGACTTGGTCAGGACCTTGGGATAGGGCGTAAGGAAGCTGAAGAATACATTGCCAGATATTTTGAAACTTATCAGGGGGTTAAAGCCTTTCTTGACAGCCTCGTGGCAGATGCGAAAGATACCGGCTACAGCTATACGCTGTATGGCAGAAGAAGACCTATTCCTGAATTGAAGCAAAGTAATTTTATGCAACGATCTTTTGGAGAGAGAGTCGCTATGAATGCGCCTATTCAGGGAACGGCTGCAGACATTATGAAAGTTGCCATGATTAATGTGGAAAAAAGACTTAAAAAAGAAGGCCTTGAGTCAAGACTTATTTTACAGGTTCACGATGAACTTATGTTGGAGGTTCCTCTTGCGGAAGAAGAAAAGGCTGCGAAGATACTTAGAGAAGAGATGATGAATGCGGCCGGATTAAAGGTTCAGCTGATTGTTGAAGTTGAACGTGGAAATGATTGGTATGAAGCGAAGTAAAAGAGAACTATTATTGCATATATAATCACAAGTCAAACGATGGAGGCCGGTAGATGATAGTTATAGGAATAACCGGAGGTATCGGAAGCGGTAAAAGTACGGTGCTTGGTATTTTAGAAAAAGAATACGATGCTTATATAATGATGGCAGATGATATTGGCAGTCTTGCATTTGAAAAAGGGACTGAAACATATTATCGTATGATAGATACTTTTGGGGATTCTATTATTAATAACGAGGGCGAGATTGATAAGAATGTTTTAGGCAATATTCTTATGGCAGATAAGGAGAAACTTTCACTTCAGAATGATATTGTTCACCCGTTTGTGATTGAAAGAATGAAAAAAAAGCTTGATGAATACAGACATACTGACAGACTTGTTGTTATAGAGACTGCCATACTGTATGAAGCCGGAGTTGATATACTTTGTGATGAAGTTTGGACAGTGATAACTGACAAACGGATTCGTATTGACAGGCTTATAAAAAATAGGGGATATTCGATGCAAAAAGCAGAAGCCTTTATTAAGCGTCAGATGTCTGATGAAGATTATATTGAAAAAGCTGACAGAATAATTTACAACAATGACGATGTTGAAACGTTAAGATTAAATATAGCCAACAGATTTGATGAGTACAATATGGAGGTTTTGTGATGGATATAATTAAGAGAGAAAAACTTACGGGTTTGTATTATTTTGATTATTTTAAGGAAGAGGCACAACGCATTATTAATGAGAGCGGTAAAAGGCTTGCTATTTACTCGGTAAATATTAACGATTTTACATATATCAATCACAAGTACGGTTATCAGGAAGGCGACCGTGTGCTTGTACGTATCGCAGAGTGGCTTCTTGAAAATAAAAATGTAGTGGTTTCTTCAAGGGCTTATTCGGATCATTTTTTCATGCTTGTAGATATCGGAAGTGCAGACATCGAAGAAATAGCGGTTCTTGAAGATATAAGTTGTTGCGAATTTGTTCGTAAAATGAGAAAAAAATATCCGCTGGTAGCATTTGATGTAAGTATAGGAATGTATGAAGTTGAGGAAAATGAAAATATATCGGCTGTTGTTGATAAGGCGGAGCTTGCAAGACGGGCTGATGAGCCGGGAGATAAGTCCAGGGTTATATTATTCAGGGAAGAACTTATGGAGAAAGAGATTATCCGTAAGAGTGTTGTTCCGATATTTAAAAATGCAATTGATGATAACAGAGTAACTGCTTTTTATCAACCGAAGATAAGCACGGAAGATCATGCTCTGGTGGGGGCAGAAGCTCTTGCCAGAATTATTGATGAAAATGGTCGTGTGTTATCCCCTAATCAGTTTGTAAATCAGCTTGAAGAGTCGTCCCTTATTCTTGAACTTGACTTATACATTCTTGAACAGGTTCATAAGGATATGACAGAGTGGATGGCACAGAATAAAAAACTGACTCCGATAAGTGTCAATCTTTCAAGAGTAGATTTTTATGATGATACATTTATTGATAAGATAAAAGATATTGTTTCAAGATATTCAATTGATTCGGGTCTGATTGTATTTGAAGTGACGGAAACCATGTTCTTTGAAGACCTTGATTATATGATCGAACAGGTAACCCAGATTAAAAATCTTGGTTACAAAATAAGTCTGGATGATTTTGGAAGCGGATACAGCTCCCTTGGCATGGTAAGTAAACTTCCTGTTGATGAGATTAAATTTGACAGAAGTTTTGTTCAAAACAGTCTTGACTCTGACAAGGGAATAAAAGTGATCAAAGGTCTTATTGATACAATAAGAGACGTAGATATAGACATTATATGTGAAGGTATTGAAAAACTTAGTGAGGAAAAGATTATTGCGGAGTGCGGATGTGACGTCATTCAGGGATATTTGTATGACATGCCGTTAAAGAAGGAGAATTTTGCGTATAAATATCTGAATGAGTCTCAAGGAGAATAACAATAAGTTACTTATTTTGTATGTATTATCATTGACCGTAGACATAATAATTTGATATAGTTACAGTGGAGTTTAACTCGGTCAGAGTCAGATTTCTGGCCGGGTTGTTTTTACGCTATCGGAAGTCTTAATTCCATAGAGTAAAAGTTGACACGGAATCCGTGTTTAAAAAATGTAAGAAGAAAAAGAGGGGGATTTGAGATGTTAAAAAGTGTTTTTACGAAAGCAGCAATGCTTATGGCGTGTATGTGTATGATGCTTTTATTGGCAAACACATCAAAAGCGGCCGGTAATATTACGATTAGCGCTAATGCCGACCGGACTGTTACTGTGGGGATTGGAGATTCTTCATGGTATGGTAAGGAAATGTCAGTAGTGTGCTATGCACCGGGATATGCCGGGGCAACCAATGATTTGCAGGGTGGTAAGAGCAGTGTTGTATATCTTGACCAGGTTAAGGCTGCTTCAAGTATAAGTTTTAAAATAAGCACAACGCCTGTATCAGGCACATATAAACTTGTTCTTGGATGTGCAGGTGTAAAAGTAGAGGAGAACTTTTCATTTACCTCGCAACCGGCATCTGTAGATACAAAGCTTGCAGCACCTGCAAAAGTTAAGGCAGTACAGACTGCAGCAACTAAGGTAAAGATAACATGGAATAAAGTTACACAGGCGGTATCCTATGATATATACCGTTCCACATCCGCTAAAAAGAATTTTAAGAAGATTGGTTCGTCAAAGACTAATTCATACAATGATAAGAAGGCAGTTGCCGGTAAGACTAATTATTACAAAGTTGTGGCAGTACATAATAATACTGCCCTAAGCAGTGATAAGAGTAGTGCAGCCAAGGTTGCGGTACTTGGTGCTCCGAAGGCTGCGGCAAAAGCTGCTAAAAAGAGCGTAAAGGTAAGTTGGAAGAAGATTTCCGGAGCGGCAGGTTATAAAGTATATACAGCTGTCGGTAAGAAAGGAAAATTTAAAGTATCAGCCACAATAAAAGGAAAAGCAAAAACTAAGGCGACAATTAAAAAGTTAAAGAGTAAAAAGTTATATCGAATTAAAGTAGCAGCATATAAAAAGTCCGGTAAGAAGACCGTGATTGGTAAAGCTTCAAAAGTAATACAGGTAAAAGTCAAATAGAGAGTAGATTTTGAATAGAAGGAGGAAAAACTGATGAGATTAGCTAAAAGAAGTATGGTTATGCTGCTTGCTGCAGGTCTTGCAACTGCATCGGTTACCGGTGGAAGTATGTGCACGGGTGCCAGTCAGGTTGAAGGTGCATTTACGATAAGCAACGGCAGTGATTGGAAGTACGGAATAGGAGATGCTATGGGATTTAATGAAAATACATACAAATCAATCGAAAAGAGCACAAGCAGTGTTAATTGGAGAGACGGTTCGGTAACAGCTAACGGAGAGATTGGTTTTATCGAAAGTTGTGATCCTAAGGAAGATGTATTCATATTCAACAATACAAAGATTGTTACAGATAACACTGAAATATATGAGACTCCGAACATAAGCGGTATACTTGACCAGCAGAGACTTGGTGCGATTAATCGTGACGATTTCTCTTGGATTAACGAAGTAAACAGATATGCTCAGGAGACATACGGAACAGGCTGGGGAATGGAATGGACAAGAAAATATCAGCCGGCAGCCCAGTACAGAATTATCAATAACAGTTACTCTGCTGAGAATAGTGAAAACTATAACAGATACACTAATTATGAAACCGGAGAAGTGGGAGTACAGTGGAAGGATAATTCAGGTAATGAATGGAACAGAAGATCCTTTGCTTCAAGAAGTGATGAAATAATAGTTACTTATATTGAAGCACCTGAAGGAGAAGAACTTGATATTACTATTACAATGGATCATATGGTCGAGATGTGTACAAGAGGAACCGTATATAACAGACCTGATTCGGATTATGTTGTAACAGAAGATGATAAGGGATATGCATTCGGTATGGTTGCAAAGTATCCTATTCAGAACAGAAAAGGTAGTAAGCAGCCTGAGGAAGCATTATTTGCCCGTGGCGGTTGGGGAACTGCTACGAGAATTGTTACAAGCGGTAACATTGATTATGCGGCTGACAAACGTAACATAACTGTTCAGTCAGGATTTGGCGGTGGAACAATTAGCAATGCCAATGATCCGAAACTTACAATAACAGGTACTAATTCTGCCATGCTTATTACAAAGGTGGATAGAATTGATACAGGATGTAATAATGTTAACGATGTAAAAGAACAGTTATACAACCCAATGCTTGAGGCAATTGACGGTGTAATTGGAAAATATAATGTAATTTCAGATGAGACAAGTTATCAGGCACTTCTTGCTCCTCATGCAGCTATTCACGGTGGTATGTTCAATAATGTCAGAATTGATTTGTGCTCAACAGATGACGAAAAAGCTGACAGAGAACTTACGAACTCGGAACTTATGGCTAAACAGGAAGAAAACAATGAAGAGATTAATAAAGCTTATCTTGAAAGAATATATAATAACGGAAGATTTGGTCTTATCTGTGCAAGCGGATACGGAACAACAAAACTGGGAGCTATATGGAGTGGTGAATGGGAGCCAATGTGGAGTGGTGACTATACCCTTGATGCCAATACCAACCTTCAGATATCGGGTATGAATACGGGTAATATGCGTGGGGCAGGTGACGGATATATTAATTTCATCGTAAGAATGGTTGAAGACTGGGTTGACGATGCTAATCATGTATATGGTATGACTGATGCAATCAAAGCTCCGCCGCGAGTAGACGGAACCGGTCAGGCAGGAAGTTATCATTTCTCGGATACATTCCCTCATATTTATGTTAACGGTATTACAGACTGGCTTATCATTCCGATATTTGAGTACTGGCAGTGTTATGGCAATCAGGAGATTCCTTTAGGAAAGGATATTGATCCTGAGCGTAACAGAGAAGTTCTTGATTGGTCTGATGAAGATATTGCAAGAATTGAATCAACAGGATATATGAATCTTGAAGAGGATATTCTCTATCCGATGCTTAAGAAGACAATGAATTTCTGGCTTCAGTATGTAGATGAGAGATTTTATACAGATGGTGACGGCGTTGAACATGCTGATGACGGAACAACTATAAGTGAGGCAATTGCAGCCGGAGACACCAATTGTAAATATATTTATTCTCCGGGTTACTCTCCTGAGAACTCACCTAAAGGATTCTCGGAAGTATCAAAAGAAGCACTTACATATAACACAACAATGGATATATCAGCTTCAAGAAGTACATTAGCTATGGCGAGACAGATGATTGAAGTTATCAATCCTTCAGACAAAGATGAACTTCTTGCAAAATGGGCTGACTTTGAAACAAAGATTCCTGATTATTTGTATGCTGATACAGGAGAATTAAAGGAATGGGCAACTCCAAGACTTGAAGATGATCACGCACACAGACATATCAGTCACGCATATGTAGCATGGCCTTCATATGATACACAGACAAGTCCGTCTCTTAGAGAAGGTGTTATCAAAGCTGTTGAAGCTCGTTCAGCTGCATTTGGCGGTTCAGAGGCAACAGAGTCCCACGGAGCAGTTCATAAGTCTCTTGTTCAGGCAAGACTTAAGAACGTGGAAGGTCTTGAGAAAATGCTTGCATACCTTATGAGTAATGGATATCAGTATACTTCAATGATGTCTTCACATGACAGAAATCATGATGCAAGATCATATTGTTCTGACTCTGCATTTGGTATAATGGGAGCTGTTAATGAATCACTCCTTTACTCTAACACAGGGGTTATTGAGATACTGCCTACATTATTATCAACTGCGTACAAAGGAAGTATTACAGGTCTTAGAGCAAGATGTAACACCCAGTGTGATATCGAATGGGATGTAGACGCATGGAAGGCTTCTGTCACAATGAAGTCAGATGCAGACAATAATTCTGTGAAGTTAAGATGCGGTACTGCATGGAAAAATGCATTTATTAACGGTGTAAAACAAAATATATCTATTGACGGAGACGGAATGCCATATGTGGCACTGACTCTTTCAAAGGGAGTGCCTGTAAAGGTTGATTTTGAACTTGATGACAGCACTTGCAGATTAACAGCATATTCTACATCAGATATTTCTAAGCCGTTAGCAGTTGGCGATTCTATTACTCTTAAAGCTGAATATACATTTGCAAGAACTCAGCCATCAGATGTAACATGGCATGTGGAAAATGTGAGTGATAATACACCTATTGCAGGAGCTGCTGTCAATGATGACACACTTAATATAACAGATGCAATGGCAGGAAAGGTAATACGAGCATATGTAACTGACAGTAGAAATGTTCGTTCTGCTGAGGTTGTATTCTATGTTGCCGGTGCAGCAAAAGCCGGTGTTGAAGCAAACTGCAGCCTTCAGGAAGATGAGCTTGGAGTATATCTGACAGGTGACGCCACAGCTAAAAATCTTATGGTTATTTGGGCATTCTACGATGCAGCAGGTAATTACGTAGGAATCAGTGAGCAGGATGTTGCTCTCAGTGCCGGAGAGTATAAGGCTGTAAAACTTCAAACTGCATACGACGTAAAAGGGTTAACATCATATGCATATGTATGGGATAAGAATACCCAGACACCTTATACAGGTAAGATTAAGATTAAATAATATATTGTTTACGTTATTCAGTAAATAAAGACTGATTAGATACCGCAGTATGGTATTAGTGAAAATAAGAGCTAATATCATACTACGATATGGGTTAGTATTACAAACAAATTTTATATTGTAATATAGTATCAGTGACAAGAATAAGTCCCGAATCTGCTTCCTAACAGTGCGGATTCGGGACTTTATTTGCGTTTTGTCCTGCGACTTTGTATTACAAAAGTGTTTTTATTAGGTATGAATAAATGTCACTGCTTTTTTCTTTGAAATTATTGCAGATTTCCAGTGCCTGTGTTTCTGTGGGTGAATTAAGTGTAATAGCGGCAAGCAGAAAATCTCTTTCAAGTATTTTGCATTCCACCAAATAGCTGTTGTCCTTATAGTTGGTGTAGTTCGTAACGATAGATAAATGTTCAATAATGTAATTAAAATTCTGCTTCAAATAATTTTTGACATCGTCTTTGATACCTTTTGATATCTCATAGTGAAAGCATTCAAGCGTGTTTTTACCGTCCTGCGTAATTGTATAATAAGTAGTTTTATACGTAGAAGAGGATTGGATTAATCCCTCTGTTTCAAGCTCTGAAAATGCCTTTTGTATGGTAAAATAATCTGTAAAATTTTCTAAGAGAAGAAAATCAGATATTACCGCATTGGAAAGTGAAAAATCAACTGAATCAAGCATAAACAGTATTGTTAGTTTATATATTGTCTGAGGTGATGGTGATGAAAACATATCCGGTCCCCCTTATAAATGATTGTACTATTTTACAAGACGACCCTGCCATGTGTCAAGTTTCTTCATTTGATGATTGAGATTATTTAATACATTATTCTTGTTGCGGCTCCAAAGTGGTTGAATAAGCAGGTTTTTTGGTGCATCTCCGGTAACACGGTGTATTACAATGTTGTCAGGGATGATTTCCAGGCATCGTATAAGAATGTTCGTATATTCTTCCTGTGTAAGAATGTGAAAATTATCTATATCTAACGCAAGGTCAGTATCTTTTAATACATGAAGGAGTTGGAGTTTTATTCCGTTTACAGGCAGATTGCAAATATGTCTGACTGTAGCCAGCATGTCTTCAAGAGTTTCTTTTGGAAGTCCGAGTATAACATGTGTTATTATTTCGATACCGGCGGAATGTAATCTGTTAACAGCATCGTCGTATACCGGAAGTTCATATCCTCTTCGTATATAGTTTGCAGTTGTGGGATGTATTGTCTGAAGACCCAGTTCTACCCAAACGGGTTTGATTGTGTTCAGACGACGGAGTAGGTCTATGACTTCGTCAGGAAGACAGTCGGGTCTTGTGGCAATAGAAAGACATACAACATCCGGATGAGATATAGCTTCGGTAAATATAGCCTCAAGGTAATCTATAGGTGCGTATGTATTTGTAAAAGACTGAAAATAGGCGATATATTTTCTGATGCCCGGTTTTGTGAGATGAAGTCTGTCTATAGCTTCATTGAGCTGTTTTGTGACAGTTTCCGTCCTTGAAACAGCAAAATCACCGGAACCGCCGCGACTGCAAAAAATACAGCCGCGGGTATCCAGTGTTCCGTCACGATTGGGGCATGTCATACCGCCGTCAAGTGATATTTTATATACTCTTTCGTTAAATATTTGTTTAAGGTGATAATTAATGGAATTATACCTTTTATCTCTCCAAAGCATCAGATGTTACATTTTACAGCTTCACTTACCACGTCTGCAACTCTTGGGTCGAACGGCTGTGGCATAATAAAGTCTTCATTAAGTTCTTCGTCTGATACGAGTCCGGCAATTGCAAGAGCAGCAGCAAGCTTCATTTTTTCAGTAATTTGAGGTGCGCGACCCTCCAATGCTCCCTTGAATATTCCCGGGAATGCAACAACGTTGTTAACCTGATTAGGGAAGTCTGAACGTCCGGTTCCTACAATTCGTGCGCCGGCTGCCTTTGCAATATCAGGCATAATCTCAGGTGTAGGGTTAGCCATTGCAAGGATAATGGCATCTTTATTCATTGTTTTTACCATATCAGCGGTAACAACACCCGGAGCTGAAACTCCGACAAATATGTCTGCGCCGACTAAAGCATCTGCAAGAGTTCCTGATTTGTCCTCAAGGTTAGTAACTTTGAGCATCTCTTTTTTAATCCAATTAAGACGAGGAGAAGCACTTGACACAATTCCTGCGCTGTCACATATTACAAGGTGCTTAAAACCGTATGAGAGAAGTAACTTTGAAATGGCAATGCCGGCGGCACCTGAACCGTTAACTACTATACGGCAGTCCTCTTTTTCTTTGCCGACGATTTTAAGTGCGTTAATGATTGCAGAAAGAACTACAATGGCAGTTCCGTGCTGGTCATCATGAAATATAGGTATATTAAGTCTCTTTTTTAATTCTTCCTCAATTTCGAAGCAACGAGGTGCTGAGATGTCTTCGAGATTAATTCCGCCGAATGCAGGTGCTATTCTGCAGACTGTTTCAATTATCTCATGTGTATCTTGTGTATCAAGACATATCGGAAATGCGTTAACACCGCCGAATTCCTTAAATAAAACAGCTTTGCCTTCCATTACCGGCATAGCGGCAAGTGGACCGATGTTACCAAGACCAAGAACAGCACTTCCGTCTGATACAACTGCTATTGTATTGGACTTAATTGTGTATGTGTAAGCGGCATCAGGGTCTTTAGCTATTACCTCGCATGGTTTTGCAACACCGGGAGTATAAGCTGTAGCCAGGTCTTCTCTTGTTTTAACTTCACATTTTGCGGTAGTGTCAATTTTACCTTTCCATTCTTCGTGTAATTTTAAAGCGTCTGCCATAATTATGTATCCTTTCTATTGTTTATATAATTTGTATTTTTGTTTGTTCACAACAAAATCACCTTATATGATAGTACTAAACAGAATTAAAATCAAGAATTTTGATGATTGCATTGATATATACAAATGAATATAATAGTATAAGTCAGAAAATCAGAGATAAGTTGGTGTCATGATGAAAAATATAAAAGGTAGTTTGATCTTGTTAATAGCGGCGCTTATTTGGGGGACTGCATTTGTTGCCCAAACAAGCGGCTCGGAGGTTGTTCCGCCGTTTACATTTAATGCATCCAGATCATTTATCGGAGCCTTGTTTTTGTTTTTTTGCAGTAAGTTGTTGTTTATCGGGAAAAATAAGTCCGTTCGGTCAGATGGAGTTAATAGTATGGCGGATGACAGTTCTTCGGGCTGGCCGATAAAGGGCGGAATACTTTGCGGACTTGTGTTGTTTTTTGCAATGGGATTTCAGCAATTTGGAATTGGTTTGTATCCGGAAGGTGTTGCTGTATCGGGAAGATCGGGATTCCTTACGGCAACATATGTGGTTATGGTTGCATTGTATTCTCAGATTGTGGCAAAGAAAATCTCTCCTCTTATTATTGTTTCCGTGACCGGAGTAATTACCGGTATGTACCTTTTGTGTATGTCCGCCGGGTTTTCTGAAATATACGTCGGGGATGTTCTGGAGTTTATGTGTGCTATATGTTTTACTCTTCATATACTTGTTATAGACAAATTCTCTGTATGTGATAGTGTGAAACTGTCGTGTATTCAGTTTTTGACATGCGGAATAATGTCTTTTGCGGTTGCCGTAATTTCTGAGACAATTGTACCGGAAGATATTCTTAATGCGATAGGACCTATAATGTTTGCAGGAGTTATGTCAAGCGGTGTAGCTTACACATTGCAAATGGTGGGGCAGAAATATGCCAAGCCGGCGGTTGCGTCGATTGTTATGAGCCTTGAATCTGTTTTTTCGGTTCTTGCAGGGTGGATTATACTTAATGAACGTTTGACATCGCGGGAATTAACAGGCTGCATTATTGTGTTTGCAGCAGTGATTATTTCGCAGATTTCATGCGGGTTTGATGAAACTGAAAAATAGCTGATATCTTGAAGAAAATACCCCCATATTTTATTTGACTGCTTAACCCCTGATATAGTATCATTATTCTGTAGGTTTGCGTATGTTTTATTCAATGAAATGGGATGGTTGAGTGATTGAGATATATCTATTGCTACTTAGTTTATTAATAGCTGTTATGGTTTTTTGCGGAGTAAAAGCCGGTCAGCACAAGGCCCATGTTGCAATTGAGTTAAAAAAGATGTTGTTTACTGCGGCATTAACAGTTGCAAGTAATGTTGTTTATGAAGCGGCAGGAAGCAAATTACTTGCAACAATAGGTTTTACCATGTTTTCGATATCGATTGCGTGGTTGCTTTATTGGCTTGCATCATTTTCAGTGCTGTATGCTAATTATGTCGGAAAATTCGAAGTTTTGAAAAAGATTGTTATTGTATTGTGTGTTGCAGATACGACTTCGTTTTTGGCAAATTTCGTGTTTGGGCATGTATTTACCGTTAAGAGTGTTGAAGCCTTAGAATGGTATGCAATGTTTGAAGTTGTAGACTTTACAGTTTTTTATTATTGTCATTTGGCGATTAGTTACGGTCTTGTGTTGTTTATTGTTTGTGTGTTATTTCACAAGACTATTAATTCTTCGAGATATTATAGAATAAAATACGTTGGAATTTTGTTTTTATTTGGTTTTGTAGTTATTGCAGACGGATTGTGCAAATTATTACAGCTACATTTTAATATCTCTATGATATTTTATGGTTTTCTGGCTATAATGATATTCTACTATACGTTGTACTTTGTTCCGGGCGAGCTTGTTAATAAGATTCAGTCTATTCTTATTGAAAAGTTGGACAATGGTATTATATTTTTTAATGAAGAAGGAAAGTGCATTTATGCAAATTATAGTATATGGAGACAACTTGTCGGAAAAGATTTTGATGAAGAAGTATTAATCGGTCAGGCAGAACAAGACTATGCGCAATACCAAAGCAATGATAAAGCTTTTAGTGGTGATGTTAAAAGTTGGACGGAGCAACATTTGGTTGATGGGGAAGTCAGACATTTTGAAGTTTCAAGTCAGAAAATATATGATAAGTGGAATAATTATGTGGGTTGTTATTTTTGTACATTAGACAGAACTGAGGAGTTAAGATTATATAATCGAAAAATAGAACTTGAGAAGGAGTCTAATAAAGCAAAGTCAGCATTTTTGTCAAAAGTATCACATGAAATAAGAACTCCTGTTAATGCCATATTTGGTATGAATGAAATGATACTCAGGGAGAGTACTGATCCGGATATATTACATTACTCGGATCAGATAAAGAGTGCTGCCAATACATTGCTTGGTATTATCAATGATATTCTTGATTTTTCGAAGGTTGAAGCCGGCAAGATGTCGATAGTAAAAAGAGAGTACAGAATTGAAAAGATACTTCGAAATGTTATTAATATGTGTGAAGTTCAGGCAAAAGACAAGAATCTTCAATTTGACGTGATTATTTCGCCTAAATTACCGTCCGGATTGTTTGGTGATGATGTCAGAATCGAACAGATACTTATGAATCTTTTGTCTAACGCAGTAAAGTATACTGCTGAAGGAACAGTTACTTTAAAAATCGACTGGGTGGGTTATGATACGAAAGGTTCTCTCGGAATATACATTGAAGATACCGGTATTGGTATTAAAGAAGATGATATTCCTAAATTGTTTAAGAAGTTTGAGCGTATTGATGAAGTACGTAATCACGGTGTGCAGGGAACCGGTCTTGGTCTTAGTATTACAACATACCTTTTGAAGATGATGGATAGCGAACTTAAGGTTGAAAGTGTTTATGGACAAGGATCAACTTTTTTCTGTCATATTCCGCAATCTGTTGTTGATTCTGCTCCGGTTAAGTACCCGTTTGATAAGTCGGATGTAATTAAGAAAGAATATAAGCCGCAGTTTATTGCGTCGGACAAGAATATTTTGGTAGTAGATGACAATCGTCTTAACAGGCTGGTCTTTAAGAGTCTTCTTAAAATGACTCGCATGAATATTGTAGAAGCAGAGAGTGGTAAGGAATGTTTGGAAATAATTAAAAACCGGCATTTCGATTTAATATTTATGGATTACATGATGCCGGAAATGGATGGTGTTGAAACTTTTAGAAATATGAACAATATGGAGCATATGTGTAAGGGTGTTCCTGTGATTATGCTTACAGCCAATGCTGTGGAAGGTGCAATGGAGAGTTACATGAACGAAGGTTTTAATGACTTTCTATCAAAACCTATTGTTCCGGATGAACTTGAGTCACTAATTAGTAAATACATATAAGTTCGTTTTGATGAAGTATTGTAATAGGCAGAGAAAGAGAAGTTGTTTGTCTGTCGTTTGCGATAAATATTATTAAAGAAGTTGAGGTAACAAAGATGGAAAAGAAAGGTTTTTCAAGCAGATTAGGATTTGTACTTGCGGCGGCAGGTTCTGCTGTGGGTCTTGGTAATATATGGAGGTTTCCGTATCTTGCAGCAGAACATGGTGGAGGAATGTTTCTGTTAGT
Organism: Lachnospiraceae bacterium; assembly: GCA_015057405.1. GTDB lineage: Bacteria > Bacillota > Clostridia > Lachnospirales > Lachnospiraceae > V9D3004. The sequence goes on from SVEK01000009.1 coordinate 62,350, forward strand.
TTATCTTATTCTTGCGGTAACATTTGGTTTTACACTTATGATCACAGAAGTTGCACTGGGAAGAAAGACAGGGAAAAGTGCTATTGGAGCTTACAAATTCCTCAGTAAGAAATGCTCGTTTATCGGTTATCTGGAAGCATTGGTTCCTATGATTATTTTCCCGTATTATTGTGTTATTGGCGGATGGGTAGTTAAATTCCTTGGCGTATACATAACAGATCAGGGTAGTGCGGCAACATCCGAAAATTACTTTGGTGATTTTATTGGCGGTGTATCCGAGCCTCTGTTTTGTCTCGGAATATTCCTTGTTCTCACATCGGTAGTTGTTCTCCTTGGAGTAGAAAAAGGAATTGAGCGTGTCAGTAAGATAATGATGCCGATATTGATTGTTATTTCTATTGGTCTTTCAGTGTATTGCGTGACACTTGATGGCGCTATGGAAGGATTGATATATTATCTAAGACCTGATTTTGAACATTTCGGAATCAAGACAGTAGTTGCAGCGATGGGACAGCTCTTTTATTCAATGTCACTTGCCATGGGTATTATGGTTACATATGGTTCATATATGGGTAAAAAAGATGACCTTGAAAAGTCTGTGCGACATATTGAGTTGTTTGATACCGGTATTGCGTTTATTGCCGGTCTTATGATTATCCCGGCAGTATTTGCATTTTCGGGAGGCAAAGATTTACAGCAAGGACCAACTCTTATGTTTGTAACATTGCCAAAGGTATTTAATTCTTTCCCGGGAGGCAATGTAGTTGGATTTGTATTCTTTGTGCTTGTATTGTTTGCAGCTCTCACTTCGGCAATATCTCTTATGGAAACTATTGTTTCGGTATTTTGTGAGATATTTAAGGCAAAAAGAACTGTTGTATGTATAGTTGTTATGATAGTAGCATTTTTACTGGGAGTTCCGTCTTCTCTTGGATTTGGTGTCCTTTCAGGAGTAACTATCATGGGCAAATCAATACTGGATTTCTTTGATTATATCAGTAACAATATAATGATGCCGATAGTTGCACTTCTTCTTTCTATCTTTATTGGCTGGATTGTTAAGCCTAGAGTTGTGGTTGAAGAAGTTGAGAGTTCAGGTACATTTAGATTTAGGAAAATGTACGGAATATTAATCAAATATATCGTTCCTGTTTGTATGATTGTAATACTTATATCATCAATTATAGGATACGTATAAAGCATCGTATATACTTCGTATAAATCATAAATTCATGTCGATAAGTTCAGCATAATAGGTTATAATATCCGTATGCAATGATTTGCATAGGATGAACCTGTTATGCTGTATTTTTGTTGTATGGCATAACGTGTTTGGTTCGGGAATACACAGGTTATTAAGAGGTTCATGTTAATAATGTTATCTGCTGTGGGAAGAGATTTTTTGTGTGAGATATTGTCTCATCAGAAACATATAGCATGAAATCAGCCTGTAAAAAGTGAGTACATTAGATGATAAAATAATAAGGAGATACGGTTTAGAATGAATGGAAATGTTTTATGTTTTGGAGATTCCAATACGTGGGGCTTGAATCCGGATACATGGAAAAGATATCCGAAGGAAGTAAGGTGGACAGGAATATTAACCAAAGAGTTACAGGGTGAGTATCATGTTGTTGAAGAAGGGCTTAACGGACGTACTGCTAATGAGCATGATGAATTAGAACCGTTTCTTAACGGCCGGGATTATATGACTGCATGCGTGTTGTCTCACAGACCGGTAACAGTTCTTGTTGTTATGTTGGGAACTAACGATGTTAAATCAAGATATAACAAATCGGCAGAAGCAATAGCGGCATCTGTTGCAGATTTGACCAAGGATATGGAGACGGTTCTTAAGAACTCGCAGGAAGATAAGTTTAAGGTGATTTTGATGGCTCCGCGAAGCATGGATGAAAGAGTATACGGAGATGGTACATTTGACAAGAATTCTATAATTAAATCCGAGATGTTAAGTGCTCTCTTAAAAGAAAAAGCTTTGGAAAACGGTTGGAGTTTTATTGATGCTGATATTGATTCTGTGGAAAGGGGATGCGATGGATTGCATCTTGCTGTAAACGGTCATAAAGCAATTGCAGAACTTGTTTTAGAAGAAATTAGAAAATGAGTTATACAATGCAGGGGGGTGAATTGGTGTTGAATATGAGAATTACCGTAGCGTCAAAGGGAAGCAATGACTATGTATCCTGTGATGCTGTCGGTCTTGTGGCTGATATATCTGATGTTAGTAAAAAAGATGCCTGTGGTACGCTTTCTTCGCCTTATGTTAAGCGTATCAGTATAAAGAATAATACCGATGCAGAGTGGTGTGGTGTGATTCACATTGAAAGAGTGTTTGACAAGAATTCTTCGTTGTTTTATATGCCGGGATTCATGTATGGAAGTAACAGAGGAGAGGCACCGATTGACGTTGATGCTAAATTTCCAAGGATTCGTAAAGATATGCATATGCCGGCATCACCATGGTGGATGGTAAGAAGCGATAGATTGTCTCATCCTGTGGTTTTTGCATATGATAGTGGAAAAATGTATGGAATAACAGCACAACCCTATTATACTAACGGAGATAATTTCATTCAGTACGGAGGATTTACATGTTCCGCAGAAGATGGTTCGATTGGATATACTATAGGGTATGAGAATGCTCCGTGGTTTTTTTTACAGTCTCATAATGTATATGACAGAACAGTGATAGATAAAAATGGTTATACACTTTCTCCGGGAGAAAGTGTTGAAGCAGATATCGTATTGTATGAATATCCGGCAGAAGATGAACGTGAGATATATACGGCGCTTGAAACTATATATAACATGTATCATGAAGCTCCTCGAAAAGCATCAGACGGACATACAACAATAGCTGACATATCAAAAGCGGTGAGCCGAGATTCGTGGATAGAAGCTGATAAAGCATATTCGGGATTTGTGTTTGAACAGGAAGACGGTTCATTTACATATAACAAGCTGCCTTCAATATCGTGGACGAATGGTATGGCTGTTGCTTTGCCGATGTTATTGTCATCTTACAGAGTAAATGATGAGACAATGTATAATCAGGCGGTTACATTTATTGATAATCTGGTGGGGAATTCGCTTAATAAACTGTCCGGTCTTCCGTATGATTCCTGCCACGACGGTGTATGGAGTAATAGAGGTTGGTGGTATGAAAGACTATGGTCTCCGGGGCATTCCTCGTATCTTGTTGGTCAGGCATTGTACTACATATGTAAAGCTTACGAGTATGAAAAGCGTTTCAATAACATAAGCCGTGATGACTGGATGCAATTTGTAGCTGATATTATTCCTCGTATTGAAAAAACAAAAAACACTGATGACGAGTATCCGTATATTCTGTCTGCAAAGACCGGAGCCGGAATAGAATATGATTCTTTTGCCGGTGCATGGTGTATGGCTGCAACAGCATATTACAGTGTATTAAATCATGATTTAACATATCTGGACGGGCTTAAGAAAAGCGAAAAACATTACTATGACGAGTATATAAAATGTGTTTCGGTATATGGAGCACCTCTTGATACTGATAAGGCGGTAGATTCGGAAGGCGTGCTGGCGTACATAAGAGCTTTGAGATTTATTCACACGCTGACTAATGATGATATTTATCTTGATCATATGAGGGATGCACTTTGCTATGAATTTACATTTAAGTTCTGCTATAATTCCCCGGTTAAAGTGCCTCCTCTTAGTAAGATGGGCTGGTCGAGCTGTGGCGGAAGTATTACATCGGTTGCCAATCCGCATATTCATCCGATGTCAAGTACCGTTACGGATGAGATGTTATATTATGCTACTAAACGAGAAGATGAATATGTTAAATCCAGACTTAACGATACACTTCTTTGGGGATGCCAGACATACAATACTTATGACAAAGAGTATGATTATGGCTTAAAAGGCTGGATGTCAGAACGTTTTTGTCACAGTGAGGGACTTCTTACCGAAAAATATCCGGATGGTTCTCCTGCGAGTACATGGTTTGCACTTATGCCATGGGCATGCGGGTGCATTTTAGAATCTCTTGCAGGTGAATGTTACGAGTATATAATTGACAATAAAATAATTTAAGATGGGAGAAATTATAATGAAACAGAGAAAGTATGAGAGAGCAGATTTTATTCAGGAAAACTGCGAACCGCAAAGAGCATACTATATTCCGTATGATTCTTTGGAAAAAGCACTGGAAGGAAACAGATTTGATTCAAAATTCTATAAGAGCCTCAACGGCGAGTGGAATTTCTCATATTATCAAAGGGACATTGATGTTCCTATGGTAATTGAAAAATGGGATAAATTAACAGTTCCTTCTAATTGGCAGTTGTGCGGATACGGCCGTCCCGGCTACACTAATTTGAATTATCCGCATCCGATAGACCCGCCATATGTGCCTGACGACAACCCTTGCGGAGTTTATATGCGTGAAATGGAGTTGTCCGAGGAAGAGTGTGCCGGTGAAGTCTATATGGTGTTTGAAGGGGTAAGCTCCTGTTTTGAATTGTATATTAATGACGAGTATGTGGGATATAGTCAGGTTTCACATATGCAGAGCGAACTTAATATAAGCCGGCATGTTAAATCAGGAATTAACAAAGTCTTGGTTAAGGTTTGGCAGTGGTGTTCGGGAAGTTATCTTGAAGATCAGGACTTTTTCAGACTGTCAGGAATATTCAGAGATGTTTATGTGCTTGTAAGACCTAAAAACCATGTTAAAGATATTGAAGTATCAACCAGTGGCACCGAAATCAATTGTAATTACGAATTTTCGCTGTATCATGACAAGGATAAGATTGAAGGAGAATTTGAACCGGTATTATGGAATGCGGAAAAACCATATCTTTATACTGTGATTGTTGAACAGGCCGGAGAGTTTATTCCGATTAAGGTTGGTTTGCGTAATATATCTGTGAGTGAAAAAAGAGAACTCTTAATCAATGGTGTTCCGGTTAAGCTAAAGGGTGTTAATCATCACGATACTCATCCGCAAAACGGATATGTGCTGTCAGACGAAGATATCAGGCATGATCTTTTACAGATGAAGAGACTTAACATTAATACAATCAGAACTTCTCACTACCCTCCGACGCCTGAATTTCTTAATATGTGTGATGAGCTTGGCTTTTATGTTGTTGATGAGGCTGATCTTGAGACACATGGTTTTTGTACCCGTTATGGCGGAGTTGGATATGATATGGAAAGCGGCGAGTGGTTGTGTCAGAATCCGGATTGGGAAAAGGCATATCTTGACAGGGTTGTACGTATGGTAGAGCGAGACAAGAACCACCCTTGCATTATTATGTGGTCGATGGGTAACGAAAGCGGATTTGGCGATAATCATAAGGCCATGATTAACTGGACAAAGGACAGAAAAGACGGAAGGATTGTGCATTATGAGGGGGCTTGGCTTGGCGGTGACGAAGGTGTTACGGTTATCAGCCGTATGTATCCTTCACCACAGGATATAAAGGATAATTTCGTGAATAAAGAAGGAGAGACAAGACCGTTTTTCCTGTGTGAATATTCTCATGCAATGGGTAATGGTCCGGGGGATCTTCACGATTATTGGGAACTTGTATATGATAATCCATCATTTATTGGTGGATGTATCTGGGAATGGGCAGATCATACTGTTATTGAAGACGGAAAATGCCTGTATGGCGGAGATTTCGGAGAAGAAACTCATGATGGTAATTTCTGCTGTGACGGACTTGTTTTCCCGGACAGAACATTTAAAGCGGGAAGTCTTGAGGCAAAGGCTGTATATCAGGGGATGATGACTGAGTATAAGGATGGCGAGCTTACAATACATAACCGATACAGTTTTACTAATCTTAGTGAGTATAAGTTAAGTTGGGCTTTGGATGTCGACGGTGTGATAACCGATAAAGGAGAACTGAATGTTGAGGTTTTGCCCCTTGAGAGTGTTACGGTTAAATTGAATCCTAACGTTCCTGATTCATGTGAAATGGGCACATATCTCAATATATATATGGAGTCGGCAGATGATATAATTGCTTCATGCCAGCATAAGCTTGCGGTGCCGGTTTCACCGTTTAAACCGGTTTGTGCTGATAAGGTTGTAATTGCTGACTCGGAAGGCAATTCGATTGATTCTGACAAATTACCGGAGATAATATATATATCTGCAGGTGAAAGTAGTGTGGAATTCAATACCCACTATGGCTGTATTCAAAAATTAGAAAGAGACGGCAGACTTATCATTGATGGTAAAGCGGAATTATCGGTATGGCGTGCGCCTACAGATAATGACAGGCATATTAAGGATACCTGGGGACTTTATGAAAATAACTGGTCATCCAGAAATTATAATCGTTTGTACAATAAGATTGATAATTGTGAGATTTCAGATAATGTGATTATTGTGACGGGACGCCTTGCCGGAGTGTCAAGAGCACCATTTTTCAACTATCAGACAGAATATACTTTCGGAAATGACGGAAGTATAGGTGTAAAACTTGTGGGAGATGTGCGTGAAAATGCATTCTTCCTGCCGAGACTCGGTTTTGAGTACAGATTGCCGAAAAATGATGAAACCTTCACCTATTATGGAAAAGGCCCTTATGAAAACTACATCGATATGTGTCATCATGTAATGGTTGGTATGTATGAAAGTACTCCGTCCAACGAGTATGTTCCGTATATTAAACCACAGGAACACGGCAATCATGCTGAAACTTCAATGTTGAATATATTAGGCATGAACATAAAAAGTAAGTCAGGATTTAATTTTGCTGTTTCCCAGTATAGCAGTCAGGAATTAAGTACTAAAAGACATTCATATGAACTTGTTGAGGATGAACATACGATTGTCAGAATTGACTATGGTGTAAGCGGTATCGGTTCGGCCAGTTGCGGACCGGGACTCAATGAAAAGTATCAGCTGGATGATAAGCATGTAGAAATGGAGTTTATGATTTGTGGTTAATGTAATGCCATCTGTATATAGCAACTCCGATAATGATAATATAACCTATAAAACTAAGGTAATCAGTTAACTGACCAAGGAATACGAAACCGAGTATGGCTGCAAACAATACTTGAGTGTAGTCAAATACGGATATTTCCTTGGCAGGAGAATAACTGTATGCCGCAGTGATACAAAACTGACCTCCTGTTGCAGCTATTCCTGTCAGCAGGAGGTATATTAATTGCATAGGAGACATAGGTTCGTAACCGATTAAGAAAAAAGGAAGTAAGAATAAACTTGAACTTCCCGAGAAGAATAATACAATCATTGAACCGCGTTCCCCGCGTATTCCGAGTTTTCTTACAAAAGTGTATGCAAGGCCGGCGCCCATTCCGCCCAGTAAACCTGCAATTGCCGGAAAGCTGGCAAGTCCTGCTGTCGGTTTGATAACAAACAAAGCTCCGAAAAATGCAATAAGTACAGTAAGCCATTCGGTCCTGTTTGGCTTTTCTTTGATAAGAAAAATAGAAAATATGATTGCAAAGAACGGAGAAAGTTTATTTAAGAGTGAAGCGTCTGAAATGCTGTTTAGGTGGTCAATGGCATAAAAGTTACAAATAACACCCAAAACACCAGATATAGAACGTCCTAACAGATATTTTACATTACCTTCTCCTATGTGAAATCCTTCCTTGCCTCTGATTATTGTTGCAAGTGTGAAAAAGAAGGCGACAATATTTCTGAAAAAACATTTCTGTATAGTAGGTAAATCACCTGACAACTGTATGAACAGATTCATGAGAGCAAAAAAGAAAGCTGCTCCGAGTATGTATATAATCCCTTTGTGTTTGCTTGTAAACTTCATTTTAATAATCCTTTTTTGTGTTTAATTTTTTGACTATAGTGTTTTTAATAAAATGCTATAATTATTTAATAATTTGTGTTGAAAATCTACATTTTGTGTGAGTTATACACCTATTATGTTTATATTTCAGCCAACCGAATTATTATAGCATTAAAATTTATTTATTACATTAAAAGAATGCTAATTCTTTATGAAAAATGCTGACAAATGTGGTTTTTTGTGGTATAAGTATGTGTGGGTGTTTGTGGTTGTTTGCCAAGAAAAGATTCCGACATTTTGCAATATAAAACTGTTTCGGAGAGTACAGTTATTTGATCAATTTATAGGAATCGTTAGTATTGATATAATTATTCGACCATGTTAGGGGTGAGCCTGTGTATCAGGTGCTATTATATACGGAATTTATAGTCAGCATTGTTATTTTAGTGCTATCACTTATATTGTTTAGATACAAGATAAGCAGACCGATCCAGTATATTCAGTATGCTTTTTTTTGCATGTTTCTTCTTAACATAGGATATTGGATTGAGATTCAGTGTACTGACTTGGATGCTGCTATGGTTGCAGTTAAGATTGAGTATTGCGGAAGTGTATATATCAGTACGTTGATGATGTTTGTTGTGACAGAATATCTTCATGTTAGTCTTAAACCGGTTATTAAATGGGTGATGTTGTCGATTGATTCGCTGATATTACTCGGGGTGCTTACTTACGAAAAGCATGATTTGTTCTTTTCCGCTGTCGGATATGAGGAGTCGGGATTATATCCTCACGTTGTTCTTGAATCCGGAATATTAAGACACTTCTTCACGTACTATACTAATTTTATTAATTTGTTCATGTTGTTAATTCTGACATATTATTTTATCAGAAAATTCAGGGACAGGGACAGAGTTCCGGTGTTGTTCCTTGTAGATATGTATTTGCCCTTTTTCGCGGTTGTATTCCATTTCTTTGGAATAATGGAAACGGTTGATTTGTCGCCAATATTTATCGGAGCGGCAGGAGTAGGTGTGTTTGCATTTCTGAAAAATGATATGTTGTTCCAGATAGTTGATGTGGCAACCGGAAAAGTAATCGATAATATGCAGGATGCATTTATTGTTATGGACTCCAAAATGAAACTTCTTGAACTGAACAATAGCGCTAAACTCATGTTTCCTGAGTTGGCAGGATATGACGAAAAGCCGGTTATTGTATATGAGTGTTCTGAGGTGTTGCGAAAGATTATTAATGAAAGACCCAAGGATGTAATTTTAATCGGTGACAGATATTATATGGCAAAGTTTTCAAGCATTCTTAACAACAATAGACTTGAAGGTTATTACATTCATTTTTCGGACAGAACTGAGTGGAAACATTACACTGATGATTTGATTCAGCGTTCAATAGATGCAGAAAATGAAAGTGAAGCTAAAAGTAACCTGCTTGTTAATACAAGTCATGATATAAGAACACCTATTAATGCCATAATTGGTATGAATGAACTCATTCTCAGAAAAACTGATGATGAAGAGATTATTGAGCATGCTTCTGATGTTGAACGTGCAGGTAAATATCTTTTATCACTTGTAAATAATATACTTGATATATCCAAAATCGGTGCCGGCAAAATGCACATTATCGATGTTGACTACGATATGACATCATTGCTTGACGAGGTTATCGGACTTGGAAAAATAACTGCCAACGAGAAGAATCTTCAGTTCAATATAAATGTTGATAGTGAGATACCGGACAAACTTCACGGAGATGAAGTGAGGATTAAGCAGATTCTTAATAATATTATCTCTAATGCGGTAAAATATACAGAAAAGGGTCAGGTGGATATGAATGTAAGCCTGGTTGAGAAGGATGAGTTTTTTGCCGCGATTCGTTTTGAGATAAAGGATACCGGAATCGGAATAAAAGAAGAGGACATGCCTAAAATATTAGAGTCCTTTGAAAGAGTTGACGAAAATCGTAATTATAATGTCCAAGGTACCGGACTTGGAATGCCGATAATTACCAGTTTGCTTGAAATGATGAATTCAAAACTTTACATTGAAAGTGTTTATACGAAAGGGAGCAACTTCCATTTTGTATTGAAACAGGGTGTTGCCGGCAGTTCGGTTGTGGGTGATTATAATAAGAGAAATATAAAGGATAACGGCAAAAAACGTAATTATAAATGCAGTTTTTCCGCACCGGATGCAAGAGTTCTTGTAGTCGATGATAACAGACTTAATATGGTTGTGTTAAATAATCTTTTGAAATTATCGGGAATTAACATTGATAATGTGTTTAGCGGCGAAGCTTGTATAGAAGCCGTGAAAGAAAATACATACCATGTTATTTTACTTGACTATATGATGCCGGGTATGGACGGAATTGAAACATTAAAACAACTTAAGACGATGGAAGGCAATAAGAGTGCCGGTGCTTATGTAATTGCACTTACGGCTAATGTGGTATCCGGAGTCGAAAGTATGTATAAAACAGCAGGATTTGATGATTATCTTGCAAAACCAATTGAGTATAGAAAACTTGAAACAATGCTGATTAAAGCGTTGCCAAGTGAATTGGTTATTATGAATTCCTAGTTAAAGGAGAAATTAACTTGAGACGAATACCTATTACAATGGTTACACCTGATATGATTTTGGCAAGGGATATATGGGGTAGGAACGGCCTGCTTCTTGCTAAAGGTATAGACAACCTTGTCAGTTATAGGGAAAAATTAATCAATAATGGTATTGCTACTTTATATATTGAAGACGAATTGAGTGACGATATCGAAGGAACTGATGAGTTTTGTGATAAGGTCAGAACTAAGTGTTCAGATGTTCTTAGTGAAACCATCAGCAAGGCCAATAAAAGCGGCGCTGTAGATATGAAAAATGTGGATACGATTGTATCATCTATAATGAAAGAATTATTTGCAAACTCTGAGATGTTGTTGAATTTGTCGGACATCAGTATGTCAAGCAGTGTAACTCTTCAACATTCGATTGATGCTACAATATATGCGCTGTTTATTTGTAAGTTATGCAACATGAACGACAGACAAATGCAGATAGTAGGTAAAGGTACTTTGTTGCATGATATAGGAAAAATCGCCCTTGATCAGGATGTGTTATATAAAAACGGATACCTTAGTGATGAAGAAAGAAAACATGTTGAAAAGCATGCACAATGGGGCTTTAGAATTCTTGAGGAAAATGACGGCGTTGAGTCTTCTGCAAAAGAGATTGCCTTACTTCATCATGAAAGACTTGATGGTACAGGATATCCGTACAAATTAAAAGGAAAAGATATTCCGCTTTTTCCAAGACTTGTTGCTGTTGCCGATGTATATGATGCCTTAACATCAGAAAGATGTTACAAACCTGCAATGAGCAATGAAAAAGCTATTGATATTCTTTGTGAAGATGCTAAAAACAGTAAGCTGGATTGTGAATTGGTCGATGTGTTCACTTCAAAACTTGCAGTATATCCTAACGGAATTGTTGTTTTGTTAAATAACGGCGAGCCTGCAATTGTTAAACAACAGAATAAAGGTGATACAAGACGTCCGGTTGTCAGAATTATAGATTTTAAAAATAAATCCGCTTATGCTAAAAGAGACTGTGACCTTACTTATGAGCGAGATCTCAGTATAGTAAAGTCGAATATAAAAATAAGTGATTTGCCGGACACAATGAAACGTCAGTTCGCGTGATAGCTTGACAGAATAATGATATATAGTATAATACCTTGGTGTTAAAAGTGATGATGTCATTAATAGCTTTTTGGGTATGTGTGGCACTGATGGTATCGGTTTGGAGTGTGTATGAAGACAGCTAATATTGTTCCGCGTTATTCGTGGTTTCCGCTAATTCTGGTAGCAATTTTTAACTTTATAGCATATAATGGAAGTCGGGTGTTCTCTACCGGTTTGCATCACTATGATATTTCGACTGCGCTTGACAATAGTCTTCCTTTTGTTTCGTGGTTCGTGATATTTTATGTATTGGCATATGTTCAGTGGATTGCCGGGTATATTATTATCGGAAGAGAAAGTAAGGAATTATGTTACAGAGTAATATCTGCTGAGTTTTTTGCAAAGGTTATATGTATGATTTGTTTCATCGTATTTCCTACAACTCTTGATCGACCGCAGATTGACGGAAATGGTTTGTTTGATATGATTACTTCATTTATTTATTCGTTGGATGCCCCTGACAATCTTTTTCCTTCAATTCATTGTCTTGAGAGCTGGTTCTGTTTCAGAGGTGCAATGTATACGAATAAGATGCCCGGATGGTATAAGTGGGTTATGTTGTTTGTTGCAATAGGTGTATTTGCATCGACGGTTCTTATAAAGCAGCATGTTCTTTATGACATAATCGGGGCAGTGGTTTTAGTTGAGATTGCGTTATTTCTTTCGAAAAAACTGCATTTTGGAAGAATGTTTGAATATATTAATGGCAAATTAGGATTATAAAGGTGTTTCAGGATGGATAAAAAGAAAATAATATGGGCCATACTGTTTGTATTTATTGCCGGAGCAAGCATATGGGCTGTAATATCCCAGTCACAAGGGTTTTCTTTGGAGATGTTTGGAGAATACATCAAAGAGGCAAATGCAAGCTGGCTGATTATCGGTGTGTTTAGTGCGTCAGGCTTTTTGGTGTTTGAAGGATTCGCTATCAGAAGTATAATTGCGGGACTTGGTTATCCGCGAAAGATTCGTAAAAATATGCTTTATGCATCTGCAGATTTGTATTTTTCGGCGATAACACCTTCTGCAACGGGAGGTCAGCCTGCCAGCGCCTATTTTATGGTTAAGGATGGTATTCCTGCAGCTGTGGTAACGGTTGCGTTATTGATTAATCTTATTATGTATACAGCTGCGATTATTGTAATTGGAATAGTAAGCATTATAATTTGTCCGGAAGTATTTTTTGGATTTAGTGCTTTATCACGTGTATTAATAATTACCGGATATGTGATTATGTTGTTTTTGGGCGTGATTTTTATGTTATTATTATTTCATAAAAAAATGCTTGAAAATATATGCAATAAGATACTGAAACTGCTGGATAAATGTAAACTTATCCGAAATCGTAAGAAAAAAAAAGAAAAACTCACAAAAACAATGGACGATTTCAGACAATGTGCCAGTATGGTTTCAGGTCAAAGGGGAATGTTGTGGAAAGCATTTGGGTATAATTTTTTGCAGAGATTATCCCAATTGCTAGTAACAGTATTTGTGTATTTGGCGACGGGAGGCATCATTGCCAATGTTAATGAGCTTTTTGTTATGCAGTCTTTCGTGGCTATAGGTTCAAATTGTGTTCCGATACCGGGGGCTATGGGTGTTGCTGATTATTTGATGATTGACGGGTTTGGCAGCATTATGTCAGAAACAGCGGCAACCAATCTTGAACTTTTGAGCAGAAGTATGTCGTTCTATATTTTGATTATTATTAGTGGTATTACAGTTGTTCTTGGAATGATTTTTCGTAAGATTAAAAGGAGAAACTTATGATAGGATTTTATGATTATACGGTAATATTGACATATATGTCGTTGATATCTGCAAGTATTGGAATTGTTGTTTCGTTAAATGGAACGGGACATCCTTATATGGGTGTTTTTTTCCTGTTGTTTTGCGGCTTGTGTGATGCTTTTGACGGCAAGGTTGCCAGAACCAAGAAGGACCGCACAGGAATGCAGAAAAGTTACGGCATACAGATAGATTCACTATCTGATTTGGTGGCATTTGGTGTACTTCCGGCATGTATAGGTAATGCTATGATTAGGGTTAGTCCGACCCTTGATGAAGTTCCGAGATTTAAGCATGGTGAACAGTTTGCATTTCCTGTTGCTTTATTGTTTTTCATAGTAGTAATGTTGTATATTTTAGCTGCGCTTATCAGACTGGCGTGGTTCAATGTAACTGAAGAAGAGAGACAAAAAAATGAGTCGTGTGGCAGAATGTTTTATACAGGTCTTCCGGTTACTTCTGCAGCGCTTATTTTCCCAAGTGTGCTTTTATTACAGTATCTTATTCCTGCGGATATTACTCCGGCATATTTTGTTGTGATGCTTATCACAGCAATACTGTTTCTTGCAAAATTCAAAATACGCAAAGCCGGGATTAAAGGTATACTAATAATGGTTGCAATTGGTATCGTAGAATTTATCATTCTTGTAGTGAGAATTTTGAGTTTAAAAGGGGTATTGTAATAGAAAATGGCAAGAAAATCAGTAGTTAGGGAACCGGATGGTTTTATTGTAAATTTTTTGTATCATACTATTCCGGGAAGAATAATACTTAAGATACTTACCAAGAGGTTTGTTTCATCTATATGTGGCAAATACATGGATTCTACGGCTTCAAAGTGGATTATTGACGGGTTTGTCAGGAAGAATCATATATCCATGTCTGATTATGAAGCTGAACAGTATAATTGTTTTAATGATTTTTTTACAAGAAGAATTAAGTCTGAAAAAAGGCCCGTATGCAACAAGAAAAAAGCATTTATTGCTCCTAGTGACGGGTTGTTAAGTGCCTACAGGATAAGCGATGATATGGTTATTCCTGTGAAAAATAGCAGGTATTCCGTAGAAAGCATGTTACGTAATTCTTCTCTTGCAGAAGAATATAAGAATGGAATTTGTCTTGTGTTTAGGTTGTGTGTTAATCATTATCACAGGTATTGTTATGTTGATGATGGTGTTAAAGGTAACAATATATATATACCCGGCATCCTGCATACAGTCAGACCTATCGCGATTGAGAATACTTTGGTTTTTACGGAAAATTGCAGAGAGTACACAGTTCTTGAAACACAGAACTTTGGGAAAATAGTTCAGATTGAAGTTGGGGCAATGTTGGTCGGACGAATTAAAAATCATCATCAGGAATATCATTTTTCAAAAGGGGAAGAAAAAGGGATGTTCCTATATGGTGGTTCGACGATAATATTATTAGCAAAAAATGACCGGATTAGCATTCCGGAATATGTATTTGAAGCTACGCTTAGAGACGAGGAGATACCGGTTAGAATGGGAGAGCGTATCGGTACAGGTATATAATGGGTACCGGTATTTAACAGGTATTGGCGTCGAATAGTCAGGGGGTGTAATATGCAAACAAAATTATGGCGTGAACTGCTTACACCATACTATGCAGCAGTAGATGAACTGATGATAAAGTTTAATCATATCACAAAAACATATTATGATTCCGGTAAGTATTCGCCGATTGAATTGGTAGAAGGCAGGGTAAAAAAAATATCAAGTATTCTTGAAAAAGCCCAGAAAAAAAATATTTCAATTGAAGAGATTGAAGAGAATATTAAAGATATTGCAGGAATCCGAATAATATGTCAGTTTGTTGAGGATATTGTTTCGGTTGTGGAGATTATTCGTAACAGAGATGATATGAAAGTTCTCGAGGAACGTGATTATGTTACTCATAGCAAAGAGAGCGGATACCGAAGCTATCATCTAATAATAGAGTATGAACTGTATATGATAGATGTTCCTAAGAAGATTAAGGTTGAGATTCAGATAAGAACTCTTGCCATGAATTTCTGGGGTATTATTGAACATTCTTTGCAGTACAAATATCGCGGCAAGATGCCGGAGCATATTTCAACAAGGCTTCTTGCAGCGGCGGATGCAATTTTGATGCTTGATAAAGAAATGTCGTCTGTGCGTGACGAGATTCTTGATGCCCAGCACTATATGCGTCAGACAGATAGTATTATTTCGGAGATTTTGAACAATATTCAGAATCTTTATGGTGTTGCCAATAAGAGAGAAATAGAAAAAATACAGGATGAGTTTTATAGTATATACGAAAAAAATGATCTTGATAAGCTTGAGAGATTTTGTGATGAACTTGATGTGATTGCAGAAGGCTACAGAGCGCAGTCTATGCAGGAGGAAATGTAATGTTTGAAGGTATTGATGCAGTTTTATTTGACCTTGACGGAACTGTTATAGATTCCATGTGGATGTGGGAAGATATTGATATTGAATACCTTGCGAGATTCAATGTGCCTTTTGAAAAGAGCTATCAGGAAGATATTGAAGGCATGAGTTTTCATGAAACTGCGGTATATTTTAAGGAAAGATTCGGAATTCCTGATAGTATAGAACAGATGAAACATGATTGGAATGAAATGGCATATCACAAATATAAGTATAAAGTTATGCCTAAAGACGGTGTGGTTGAGTTTCTTCAATGGCTTAAGGCTTCAGGTATAAAGACCGGAATAGGGACGAGTAATTCAAGAAAACTGTGTGAAACGATATTGGAATCAAAAGGCTTGTCGGAATATTTTGATACTGTACATACTTCGGATGAAGTCACTGCGGGGAAACCGGCACCGGATATATACCTTTTGGCAGCAAAAACATTGGGAATATTACCTGACAGATGTCTTGTGTTCGAGGATTTGTATCAGGGAATTTGTGCAGGCAATAACGCCGGTATGAAGACCTGTGCCGTGGCAGATGAATATTCTAAGCTGACATGGGATAAGAAATGTAAAGCTGCAGATTATAGTATAACGAGTTTTAGAGAACTTTCAAAATATATGAATTGATTTAGGAGGTACATATGAAATTTGAATTAGAAAAGGGAACCTTAGGTTATATTAAGAAAAAGAAGAAGAGACATGCAGGCATGGTTCTTCTTTTGTTATTAATTGGAGCAATAATAATGATTACGGGATTAATAATCAATAAGTTTGACAAGGCCAATATATGTACGGTTCTGTCCATACTTATGGTATTACCGGCAACAAAAAATCTTGTGCTGCTCATTGTAGTTTTCCCATACAAATCTGTAACTAAAGAACGATATGATAAAATTGCTTCGCTGGTAAATGACAATACAATTCTTATGACGGATATGGTTATTACTTCGCCGGAGGAAGTAATGAATCTGGATTTTGTTGTAATTACCGATAATCAGGTTCTTGGTCTTATTGGTAAGAAAAAACAGAAAGAGGACGTTGTTGAAAAATATATTGAAGAAACATTAAAAGCTAATAAGTTAGATGGTTTTACTGTTAAAGTATTCAGAGAAGAAGAAAAGTTTATTTCCTGTATTCCTAACAGAGAATTTGAATGTACTTCTGCAATGGAAGAATGTTATAAATTAATTAGGACGCTGATAGTATGAGAGAAGTTGTTGTATCATCGCGGGAAGCAGGACAAAGGTTTGATAAATATCTTAAAAAATATTTTAAGGAAGCCGGCTCCGGATTCATATACAAAATGCTTCGTAAAAAAAATATTGTATTAAATGATTGCAAAGCAACCGGAAGCGAACAGATTAACAGTGGAGATGTTATTAAGTTTTACCTTGCGGATGACACAATTGCAAAGTTTACAGGTAGTGCTGATTGTCAGAAAAAAACGGATATACACACACCGAATAAAAAATCTGATATGGTGATTGAAGAAAAAGATAATAAAAAATATATTGTGAAGTCACCATACAGGGTTGAGATAATCTATGAAGATGATGATGTTATATTTTTTAATAAACCGGCAGGTCTATTATCTCAAAAAGCAGAAAAAAATGATATATCCCTTGTTGACATATTAACTGATTATCTGCAGCTTGATGGTGAGGCATCGGGGTATAAGCCGGGAATATGTAACAGACTGGACAGAAATACCAGCGGAATTGTTGCGGCTGGGAAAAGTGTGCGTGGTCTAAGGGCACTGTCAGATACTATCAGGGACAGAAAGGTTGAAAAAATCTATAGATGCGTTGTTTGCGGCCGGGTAAAGGAAGGCGCACATCTAAAAGGCTATCTTGTTAAAGATGAAGCGTCTAATAAAGTATATGTAACAGATACATTTAATCTTTCAGCCCCGGATAACGGCAGGAAAGAGCAATATATTGAAACAATATATAAGCCACTGGGAGTGTGTGAACTGGGAACAATTCTTCAGGTTATACTTGTAACAGGCAAGTCCCATCAGATAAGGGCTCACCTTGCAGGAACAGGTCATCCTATAGTAGGAGATGTAAAATACGGTGCCCCTAAAGTCAGACAAACAAAGCATCATCTGCTTCATGCATATGAAATGAAATTTGGGACGGAAACAGACGTATTAAGCGGTGTATCAGAGAAAAGCATTGTTGCCGACTACCCGGACTATTTTAAGAAAATTATTAATTCAGGAACCGGAAAATGAAACATGGCATAACAATGAAAGCCATAACCGTTGCTGATTAAACGGTTGAAAATCGGGAAACCTAAGAATACAAGGGGGAAGTACGATATGCCATCCTGGAATTCAAGAGGATTAAGAGGGTCTTCTTTGGAGGAACTTATTAATCTGACCAATGAGAAATACAGGGAAAAGAAGTTGGCTTTAGTGCAAAAAGTTCCTACTCCGATAAAGCCTGTAGCTATCGACCAGGCAACACGAAGAATTACTTCGGCGTATTTTGAACAAAAAAGTACAGTCGATTATATTGGGGTAATTCAAGGGATACCTGTATGTTTTGATGCTAAGGAATGTTCAGGGGACAGATTTCCCCTTCAGAATATCCATCCACATCAGATTGAGTTTATGAAAGATTTTGAAGCTCAGGATGGTGTGGCATTTTTAATAATATATTTTTCAAAGCTGGATATATATTATTATCTTACATTTGCAAAACTTATTGAATTATGGACAAATGCAGAAAATGGTGGGAAGAAAAGTTTTACATATGAACAACTGGAGCCTGAGTATCAGATATCCCCACACAATGGAGTGTTTGTTCATTATCTGGAAACTTTACAACGAGATATTAACGAAAGGTAGGAATTATTATGGCAAGAGTAGCAGTATTTATGGCAAAAGGAACAGAAGAAATTGAAGCGCTTACTGTAGTTGATTTGTTAAGGAGAAAAGATATTAGTGTTGATATGGTTTCGATTGGTGATGGGGTTAGTGTAACGGGCTCACATGGGATAGAGATCAAGACAGATAAGTTGATCGATGACGTGGATTGGGACGAACTTGAGATGATAGTGTTACCGGGAGGAATGCCGGGAACCAATAATCTTATGGCATGTGCTAAGTTGGTGGAGCAGATTAAGATTTTTGTTGAACAGGGTAAGAAAGTTTCTGCTATCTGTGCTGCACCTTCAGTTCTCGGCGTTAATCACATGCTTGAAGGAAAGAAAGCAACCTGTTATCCGGGATTTGAAGATAAACTTATAGGTGCTGAGGTTGTTAAAGAACCTGTTGTGGTTGACGGCAATATAATTACAAGCAGGGGTCTTGGAACTGCTATTGATTTCTCTGCTGCAATAATTGCAAGTTTAAAATCTGAGAATGATGCCAAAGATATTCTTGAAAAGATTATTTATCAGGCATAAATATGTTTAAAACAGTGAGAACCGGTATGTGTTAAGGAGACTGAATAAATGAGCAATCTAATTACCCGTAAAGAGGTTAATCCGGATTATTGTTGGAAGATGAGTGACTTGTTTGTATCTGACGAAGTCTGGGAAAAAGAGTATGAAATAGTAACTAATGATATCCCGGCTCTTGATAAGTTCAAGGGTGTAATATTATCAGATGGTGATAAATCAGGTGACACATTATTGGAATTGTTGAAGTTAGAAGATGAGCTGTCACTTAGAGTGGAAAGACTGTATGTATATGCCACCCAGTGTTTTCATCAGGATATGACTAATACATTATATCAGGATATGTCATCCAAGGCTGAAATGCTTTTGGTTAAGTACCAAGAGGCAGCTTCTTTTATAGATCCGCTGATTTTGTCAATAGGAAAAGACTGTATAAATGAGTTGTGTGAAAATAATACTGAATTAAGATTGTTTGACAGAGTGTTTGAGGTGTTGTTCAGAAAAGCAGAACACATTCTTGATGAAGATACCGAAAAACTGCTTGCGGGCGTTAAAGAGGTTTCAGACGGCCCCGGTGATATATTTGCAATGTTTAACAATGCAGATATCAGGTTTCCAAACATTAAGGATGAAAATGGAGAAGAAGTGCCTATAACCCATGGAAAGTATTCTCTTTATCTTCGTAATCAGAACAGACAGGTAAGAGAAGATGCTTTTAAGGGTCTTTACAGCGTGTATCTTGCCCATCGCAATACTCTTGCAGCAACGTATAGAGCTAATGTGAAGCAGCATGCATTTTTTGCAAGAACAAGGAAATATAAAAATGGAATGGAATATAGTCTTGCTGATGCCAACATCCCGGTATCGGTGTATGACAGTTTGATAAAATCCGTCAGGGATCATTTGCCGCTTCTTCACAGATATGTTTCTTTAAGAAAGAAGGAACTTGATCTTGACAAAATTCATATGTATGATTTGTATGTGCCAATGGTAAAAGAAGTTGATATGTCCATAGAATATGAAGAGGCTAAAAAGATAGTAAAAGAGGGACTTGCTCCGCTTGGGAGCGACTATCAGGATATGCTTCAGACAGGATATGATAACGGTTGGATAGATGTGTATGAAAATGTGGGCAAAAGAAGCGGAGCATATTCCTGGGGTGCGTACGGAACTCATCCGTATGTGTTGCTTAATTATCAGAACGATTTAAATAATGTGTTTACCCTTGCTCATGAGATGGGGCATGCGCTTCACTCATATTATTCTGATGAAAATCAGCCGTATGTATATGCAGGATACAAAATTTTTGTTGCAGAGGTTGCGTCAACTTGTAATGAATCTCTTTTGGTTCATCACCTTCTTGATAAATGTGAAGATGAAAATGAGAGAAAGTATCTTGTGAATTATTTTATGGAACAGTTCCGTACCACATTTTTTAGACAGGCGATGTTTGCAGAGTTTGAGAAGATAACTCATGAGATGTGCATGAACGGAGAAAGTCTTACTGCTGAAGGTATGTGTGATATTTACAAAAAGCTTAATGAAGATTATTTTGGACCGGATGCGTATGTGGATGAACAGATTGCAATGGAGTGGGCGCGAATACCGCATTTTTACAATCCGTTTTATGTTTATCAGTATGCAACAGGGTTTGCGGCGGCTATTACGATTTCGAAGAGTATTCTTGATGGTGACGAGAAGGTTCTTGAAGGATATAAGCTTTTCTTAAAATCCGGAGGCAGTATGGATCCGATTGATTTGCTTAAGTTGTGTGGCGTTGATATGACGACTACTGAGCCTGTTGATACTGCATTGAAGGTGTTTGAGGAGCTTCTTGATAAATATTAAGCCCGCATCGTGTGCTTAATCACCCGCCTGCGTCGTGTGACCAAACACCCACCCGCATCGTGTGCTTAAACACCCGCCCGCGTCGTGTGACTAAATATCCGCCTGTGTCGTGTGATCAAACACCCGCCTGCGTCGTGTGACTAAATATCCGCCTGTGTCGTGTACTATACTTTATAGGAACGCTTTCGCTTAATTGTCATGCGTAGCAGTACATAAACATGCAAAATACGCATGTTAAGTACTGACGATGACAAAAATCCTATAAAGCATAGCACACGACACAGGCGGTTGATTTTGTTTAAGTTACGACACGGGCGGGTGCCTTTTGTTAGAGTTACGACGCGGGCGGGTGCCTTTGTTTAAGTTACGAAGCAGGCGGGTGCTTTTGTTTAAATTGCGATGCGGGTAGGTGCCTTTGTTTAAATTGCGATGCGGGCGGGTGCTTTTGTTTAAGTTACGAAGCAGGAGGTTGATTTTGTTTAAGTTACGACGCGGGTGGTTGCCTTTTGTTAGAGCTATGATGTAAGCAGTTGCTTTGTTTAAGTTACGACGCGGGCGGTTGATTTTGTTTAAGTTACGACACGGGCGGGTGCTTTGTTTAAGTTGCGACGCAGGCGGGTGCTTTTGTTTGAGTTACGAAGCAGGCGGGTGATTTTGTTTAAGTTACGACGCGGGCGGGTGCCTTTGTTTAAGTTACGACGCGGGCGGGTGACTTTGTTTAAGTCACGACGCAGGCGGGTGCCTTTGTTTAAGTTACGACGCGGGCGGGTGACTTTGTTTAAGTCACGACGCAGGCGAGTGCTTTTGTTTAAGTTACGACGCGGGCGGGTGCCTTTTGTTAGAGTTACGACACAGGCGGGTGCCTTTTGTTTAAGTTACGACACA
>SVEK01000010.1 GCA_015057405.1 Lachnospiraceae bacterium
AGGCGAAGGCTTCTTTTGAGAGAGTATTTGGTTGCAGAATCAAGACCGGTTTAGTGTCCGGAATTAAGCATGATTATGAAGCGGATTTTGTGTTTGCAACAGTTCAGACATTAAGTAAACAAGAGAACTTGGAGAGATTTCCAAGGGATTATTTTGATGCCTGCATTTATGATGAGGCGCATCATACCAGTGCGGGTAGTTATAAAAGAGTAATGGATTACTTCACACCGGAGTTTACTCTGGGAATGACTGCGACACCGGACAAACGTGATGACAATATAGAGGGGCGCAATATCTATGAAATCTTTGACCATAATATCGCCTATGAGATTCGATTGCAGCAAGCAATGGATGAAGATTTGTTGTGCCCGTTCCACTATTTCGGAATTACTGATTTGGCGATGATTTCAGATGAGAGAAATTCAAAAGAAGAACAGCTCGAGAATTTTAGATATTTAACAAGTGATGACCGCGTGAAATATGTTATGGAGCAGGCGGCTTACTTTGGATATTCTGGTGATAGAGTAAAAGGATTAATTTTTTGTAGTAGAATAGATGAAGCACGAGAATTGTCTAAGAAGTTTAATGAGCAGGGATTAAGGACAATTGCTTTAAGTGGTGCCGATTCCGACGAAACACGAGCAGAAGCGATTGAGCGCCTGACAATGGATGTACAGTCAGAAGAAGATGACTATTTGGATTACATTATTACTGTGGATATCTTTTCTGAAGGTACTGATATTGTAGAAGTGAATCAAGTTATTATGCTTCGTCCTACACAGTCTCCGATTGTATTTATTCAGCAGTTAGGGCGTGGACTTAGAAAAGCGTCAGAAAAGGAATATGTAGTAATTCTTGATTTTATTGGTAATTACAAGAACAACTTTATGATTCCGATTGCACTATCTGGGGACCGTAGTTATAACAAGGATAATATTAGAAGATACTTGATGGAAGGTGGTCGAGTAATTCCGGGTGCAAGCACGATTCATTTTGATGAGATTAGTAGAAAGCGTATTTTTGCAGCGGTTGATAATGCTAATTTCAGCGACATTAAGCTCATCAAAGAGAACTATACAAATCTCAAAAATAAGCTTGGCAGAATTCCAAGACTAAGAGATTTTGATGATTATGGTGAGATGGATGTTCTCAGAATTTTTGATAACAATAGTTTGGGAAGTTATTACAAATTCCTTGTGAAATATGAAAAGGAATATGAAGTTAGATTAGCGCCAGAAGAGGAAAAAGTGATTGAATTTGTATCTAAAAAGCTTGCTAGTGGTAAACGAATTCAAGAACTGCGACTTCTGAGAAGAATGCTTGCCTATGCACATAGATTAATGCTATTTGCTGGATTGCAGGAAGAACTTAGAGCAGATTATGGCATTCAAATGAGTGAAGACCAGAAGGATAATATTATTAACATCATGACAAATGAGTTCCCTGCTGGTGCAAGTAAGAATACATATGCAGAGTGTATTTTTATTGAGAAAGATGAAAGAACTGACTATCACGTTTCAAAATCATTTGAGAAAATGCTTGCTAATAAGGAATTTTATGAGATTTTGAAAGAACTTATTGAATTTGGTATTAGTCGTTATGAACGAGATTTCTCTGATACATATAAGGGAACAGATTTCGTATTATATCAGAAATATACATATGAGGATGTATGCCGATTGCTTAACTGGGAAACAAATGAAGTACCATTAAATATTGGCGGATACAAGTATGATAAAAAGACTAAGACTTTCCCGGTATTTATCAACTATGATAAGTCAGAGGACATTAGTGATACGACAAAATATGAAGACCACTTTACTAGTAGTAGCAGCTTGATTGCAATATCAAAATCTGGAAGAAGCATTGTATCTGAGGATGTGCAGAACTTTTTACATGCTACTGAAAGAGGAATACAGGTTCATTTGTTTGTACGTAAGAATAAGGATGATAAAATTTCTAAAGAATTTTATTATTTAGGACATATGCAAGCAAGTGGTAAAGTTAGAGAATTTGTTATGCCAAATACGGACAAGACTGCTGTTGAAATTGAATGGCTGCTGGATGTTCCGGTACGTGAAGATTTATACGAATACATTGTAAATGAATAGGAGACTTACATGAAAACAATACGAGTAGTAGCAGCAATTATCAAAGCTGTAAATGAGAATGGAGAACCAATTATTTTTTCAACACAAAGAGGTTATGGTGACCTTAAAGGAGGCTGGGAATTCCCGGGTGGAAAGATTGAAGAAGGAGAAACCTCACAGGAAGCTCTTGTACGAGAGATAAAGGAAGAACTTAAAACAGAAATTTCAGTTGGAGAATTGATTGATACAATTGAGTATGATTATCCGACCTTCCATTTGTCTATGGATTGTTTCTGGGCAGAGATAATATCGGGTGATTTGGTGCTTACAGAACATGAAGCAGCTAAATGGTTGACGAAGGATGAGTTGGATTCTGTGGAGTGGTTACCGGCAGATATTACGTTGATTGATAAGATACGAGCAGCTGTGTAATTAGTATTGAGGTTATGGGGGTGCTTGACGCTGGGATGACAGAAAGTTCAATATATTATGGTGAGGCAAAAGATGAGAACTAGTGAAATTGTCACTGGTCCTTTTGGTGAGGAGACAATATGTCCTTAGAAAAAGCGGAAGAGCAGATAAAATGCACTTAATGCTATCTCTAAAGATAAAACTGCAGTATTAGTTTTGGATCAATTAGATGCATTGAAATGGACACAAGCTAATTCGAGTGAAGCATTGGCGGTTTGTATGGAAATGATTAGGTAGGTTGGCTATTTGAACCATGAGAGATCAAAGAAGATAGTGATTGTGTTTGTGCGTAGAACGTATGATTTGCACAATTATAACAATATTAAATTTGCTATAGGAATCTTGAAAATACGAAAGGTGGAAAATGAGATGGCAAATATATGTGGTTGTTGCGGAAAAAAGTTACCATTTTTAGATGTTGGTTTTGATTTGATAGAAATTGATGGAGAAGATTATTATGTATGTAGTGCTTGTAATAATAACTTTGCAGACTACAAAAGAGGTAATCTGTCCTTAGAAGAATTGGTATGTGATTTCACAAAGCCAAAGTTAAGACAACATTTTGTAAATCATGCTCCAGATGCAAAAGTTGTTGAAGAGATAAAACAACAGGAACGTCAAGAAGAGCAGAGAATACAGCGAAAATTAACAGCACAAGAGAATGACCCATTATACGATGATATTCACCAGATTGCAGGAGATTTGAGATTTATTAAGAATCTAATTATCTTTGGTTTAGTATGTGGTGTTTTGCTTGGAATTATCGGTGTACTTGGTATGTTGTAAAGGAGTAAACAAATGAAAAAGATTATTTTACATATAGGATTTCCAATCTTGATAACAATATTGTCTTACTTACTGTCTATAAACTATATTTACAAAATACCTTCTCCTAATGGGGGATATGAACCGATTACATATATGGTAGGTTTTGGAATTGCTTTATTTGTATTGGGAGTGTCTGCAATAGTATCAGCAATATTGTATATTGGTTCGAAGAAGAATAAATGATTGTATGGTTTAGGAGGTGTTTTCAATGGCAAAGAGTTGTATTGCTTGTGGCAAAAATATAGGATTACTTGGTGTAAGAGTTCCGTTATTAGGAACAGAAGATTTGGTGATTTGTTCAGATTGTTTTGACAAAATACCACCAGTCATAAATGAATTGTATCAGAAAAGGATATATCCGACCAAGAGTGAATTATTGACGATTAAGGATGATGTAATTGGGCAACTGAAAGCATCAAATCATAATCAAGATACAATCAATGTTGTTACAAAATTCTTGGATGATAAGATTGCAAGAGCAAAAGACCCAGAGAATAGTGAGGATGGCAAATTACTAAAGAAGTGTCCTGTCTGCAAGAAGAATGTAAACTATGATACAGAGATATGTTCAGATTGTGGCTTTGCTTTTAATGTGGTAGATGTGATTGAATATCAAGAAATTGCTAATATATATAATTCACGTTTGGAGCAGATAAAGAAGAATCCATATTATGAATATGATTATGTTGTAGTTCCTAATCTGTCCGATGGTTCAACGAATAAAGAGCGTATAGATGAAGTGATTACCAGTCATGCAATGCAAGGTTGGAGATTGGTTACAATGTATTCTAATGAGCTTGGTAAAAATTCAATGGGTGTTGCTGTAGCTGGTGTTGGCGGTGGAACAAATACAACCATGTGTGAAGATGTAATGGTATTTGAAAGATGTATCAAAGCAGGAGCTAATTAAGAGGATGTTTACATATGAAAATTAAATTAATTCAAATTACAATGTCAATTGTGTTGCTTACTTTACTCACTGGATGTTCTAATAACTCTAATAGTTCAAATGTAGAACAAACAGCATGTGGCGTTGAAAATTGCAACAACCTTGTTGTAAAAAACGATTATGGTTATGGAATATATTCATACGGTAAATATTGTGAAGAACATACTTGCAAAGAAGATAGCTGTGGTGGAATGATACAATACAGATGTAATGTCGTCCGTGAAGACAACGATACAAACCTTGCAACAATGTATATTTGGTTATCAGACGATGGAACATTTACGGTTAAAGAATTAGAATACGATGAATGATATATTATACGAAAGAGAGGATTCTAAAAATGGCACTTATTAACTATCCTGAGTGTAATAAGGAAATTTCTGATAAAGCGAAGGGGTGTCCGTATTGTGGTTGCCCAATTAATCAGAAGGAGAAAAAGAATTTATCTAAAAAGATTATGGTTATTTTATTATCTGTTTTACTTGTTATGGGTATTGTAATAGGTTTTATTATGATGCTTATGAATAGTAAAACATTGGGGGAAATGGCTGTAGAAAATTCTTTTAAAGAATTGGATAAGATTTTATTGGCACCAGATACAATTAATGTTCATGAGTGTGTAAGTCGTGATTTTACAAAAGAAGAAAACAATAGGGATGAAGTAGATGAAAGTAATGAGCCATATAAAGAAGTTATGGTTTATATACATTTTAGTGTGTCAAATAGTGGCGGTGGAATAACAGAAAGCGAATATATTTTTGCTTGTGATAAAGAGGGGAATGTAATAGAATATATGGATTTAGCTGATATGGAGAGTACAATAGCAGAAGGAAAGATGTCTGCATTGATTATGGATTATGATAACTATGTATTTTTTGCAAGTCTAAATGGATGGGATGAAGATTATGTAATATATACAACAGATGAAGTTGAAAAGTTAATGAAGTAATAAGCACAAAGGGATTGCGGAAACGCAGTCCTTTTTGTATGTAAAAGAGTGGCATAACTTAACGGTAAATTATATGCTGGATTTTTGCATTTAGATAAGAATGATATGCCAATGGTTGCTTTGCATTGGGAGAAGTATTTTCAGCATATTTGTGAGAAATACAATAAGATTTACAAGGTGCAGATGCCTAAAGTTACACCTCATGTATGCAGACATACTTATTGTTCTCATAACGCATCGGCAGGAATGAATCCGAAAACGCTACAATATCTCATGGGGCATTCGGATATCAGTGTTACGATGAACGTGTACACACATATCAGTTTCGATAATGCCGAGGAAGAACTGAAACGGATGGAAGAGTTTAGAAAAGCGCAGGCAGAGATTGAAAAGAAAAACGATGCAAAAGCGATATCGCAGAAAATGTTCAAAGTAGTGTAGCATTCCAAGTAGCAGAGACTCTCCGGTTATACTGGGGCGTTTTTTCTATGGAAATATATATTAAATTAGATAGAGCATATTTTACTATTTATTTTAGGTGAAAAGTTTGATATAATAACACATATTGTGAAAAAAGGCAAGGTGAATTATGATAGAAAATATTACAAGATTAACAAATGAAAGATTTCCAGAACCTATAGGAGCATATTCTAATGGTTTATCGATTCCAATTGCAGACAGACAACTGGTGGTGTTGACAGGTCAAATTGCAACTAATTCAAAAGGCGAGGTTCAATTTAAAAATGACCCAGGAAAGCAAACAGAATATATTTTTGAGAACATTAGGTCTTTATTGCTTGAGGCAGGAGGAGATATTAAAAATATTATACGTGTTGTGATTTATGTCACAGATATGTCTTATTTTTCCAGTGTTTCACCAGTTAGAAATATGTATTTAAAAGATACAAAACCTGTAAGTACACTTGTTGAGGTAAATAAATTAGCAGTAGAGGGTTGTAAAGTGGAGATAGAAGCCACTGCAATTATATAGGTGGTTGTATGGAATTACTGAAGAAGGCATTTAAATACGGGAAGTGGATTGTTTCCATAGTTGCAGCTATTTTTGCTGTAATGGAATTTTTGGAGTATTTTGGAGTTTTTAGTTTTAGCGGGTTTGGTATAAAGGGAATAATATCATTATTTGTAATATCTATTATTGGTATAATTTGCAAAATTATTTATGAAAAAAGTCAAACCCCTAATGATGCACAAAATAGGATAAATGAAATTAATGAAAAAATTACAGATCGTATAGGTGTTTTGAAAAGTAGTGAAAAGCCAGACAAGGATTTAATGGATTCACAGCATTCAATAGCATTGTTTGAAAGAATGGATATATTAGATTACTCAACAAATGACTATATGAGCTATAGGATTATAAACGGGAAAAATGATTCGAAGAGCAATAGCCCATTTTTGAAATATAAAGAATCTACTGATTCAAAAACATCTGCAAAAGAACTAATAATAAAAGCATATGATTTGAAAACGGGAAAGGAATTAAAGGTTGAGTTTGAGGAAAAAGAGCAAAAAGTGTATGTTCATAAATTCAAAATAATGTTCACTACGCCTTTAAAACCACAGCAGGAGTTTTCGATTATTTATTTTATTAAAATACCAAACGAATTAAGTCAGTTGAGTGATAATGAAGAGATGATGAGCGTTTCACTTAATAGATTCGAAAAGAAGATAGAAAAACTGCGCTTTGGTGTATATTTAGATTTTATTCCTGTGCAGATTGAGACTTTTTTGAGAAATCAGAATAGTGAAGCGGAAATAATAGATTCTATTCCTGAACTTGATGAAACAGGAGAAGTAGCTATCGATGAACGATTTAAGATATTTATGGATAATATTTCTATAAAGAGTAAAATACAGTTGGATGTTGAAAAACCTAAAAAAGAAACCTATGTAATATATTATAGAAAGTAGAGATTGTTATGAAAAGAATAGCATTAGTGACAGGTGGAACAAGTGGTTTGGGCTTACAGTTAGTAAGAGATTTAGTGTCTGCAAATTATAAGGTGTATTCATTATCTCGTAAAGAAGATGCTATAAACCAGTTGAAGAAAGAATTACCGGAAGTTGTTTGTTTATGTGGTGATGTTTCTGATATGAGCGTGTTGATGAATACATTTGAAACTATTGAACAAAACGATGGGAAATTAGATGTGTTAATAAATAATGCGGGAATTATTTATCCGGGTGGAGTTGAAAAGTTAGAAGCGGATGAGTGGAACAAAATGTTTGCTGTAAATGTTAATGGTATTTTTTACTCGGTTAAAACTTTTTTGCCTTTGTTGAAAAAATCAGAAAATGCCAATGTTATTAATGTATCGTCTATTTCATCACAAATGACAGGTAGTTCGATTGCATATTCGGCTTGTAAGGCGGCTGTAGATATGATGACAAAGTCGATGGCGAAAGAACTTGCATCATATAGAATCAGAGTTAATAGTGTGAATCCAGGCATTATCAGTACCGGGTTTCAGATTCATAATGAATTGATGACTGAAAAAGAATATCCAGAGTTTTTAAATGAGATTAGCAAAACATATCCGCTTGGAATTGGAGAAGCTAAGGACGTTTCTAACTTGATTTGCTTTTTGATATCAGAAGATGCAAAGTGGATAACAGGGAGCAATTATATTATTGATGGTGGAAGAAGCATAAATATTTAAAGATTATATAAAAGAGGCTGTCTGAAAAGATT
Organism: Lachnospiraceae bacterium; assembly: GCA_015057405.1. Classification (GTDB taxonomy): domain Bacteria; phylum Bacillota; class Clostridia; order Lachnospirales; family Lachnospiraceae; genus V9D3004. Next base: position 8,001 of record SVEK01000010.1, read on the forward strand.
GTCTCTTTTGTTTTGGAATCCTTAGTAGTAAGCCTTCCCCTTTTACTACTATTTCTACTACTAACAGGTAGTCATAACTTGCTAAATTATGCTATAATTTGCTTACTTAACAACCAAACAACAATTTAACCATAATCCCGGAATATCCTGCAAAACTGGGCTTTTCCGGGCAAAAAGGAGCAAACAGTTACTATGATAAAAGTATTATTCATCTGCCACGGCAACATCTGCCGCAGTCCTCTGGCGGAATTTGTTTTTAAAGACATGGTGGCAAAAAGAGGGATTGCAGATTTGTTTGAAATAGCATCTGCTGCAACAAGTATGGAAGAATTAGGAAATGACATTCATTACGGAACCAGAGGGGTTTTGATGAAGTATAAGATTCCTTTTTCGAGAAGAAGGGCTAGACAAATCACGAGACTTGATTATAATGAATATGATTACCTGATTGGTATGGATACTGCGAATATACGCAATATGAACCGTACCTTTGGAGGAGATCCGGAAGGGAAGATATACAAGCTGTTAACCTTTGCCGGTAGTGGCAGGGATGTGGCGGACCCTTGGTATACGGGAGATTTTGAGACTACATATAGGGACGTGTGTGAAGGTCTTGAAGGATTTTTAGAGGAGTTAGGATATTAATTATGAATAGTGTTATGAGTAAGTTTTTTGGTGATAAGGCATTTTATAAGAAAGTGCTTTTACTTGTTGTGCCTATTATTGTGCAGAATGCAATTACTAACTTTGTTAGTATGCTTGATAATATTATGGTTGGTAGGATTGGTAACGAGCAGATGTCCGGTGTTGCCATTGTTAACCAGCTTATGTTTGTGTGTTATTTGTGCATGTTCGGTGCCATATCCGGTGCTGGAATTTTTACTGCGCAGTTTTTTGGAAAATCCGATAATGAGGGCGTTAGATATACTTTTAGATTCAAGCTTATTATTTGTTCTGTTATTGTATTGATTACAATAGCGCTTATGGTGTTGTTTGGAGAAGAACTGATTCAGCTTTATTTGCAGGGAAAGCAGGATGGAAGTGACGTTGAGGCGGCGCTCCGGTATGGCAAAAAGTATATGAGTATTATGCTTTTGGGGTTGATACCGTGGATGCTTTCGCAGGTGTATGCAGGAACCTTGAGAGACTGTGGTAAAACGTTTGTGCCTATGGTGGCGGGAGTTGTTGCTGTATTTGTTAATCTTGGAATTAATTATGTTCTCATATATGGTAAGTTTGGCTTTCCTGTTCTTGGTGTTGCAGGTGCAGCTATTGGTACGGTGGTAGCCCGATATCTTGAGGCTATTATTGTAATTTGGTGGACGCATTATAAGAAAAAAGAAAATGAATATATTATCGGAGTTTACAGTTCGCTGCGGATTCCGATTGACCTCACTGTTAATATAATCAAGAAGGGTACTCCGCTTTTTATCAATGAAACCCTATGGGCAGCAGGGATGGCTATGCTTGTCCAGTGCTATTCAATCAGAGGAATGAAAGTAGTTGCGGCATTGAATATGTGTAATACGGTTGTGAATGTATTTAATGTTGTATTTTTTGCAATGGGAGATGCAGTAGCGATTTTTGTTGGGCAGCTTCTTGGTGCAGGAAAATTAAAAGAAGCAAAAGATATGGCTCGTAAGCTGATTGTATTTGGTGTTTGTATGGCTTCTGCGGTTATGTTTATTGTGCTTGCTTTGGCAAATTTATTCCCGTTGTTATACAATTCTGATGATTATACGCGGTCTGTTGCGGCAAAGTTTATTATGATATCGGCAATTTTTATGCCGCAGGTTGCGTTTCTTCATTGTGCGTATTTTGCAATCCGGTCAGGCGGAAATACGGTTGTAACGTTTTTATTTGACAGTGTGTTTGTATGGCTGATAACTATTCCGGTTGCGTATATTTTAAGCCGGTTTACCGGATTGGATGTGCTTGCAATATATATGTGTGTTCAGTTTGCTGATTCTATCAAATGTATTGTTGCATTTATTCTTTTGAAAAAGGGGATTTGGCTTAATAATATCGTCGATAAGAAGAAAGAATAATAAAGCTGTCCTAATATTAATATGTGACTCATATACTATTAAGAGGGTAATGTTTAGTATACCTAAATATAACTTTTGAGGTGTGTGTATGAGTCGTATTAAAATATATTTTGTTTTTATTTGCATGATGATGTTTGCCTTATGCAGTGTCATGCTATCTGATTTTCTTAAAAATAATAAGTCTGCATCAGAATATGTAGACAGTATTCATTTTACGCAAGAGTCGGTTGTTACAAGAGGTAATGTAGCTAAGATGCTTGCGTTACTTCGTTATTCAAGAGAAGAGATTATTAATATGGCACCTATTACCGGATATACTGATTTGGGTGAAGGCAAATGGTATGATAAGTATTATTATGCTACGGATACTATGGGAATTGTCTGGGGTGAAAATGAGTGCAGACCCATGGATTGCCTTACATATAAAGAAGCAAAGGAGATATATGAATTCCTTTGTGGTGCTCCGGACGATTCGTTATCAGCATCCACAGAAGAAATATCCTTTATTGATTGGATTAATATATATGACATGCTAAGAAGTAATTCTGTAATGGCTTCTCAGGGGCTGTGTCGTGAATTGAAAAAAGAAACGGTATTTCTTCTTTCCATGCTACAGGATAATGAGAGTACATGGCAGGTTGCTACTGATATTGGGGCACTGTATTTTGACGGATACGCAATTGATGCATATACCAACACAGCTATTGATGTACTTTGTGATGGTACTGAAATAATATATGTGTACGGACAGAGTAGCAGTGATACGGTTTTGAAAAATGTTTTGATAAAAAAGTGTAATGAAGATACTTTAAATGTACATTGCAATAATGTGGATATAGAGTTAAAACTAGATTTAACTATTGGTGAAGGGGTGGCTGGGGACATTGTTCTCCCGGAAGATAATATTCTGACTTTGGCAGATTTGGTTGTCAATATGGGTAAGGTTAAAGATATTAGTATAAAAACTGATTATTTTGAAGACAGAGTGTTATCGATAGATGAACAAACTATAGAAACTGCAGGCAATGGCGTGTTAAACTTGGATGATAATTACAGGGTGTATAATACAGAAGGAGCATTGCAAACTGTAGATTACACTGCTATTCCTATTGGATATACGACCGTATCTTTTGTTATTGATTCACAAAAAACTGTATATGCTGTACTGATTGATAAGAATGAGCAACCTGTTAATATAAGAGTTGCTGTGACTGCTAACGGATTTTCGGGAGTATATCACGAGCACGTAGGAATTAGTTCGGAAACCGGATGTGTATTAACTGTAGGTGGAGAGGTTTATAACTACGGACCGGGAGAGGTGATTGATATAGTTCCCGGCAATGAGTTGTTAGCAAAAGGAAGAGTTTGTATTTCTCCTGAAGGAGGAGGGAAACTGATTGTAACAAGTCTGAGTAAAGCCTATGGGAATCCGCATTATAGAGGTAATATTGAGCTTAGACAGCATCCGGAAGGCATAGTCGTAATTAATGAATTGTCGATTGAGGAATATCTTTATTCTGTTGTGCCAAGTGAGATGCCGGTTAGTTACGGACCGGAACCTTTAAAAGCCCAGGCAGTATGTGCAAGAGGATATGCCTACAATCAGATTAAGGCAAGTAAGCTTTCAGGTATAGGTGCCCACGTAGATGACAGTACGGCTTTTCAAGTGTACAACAACACTCAGGAAACGGCGGAGTCAATAAATGCGGTTAATGAAACCTGTGGTCAGGTTCTTAAATATGGTGAAAGTATTATATCAGCATATTATTTTTCAACTTCCTGTGGTCATACTGCTAATGTGCATGACGTATGGCCCGGAATGAAAAAACTACCTTATCTTCAAGGAAAATTACAAAATGTTTTGCCTGCTGATTCCAATCAGGATGCCAACTTGAATCTTGAGAAAGAAAAGAATTTCCGTGAGTTTATTAATAATCCACCTTGTGAAACATTTGATTCATCTTTTCCTTGGTACAGATGGAGTGTTGAACTAACAAAAGAAGAAATTAAATCATCATTTAATAAAATAGCAAAGCAAAGATATGAAATTAAGCCGGTCTTTGTTTTAACCAAGGGTGAAGATGGTTCATTTTATTCACAACCTAATATAGACATTGGTAATGTAAGAAAGATAAAAGTTGCAAAGAGAAGACCTGGGGGAGTCGTTACTGAATTGATTATTACCGGCACCAAACAGACGATAAAAATTATATCTGAATATAATATTAGACTTGCCCTTGCGCCGCCGGATAATAAACTTATAAGACATGATAACAATATTGCCAGCGGGATGACGATGCTTCCCAGTGCTTTTTTTTACATATCTTCGGATGGAAAAGGTAAAAATACCACCTATACTATCAAAGGTGGCGGATACGGACACGGTACCGGAATGAGTCAAAACGGAGCAAAAGCTATGGCAGATTCAGGTTTTGGTTATGCGGATATTCTCAAATTTTATTTTGCCGGTTGTGAGATAGCAGCGTATTGATAGCCGCACCCATGTATAAAATGTATATACTAAAGTATAGCCATATCATAAAGAAAACAATAGTTGATACACTTCCGTATATTGAGCTGCCTGATTTGCTGTTATTAAGATACATAGAGTAAAATGCAGAGAAGGCTATCCACAAAATCGTTGTAAAGATTGTGCCCGGCAGCTCATATCTTATACGTGATTTTCTGTTTGGTATAAACATATATGTTACAAGTACAAGAACAAAGAATATGCCTAAAGCAATAATAAGTCTGAAATTAACAATGATATTCAATACATCCGGAGTGACATGAAATGTTTCATTAAGCCAGTTGCTGAAGCTTTTTCCGAACACATAAATAACCATTGTTACCAGAATTGTAAAAAGAAATATAAGGGCATATCCCATTCCGATTATTCTTACTAAAAAATAGTTGTCTGAATATTTCGTATCATATATTTCGTTTAGACTTTTGATAATACCCATGAAGCTCTTTGACACTGCCCATAGCGCTACTAAAATAGAAACAGACAGTACCCCTGTTTTGTCACTGTATATTTCTTCAATCCAGGATTTTAGTGTGTCATTTATCAGGTTTGGTGTCACGGTGTTGATTAATTCATAGAGCATTTCTTCAGTTAGGGGAGTATATTTGATGCAGGTCATAAGAATAATCATAAAGGGAAATAGAGAGATAAATGTAAAAAAAGAAGTGTGGGCGGCATAAGTGCCGATTTTGTCCTCTTTATTTTTATTTATTAACTGTTTTGAAAAATGGAATATTCCGGTAAAATATTTCATATGATATCGACCTCCGATAGTTCTATGATTCCCTTTTTGACACAATATAATAATACACAAAGTCTTGACTTTCTAACCATTATAGGATAGTATACCACATAAAGGCGTTGATGGTGCAAAAGGTTTATGTATTCCATCAGAGAGGCGGGGTCATTGGCTGAAAGCCCTGTCAGGTTCATGCATAATCTTAATTTCACACCGTAGCTTCAGCTCTGAACTATGATGATCATTTGTGATTACATATTGTAGGTGTCTGACGTTCTGTTCGTTACGCAGTAATTAAGTGTCTGTAACTGTTATGTACTTCTTAGTAGTGACCGATATCGTTACAGAAATAAGGGTGGTACCGCGATTATTCGTCCCTTACATGCCGTTTTGGTGTGTAGGGGATTTTTTTTGCTTACCGGAATAATTTCAAAGAAATTATCCCGGTAAGCAAAAAAAATCCGCGGGGATCGCACTGCGACGGATCCATGTCTTTATTTTATTATTATAGGAGGATTAGTAATGAAGGAGAAGCTTAGTAAGATTGTTGAGGAAGCACTTGCAGGCATTGAGAATTCAGAACATCTTGAAAAACTTAATGAGATAAGAGTAGCTTACCTTGGCAAAAAAGGAGAACTCACATCTGTTCTTAAAGGTATGAAGGATGTACTTCCGGAGGACAGACCAAAGGTTGGACAGATGGTAAATGATGCAAGAGCAGTAATTGAAGAAAAACTTGAGGCAAAGAAAGCAGCATTTGAGAAAAGGATTCTTGAAGAAAAAATAGCAAGTGAAACTATCGATGTAACATTGCCGGGACATACACCTGTTGCCGGTCATAAACATCCTAACACAATAGCTCTTGATGATGTTGAAAGAATATTTATCGGAATGGGATATGAAGTTGTTGAAGGACCGGAGATTGAGTACGATTATTACAATTTTGAAGCACTTAATATTCCGGCTAATCACCCTGCCAAGGATGAACAGGACACATTTTATATTAATAGTGACATAGTTCTTAGAACTCAGACATCATCAGTTCAGGTTCATGAAATGGAAAAAGGTAAGCTCCCGATAAGAATGATAGCACCGGGAAGAGTATTTCGTTCTGATGAGGTGGATGCAACTCATTCTCCTTCATTTAACCAGATTGAAGGTCTTGTTATTGATGAAAATGTAACTTTTGCTGACCTTAAAGGAACTTTGGCTGAGTTTGCAAAGGAGATGTTCGGTGAGAAAACTAAAGTTCGTTTCAGACCGCATCATTTCCCATTCACAGAGCCTAGTGCCGAGATGGATGTGTCATGTTTCAAATGTGGTGGCAGCGGATGTCGTTTTTGTAAGGGCGAGGGCTGGATAGAGATTCTTGGATGCGGAATGGTTCACCCAAGAGTATTGGAGATGCGTGATATTGATGCTGTTAAGTATCAGGGATTTGCATTTGGTATCGGTTTGGAAAGAATTGCCCTTCTCAAGTATGAGATAGATGATATGAGACTGTTATATGAAAATGATGTTAGATTTTTAAGTCAGTTCTAATAAATAATAAAATGGAGGAATAATATATGAATACGCCATTATCGTGGATAAAAGCATATGTTCCTGAGCTTGACTGTGATGCTAAGGAATTTGCAGATGCTATGACTTTGTCGGGAACTAAAGTTGAAGGATATACTAAGTTTGATGACGGCCTTGAAAAAATAGTTGTTGGTAAAATTACTAAGATTGAAAGACACCCTGATGCGGATAAGCTTGTTATTTGTCAGGTTGTTATTGATGCGGACGGAACAAGTACACAGATTGTAACCGGAGCACCTAATGTATTTGAAGGGGCTTTGATTCCTGTTGTTCTTGACGGAGGACGTGTTGCAGGTGACCATTCAGGCAAGAGAGTGCCGGGTGGTGTTAAGATAAAGAAGGGTAAGTTAAGAGGAATCGAGTCAAATGGAATGATGTGTTCTATTGAAGAACTTGGCTCAACAACTGATATGTATCCTGATGCAGCTGAGGATGGAATTTACATTTTTAATGATAATCCTGAATATTCAAAAGCAACACCGGGAGATGACGTGGTATCCCTTCTTGGTCTTAGAGATGTTAGTTTTGAGTACGAAATAACTTCTAACCGAGTTGATTGTTTTTCTGTAATAGGTATTGCAAGAGAAGCGGCAGCTACATTCAGAAAGCCGTTTATTCCGCCTGTTGTTACCAAGACCGGTAATAATGAAAATGCGTCGGATTATATTACCGTAGAGGTGAAGGACCCTGATTTGTGTCCGAGATATGTTGCAAGAATTGTAAAAAATATTAAGATAGCACCGTCACCTGAATGGATGCAGAGACGTCTTGCGGCATGTGGTATCAGACCTATCAATAACATAGTTGATATTACCAATTACGTAATGGAAGAGTATGGTCAGCCGATGCATGCATTTGATTATGACACTCTTGAAGACAAAAAGATTATTGTAAGACGTGCAAATGATGGAGAGAAGTTCCAGACTCTTGATGGTCAGGAAAGAGAACTTGACTCAGATATTCTTATGATATGCGACGGTAAAAAACCGGTTGGTATCGCAGGAATAATGGGTGGTGAAAATTCTAAGATTACTGATGAGGTTAAAACAATGCTTTTTGAAGCTGCATGTTTTGACGGAACTAATATTCGTCTTTCAGGTAAGAGACTGGGTATGAGAACTGATGCTCAGACTAAGTTTGAAAAAGGTCTTGACCCTGAGAATGCCATGGAAGCAATTAACAGAGCATGCCAGCTTATTGAAGAACTTGGTGCAGGTGAAGTGGTTGGTGGTTGTGTTGATGTTTATAACACAAAAAAAGAGCCTGTTACAATAGAGTATGATGTTGAAAGAATCAATCGTCTTCTTGGAACTGATATTGGAGAAGATGAGATGGTATCTTATTTTGAAATGGTAGATCTTTCAGTTGATAAAGATAAGAAACTCGTTACAGTTCCTACATGGAGACAGGATGTATTAAGACTTGCGGATCTTGCAGAAGAAGTGGCTCGTTTTTACGGATATGACAAGATACCTTCAACACTTCCTAAGGGAGAAGCTACTGCAGGCGGTCTTTCATATAAACTTAGAATTGAATCGATTGCCCGCAATGTGGCAGAACATCTTGGTTTCTGTGAAGCAAGCACATATTCATTTGAAAGTCCTAAGGTATTTGATAAGTTAAGACTTGATGCAGATGATGCGGCGCGCGAAGCAGTTGTAATTTCTAATCCTCTTGGTGAAGATTACAGTATCATGAGAACGCTTACCCTTAACGGAATGCTTACTTCATTATCAACCAATTACAACAGACGTAATAAAAATGTCAGACTCTATGAGATGGCCAATATATATATTCCAAAGAGTCTTCCTGTTACAGAGCTCCCTAATGAATATATGCAGATGACATTTGGTATGTACGGCGGATGTGATTTTTATGATATGAAGGGTATTGTAGAAGCAGTTATTACTAAGTGCGGACTTAAGAATGGGATTTCATATGACGCACAGGCAGGTAAAAACTACCTTCATCCGGGGCGTCAGGCTAACATAGTATACAATAATAATGTAATCGGCTATCTTGGCGAAGTTCATCCTGAGGTTCTTGACAGTTACTCAATAAAAGAAAAAGCCTATGTTGCTGTTATTGATATGAGATTTGTAGTTGAGTATGCAAACTTCAACACCAAATTCAAGGGACTTCCGAAGTATCCGGCAGTAACAAGAGATATTAGTCTTGTAATGGATAAGAGTGTTCAGGCCGGAAGTATAGAAGAGATTATTCGTAAAAAAGGCGGAAAACTCATGGAACAGTGCGAATTGTTTGATATATACGAAGGTGACCGTATTGGTGCCAATATGAAGTCTCTGGCATATTCAATTCGTTTCCGTGCTTTGGACAGAACACTTGAAGATAAAGACGTTAATGAAATAATGGAGAAGATAATTAGTTCTCTTTCTGATATCGGAGCAACTTTAAGAGCTTAAACGAGTGTTAAGGTGAATGAGTTTGTTGTTAAATCCGGTATTGATTAATGGTAAGGATGGAGAATGGATATGGAAGAGTTTGTTGGAAATGTATTGGGGATACTGGCATTAATACTGCCTGTAGTATTAGTATTAATACTTCTTTGCAGGATATTTGGGTGTAATAAAATACCGTTGATAATGGGTAGCAGGGAGGATTATTCGCTGTATTCACCGAAAAAAACAGATGTTTTAAGTGTGGGAATTCAGGCACTATTGTTTCGATTGCTGATATACTACATTGCTTTTCTACTTTTAAAGTTAACATATATGAGTGGAGGAAGCTATCTTGAATGGTGGACTAAGTGGGATGCTACCAATTATATCGGAATTGCCAGCGGAGGATATGACGAGATAACTACTGACGGAGTTGTCAATATGGGAAACGGTGTTCTGCAGACACTGGTGTTTCTTCCGTTATATCCTACACTTGTGGCAGGAATTAACTATATAATTCAGAATGTTTATATTTCGGCTCTTGTTGTATCAACCATATGTTTTACCGTTGGAATTATGGCATTGTATTTGGCCATTGCAAACAGATATGGTAAGTCAATAGCTGAAAAAACAGTTATTCTCATTTCTGTAAGTCCTTTTGCATTTTATTTTGGCGGGATGTTGCCGGAGAGTACTTTTTTAATGGTAACGGCACTTTGTATGTATTTTACCATTAAAAGAAGATGGTGGCTGGCAGGCCTCATGGGAGTTTTGTGCGGAACTGCGAGACTTCAGGGTGTAATAATTATTGTATTTATGGGTATTGAGTGGTTTGAGGACAAGCAGATAGTTGAACACATTAAGAATAAAGACTGGAAAAAGTTCGGTGAGGCTTTTAAGGTGTTTCCGGCTCTTTTGCTTCCGTTTATGGGGACAGTTATTTATCTTATTGTAAATTATGCTTACACTAAAGATTTTACGTACTTTATGAAATTGCAAAGTAATGTGTGGGCACATTCCTTCACAGATATGTATCATGCGATGAAATGTATGTGGAGCAGTTTGCTGGAATATGAGTTCGAAATCAGACTGTCTGTATGGATACCGCAGATACTTATATATTTCATTACAATAATACTTATGTTTGTCGGACTAAAAAGACACAAGAACTCCATGATTGCATATCTTTTGGTGTACCTTATAATCAGTTATTCGACAGATTTTCTTGCAAGCGGCGGCAGATATATGAGTGCTGCAATTCCGTTTTTTGTTCTGCTTGGAGAACTGTGTGAAAGAAAACCGGTTTGTTACAGATGGTCTGTGGCAATGGGATTACTCTTACAGGTTATTTTGATGGGATGTCACGTGAGTGGATGGCACATGGTTACATAACATTTGGTATGGTTATTTTGTAAAAATTAAGTGAGGATTATATTTATGAAAAATAATAATTCTATAGCAGACATTGATGTGACTATTACGTGGGTAGACGGTAATGACCCTGAATGGTTGGAATGCAAAAGAGAATATATGCCTAAAAAAAACAATTCTTATAAAGCCTCGTCAGATGAATCGAGATTCAGGGATTGGAATAATCTGCAGTATATTTTCAGAGGGATAGAAAGGTTTATGCCATGGGTTAGGAAAGTACATTTTGTAACCTGGGGACATTTGCCGGAATGGCTTAATACATCCAATCCAAAACTGAATATTGTCAACCACAAGGATTATATACCTGAAAAGTATCTTCCTGTGTTTAACAGTAATGCAATAGAACTTAATTTTAACAGAATTGAAGGTTTGTCAGAGCAATTTATCAGTTTTAATGATGATTTTTTTGTTATTGGACCGACCAAACCGACTGATTTTTTTTATGAGGGACGACCAAGACATACGGCGGTTTTAACACCTTTTGTTGTTAATCCAAATGGAATAGCTGCATCAGAGATGAATAATCTTGAGATTGTTAATAAGTATTTTTCTAATGCTGATATTAAGAAAAATATGTCAAAATGGATTAACATCAAATACGGTAAGCAGAATATTAAAACATTATTTTTTATGAAGTCGCCGAATATTAACGGGATATATGAACCGCATATTCCGCTTAGTTTTTTGAAATCGACTTTTGAAATGATGTGGGAAAAAGAATATGAAGCTATGGATGGAACGTGCTGTAATCGTTTTCGTTCAAAGTCAGATATATCACTATGGCTCATGCGTCACTGGCAGATGTTATCCGGTGAATTTGAACCAAGACCTTATGCATTTGGAAAATATTTGTGTCTTCCAAATGGACTTGCTGAGGTGGAAAGGGTGCTTGAACATCCCGGTAAGTGCAGATTGTTGTGTATAAATGATAGTATGGCTATTGATGACTTTGAAAATATTAAATCAAGAGTTAACAATGCTCTGAATAAACTTTTGCCTGAAAAAAGTGGATTTGAACTTTAATTTTAATTGTCACGGAGAGCAGAATGAAGAAATTGATTAAGCGGATTATCAGAACCGGCCTTACTTTACTGTACCGAATAATGAGTTATGTGTTGCCTGTAAAATCAAATGTTATTGTATTTGAGGCGTACACAGGCAGAAATTATTCCGGTAACGTTAGAGCCATATATGAGAATATGGTAAAAAAAGGGTTAGACAATAAGTATAAACTGGTCTGGTCCATGCAAAACCCGGAGGTGATAATTCCGGGCAACGTAACAATAGTAAAAAGAACCAGACTGAAATACTTGTACTACATGGCTGTTGCAAAGGTGTGGATATCAGACAGCAGAATGCCGTTATGGCTTAGAAAACGTAAAAAATGTAAGTTCATTCAGACATGGCACGGAACACCGCTAAAGCAATTGGCTTTAGATATGAAGCAGGTAAATATGGCAGAATCCGGAGGACTAGATAAGTTCAGGGCAAGCTACAAAAAAAATTCAGTCATGTGGGATTATCTTATTTCTCAGAATTCTTTTTCTACCGCAATTTTTCGCAGTTGTTTTGCCTACGATAAAGACATTTTGGAAATTGGTTATCCGAGAAATGATGTGCTGATTTCTTCGAACAAAGAGGCCGATATTATTGAATTGAAGAAAAAGTATGATCTTCCTTTGGATAAAAAGATTATCTTGTATGCGCCAACCTGGCGTGATGATCAATATTACGGCAAAGACAGTTATAAGTTTAACACTCCTATGGAGTTTGATAAGATGAGAGATTGTCTTGGCGAAAAGTATTGCCTTATAGTAAAGCTTCATCACCTGATAAGTGATTCCGTTGACTGGAAGGCTTATGAAGGTTTCATATATGACTGTAATGGATGTCAGGACATAGCGGAATTATTTCTCATTTCGGACATGCTTATAACAGATTATTCCTCGGTAATGTTTGATTACAGTATACTGAAACGGCCAATAATTTTCTTTACGTATGATTTGGAACACTATAAGAATAATCTGCACGATTTTTATTTTGATTTTCTTGGAACTGCTCCGGGACCTGTTGTGGAAACAACAAAAGACTTGATTGAAGCAATTGATTGTTATGATGCTGATAGCTGGAAGGAGCTTTATGATGCATTTAACAGAACGTATAATCACGCGGATTGTGGAAATGCGTCGGATATGGTGGTTGAATTAATTGAATCATTTAATCGGTAGAATTATCGAAAAAGTCCAATGCCATTATATGGGAGTGGACTTTTTTACTTGATCCATGTATAACAGAGTGTCCAAGGTCGGGGACTGTTAAATATGAGGCTCTGTCTCTGTAACCGGTGTTAAAATTTAAAAGAAAGGAAAATGTGGTGATTTCTTGAGATTTACTCTTGACAGGATGTCACTTCATAACAGGTGGATTATGAATAAAAAAACAATAATTATATTCTTTTTAGTATTGGTGTTAGGTTCTATAATTGTAGTTACAACGGTCTTTAATTCAGAGTCTAAATTGATTGATTGATTGTAAGCTAAGTAATGTTAAAGAGATTAGAGTATTTGATAATGCGTCAGAGAAGATATTTACTGATTCAGAAGAATTTGAAAGAATTATAGACTATTTGAATTCTATTGATGCAACTCCAAAGGAACCTGATGATGTCGATGGATTTGCTTATCTGATTGATATAACGTACAATGATGGGACAACAACACCAATTGTATTGCGAGGCAACGCAATCGTCGTAGACGAAAAATACTATTCTATATCTGAAGAAGCAAGTGATGGATTTAAAGATTCGTATAATAAATAATACTTATTCAATGGAGTATTATGTTTTGTGAGCATCATAGCAAAGTGGATAAAACATAATCATCCCGGTCGGAGTATTGGCGTATAAATAGTGAAAAAGAGTAATCCCGAACAAACAGTCTATAAAAACAAATGATAGTCCACAAAACAGACTGACAGCTTGCGAAAACGGATGATGGATTCCATGAAGGGATATTTGCGTCCGTCAGTACTTAATGAGTGCCAAGCACGAATTTAGTACTGCTACGTGACGCAATTAAGCGAAAGCGATCCCGAAATGGAACCATCATCCGTTAATTCATACAGAACCATCATCCGTTAATTCATACTCCGATTTGACTTTGATAATCAATATTGCTATAATGCATTATGTATGTGTATTTAGAAAAGGTAAATAATACCATGTTATAGGAGTTAATAAATGGGCAAGAAGACAAGTCAGATTTTTTTGAATTTTAAAAAATATAAGTTCCTTTTATCACAGTTGGTGGTTAAAGATATTAAGCTAAAATACAGGAGATCGTATCTTGGAATTGTTTGGACGTTGATTGAACCGCTTCTTACAATGGTAGTTCTTACGATGGTTTTCTCGGCATTCCTTGGTAAGAGTGGAGAAGCAGGTGCACTTCCGTTTCCTGTTTATATTCTTGTAGGACGTCTTTTATACTCTTTCTTTTCGGGAGCCACAAAAGGAGCTATGAAGTCCATCAGAAGTAATGCGGCAATGATTAAAAAGGTATATGTGCCTAAATATATGTATCCGTTAGCATCCATATTATCCAATTTTATTATTTTTCTTATATCACTGATTGTTTTGTTCGGTGTGGCTATTATTATGCGTGTGACACCGTCGTTCTGGATGTTTGCTGCAATTGTTCCTATTATTCAGCTCCTCCTCATATGCATAGGTGTTGGTCTGTTTTTGTCAACACTTGCGGTATTTTTCAGAGATTTGGAGTATTTGTGGGGAGTTGCACTGATGCTTATTATGTATACCTGTGCAATCTTTTACGAAGCCGACAGACTATATGCGGCCGGATACGGGTGGCTTTTGGATATTAATCCACTTTACGGAACAATTCGAAATTTCAGAGAGTGCATAAGCGGAGCCGGATTTCATATGCCGTCATTATTATATTGTACGATATTTGGTGTGGTTTCAATTATCATAGGTGCATTTGTGTTCTACAAAAAACAGGATGAATTTATACTGAATTTGTAAAGGATGATATTACAAACCGGAATGGAGAGAATATATGGGTAAAATAGCGATTAAGGTTGAAGGAGTTGGAATGAAGTTTAACCTTAGCTCTAACAAAGTAGATAACCTTAAAGAATATTTTGTTCGTTTTATAAAAAGGGACATTATGTACAAGGAATTCTGGGCACTTAAGGATGTTGACTTTACAATCAACAAAGGTGACAGAGTTGCACTTCTTGGTCATAACGGAGCAGGTAAAAGTACAATATTAAAGGTTATTGCAGGCGTACTTAAACCTACTGAAGGTAAAGTGTCTGTAAATGGCAAGGTAGTTCCGTTGCTTGAACTTGGTGCCGGATTTGATTCACAGTATACCGGAGCTGAGAATATATATTTGTACGGAGCTATTCTTGGTTATTCCAAAGAATTTATCGATTCAAAATTTAATGAGATTGTTGAGTTTTCTGAACTGGGTGATTTTATCAATGTGCCGGTTAAGAATTATTCTTCAGGAATGAAAGCAAGACTGGGATTCTCAATAGCTACTGTTGTAGAGCCTGAGATTTTGATTCTTGATGAAGTGTTATCTGTTGGTGATGCAAAATTTAAGAAAAAGAGTCTGAATCGTGTGAAGGGAATGATGAAGCAGGGTGTTACCGTTTTATTTGTATCCCATTCAATGAAACAGGTTAGAAGTGTATGTAACAAGGCAATATTGTTAGAAAAAGGAAAAGTAGTATATAAGGGTGACCTTGAAGAGGCAATTAGTTTGTATGAAGAGGATTTGCCGGAAGATTCTAAGGCTGCTAAGAAAAAGGAATAATAATTGGTAACGATAAAGTGTATTTTGTGACTAATGTCAGAAAGGCGGAATGAATAATGAAAAAAGTTATTACTTACGGAACGTACGATTTGTTACATGTGGGACATATTAATCTTTTGAGAAGAGCAAAAGAATACGGAGATTATCTTTTGGTAGTTCTTTCAAGTGATGAGTTTAATGCAATCAAAAATAAAAAGGCTTATCATCCGTATGAAGACCGTAAGATTATTCTTGAGTCTATAAAATATGTAGATGAAGTTATTCCGGAGTATACATGGGAACAAAAAATAAAAGATGTTCAGGATAATGATATAGATGTATTTGTTATGGGAGACGACTGGAAAGGAAAGTTTGATTTCCTTGAAGAATATTGTGAAGTTGTTTATCTTCCGAGAACGGAGGGCATATCTACTACAAAAATCAAGAATGACCTTAATCTTGGGAACAAGTAATTTCATTGTTGAAGAGTATGGCAGATATTTAATGTTTGAATGTTCGAAGAGACAATTTCGGAGGAATATACAGTGAAAACACTAAGTATTATAGTGCCGTTTAGTAACGGTCTATTCTATCTGGATGATTGTTTTGAAAGTATTCTGGCTCAGAATCTGATTCCGGAGGAGTATGAAGTGATATGTCTTGGGGATGCCCCGGGGGAGGGCATTGTTGCAAAGATTGAAAAATACGAGCAACAAGGTCTTCCTGTGAGATACATTCAGTGGTTTGATAAAAAAGGAACAGGATATGCACGTAACCGCGGACTTGGAGTAGCAGAAGGCCGTTACGTGTATTTTCTTGATTGTGATGATTATCTTTTGGACGGAACTATTCCGAGATTGTTAGAGTGTGCTAATGATAATGACGCTGATATCGTTTGTGGTGATATTTTCCCGACTTATTTTAAGAGGGAAAGTTTTGATACAAAAGGATATGACTCTAACAAAATTATTCGCAGCGATAAGCGGGTTGCTAATGTAGAATTATCAAATATTTTTTCTGGTGAAGTTACGGTGCTTAATATGCTTATTAAGCATGACATGATTAAAGATAACGATATTTTATTCAATGATGAAGTCTTATATTATACGGATATTCCTTTTGTGATGAAGTTGTTCTTGTCTGTTAAATCGTGTTATCTTGCAAAAGGAGCCGGTCTTGCCAAAAGACTGCGTAATGACCCTGTTCATTATCCTTCTGTTAACCAGACTGCACTTAAAAATGTTGAACGAATGATTAATGACCTTTTGGTTGTTCATAATGAAACGATGCAATATGTCAATAATCATCCTAAAAGACGTAATCTGGTTAATATTATGCTGTGTGATGTGATATATGAACAGTGTGTTAAAGGTTGGCATATATCCCATGGTACATCCGCAAAATGTCAGAAAGTGCTTAAAACTGCATCAGACAGTGTATTTAAGAAGTATGCATTGCCTAAAAGAATGATAATAAAGTTTATTGCCTCCGGACACTATCATTTTGCCAATATGTTAGGGACTTTGCTTAGAATCCGTAAGAAAAAATCCGGAATGTTCGGTAATAAAATCCAGTGGTACAGATTAATTGATAAGTTGATTTTCAGACATTTGCCAAGAAAGAAAAACTGGATTGTATTTGAAAGTTTTTTTGGAAGGGGATATAGTGACAGTCCGAAATATTTATATGAATATATGTTAAAAAAATTTGGCAACAAGTACAAATATATATGGGTTATTAATAAACCGAAGGATAGTATCAAAGGTAAACCGGTTGTTATTGCTTATCAGGGACTCAGACATGTTTATTATTCCACAAGAGCAAAATATCATATATATAATGTACGACAACCCGGCTGGTTTAAGAAAGAAGATGATATGGTTTTTCTTGAAACATGGCATGGAACTCCGCTAAAAAAACTTGTTTTTGATATGGAGGATGTACATGTAGTAACCCAGGCTTATAAAGAAGTGTTTTACAAAGATTCCAGATTGTGGGATTATGTTATTTCTGCTAATTCGTTTTCTACTGAAGTGTTTCAGAGGGCATTTGATATTGATGGGGATAAGATTATAGAATGTGGTTATCCGAGAAATGACTTGTTATACTCTGAAGATAAGGACGTACTGGCAGGAAGGATTAAGAAAAAACTTGATATTCACGAAGGGAAAAAAGTTATATTGTATGCTCCGACGTGGCGAGATAATGCTTTTTACGGACCGGGGAAATATAAGTTCAATTTGGCAGTGGATTTGAAACGGTTGTACACGGAACTTTCTGATGAGTATGTTTTATTGTTAAGAACTCATTATCAAATTTCAGATAAGCTTGATTTATCAGAATATGATGGTTTTGTGTATAATGTTAGTGACTATGAGGATGTGTCTGAATTATATCTTATTTCAGATATTTGTGTAACGGATTATTCTTCTGTATTCTTTGATTATGCTAATCTTCGTAGACCGATATTGTTTTATGTCTATGATTATGATCTGTATAAGGATGAATTGCGTGGAATGTATCTTGATATGGAGACAGAGATTCCGGGACCGTTACTTAAATCTGAACAGGAGCTTATTGACGCAATAAAAAATATTGATGATATTTCTGAAGAGTATACAGAAATATATAATGAGTTTTATGACAGATTTTGTTCTGTTGATGATGGTAATGCATCTGAAAGAATGGTTAAAGCTCTGTTTGGATAAAAAAGAAAATAAAAAAATGTGTAAGATTATTATAGTAACCTACGAATAGTGTGTAGGGGTATTTGTATTTAGACAAGGTGAGGGGCAATGATAAAAAAAATTGGCTATATTTTATTCGCAATGATGTATTATATCGGTTGTATCCGTCCTGTAAATCCTGACAAATACTTTTGTGTCATGACTCATGACGGAAGTAAAGACAGTAGCGTAGGGGTTGTTATTGAAGCATTAAGACAAAAAAATCCGAAGGCTGAGTTTACCTGTGTTCGCAAAGATAGCAGGGGGGGAGCCGGACTGATTAATCTTATATTCAGAATGTCTTTTGCTCTTTCAGTATCAGGAACTGTTCTTATGGATAACGAGTTTCTTCCTCTTGCGTATACGGTGTTGCGAAAGGAGGTAAAGGTAGTTCAGCTTTGGCACGGAACGGGTTCTATAAAAAAAATAGGCCGTGATGCTAACGAAGGGAATCTTCTCGCACTCGAAAAAAAAGCGGATAAACGCATAACGCACCTGATAGCTAATTCGGATTATACCGCAAAGCTTCATGGCAACGCTTTTGGAGTTGTAAAAGATAATGTTTACCTTACCGGAATACCAAGGACAGATATAATGTTTGATGAAAGAAAAAGAAGAGAGTGTATTGCCGGTTTTTTTAAAAAGTATCCTAAACTCAATAATAAACGCATGGTTCTTTATGCGCCGACATTCCGTGATGATAAAACAGACAACCCGGATATTGGTCTCGACCTTGGGTATTGGTGTGATAATACGGATGAGAATACAGTGTTGCTGTTAAGACTTCATCCTCATGTGGCATCAGCATATGATGATTCGGATTTGTTACGTTACGGTGATAGAATTGTAAATGTTTCGGGACATGAAGATTTGAATACCTTGTTGTTTGTTGCTGACATCCTTATAACTGATTATTCGTCAATTGTGTTTGAATATGCATTGTTAGACAGACCTATTATTTTCTTTGCATATGATTTGGCAGAGTATTCGGATTATGGGAGAGGTTTATATGAAGATTTTGAGAAATTTGCTCCGGGAAAGATTGTGACAACAACAGAAGAAGTGGTAAATGAGCTGAGTAATAGGGATATTTATTCAGAAATAAGAAAGAAATTTATTGATAAGTATTACAAGTATTTAGATGGTTGCTCAACTAAAAGACTTGTTGAACTTTTGTTTAAATAGAATAAATTCTGTTTGATATTTTAGGAGAGATACTATATAATTGTAAGAATGTATGGATATATTAGACAGTGTATGGTTTTAGTTTAATATGTTTCCCCGGAAGACAATCCGATATACTTTGTGCTGAAGTTTGTAAGGGGATTTTGTATAAGAAAAATTATTAACAGAGAGATTATGGAGGTACTTATGAGTCACTTGTTAAAGAAAAAATTGAGTTTTATATTTATTATATTACAGTTTGTGATAACATTGGGAGTTATCGGTCTGGTTCTTTATGTTGATATGCTTCCTGATAAGTATTTGCTGGTGTTTGTTTTAGGTGTTATTTTCCTGCTTTTGTATACCTTTTTCAGTCAGATGTCAAAGAGGTTATATATACTGGGTCGTGTATTGTCAGTTATTTTTTGCGTGGTTCTTTGTATAGGATCGGCTTATTTATGGCGCGGATACGCTGCTATCAGTAATATGTCCGCTGTTAATGTTAAGGTTGATGAGATGTCAGCTATTGTGCTTGCGGAAGATAAGGCTCAGTCAATTAGCGAAGTGCTTGATTATAAGTTTGGTATTTTAGAGACCATAGGAAGAGAATATACAGACTCAATGATTCAGACTATTGAAGAAGACAATGATAAAAAGCTTTCGATTGTTTCATATAATGATATTCAGACGCTTGTTAATGCGCTTTATTCAAAGGAAGTCGGAGTTATTGTATTCAATGAGGCGTTCAGAGAAGTAATAACTGACTATTTTAAGGATTTTGAGACAACCACAAAAGTTCTTGGCAATCACAAAGTAGAAACCGTTATCGATGTTGAAGATGAAGAAAAGGATGAAGAAGATACTATAACCAAACCATTTGTTTTGTATTGTAGCGGTATAGATGCTTATGGTGCTCTTGCTAAAACAAGTCGAAGTGACGTTAATATTCTGGCAGTTGTCAATCCGCAAACTGCGCAGATTCTTCTTGTGAATACACCGCGTGATTATTTTATACCATTGTCTATATCAAATGGTGCTCGCGATAAGTTAACCCATGCAGGTATATACGGTGTTGATGTTTCTATTGAAACATTAGAGATGCTTTATGATATTGATATTGATTATTATGCCCGTGTTAATTTCTCAGGTCTTCAGGATATCGTAGATGCCCTTGGCGGAGTTAAAGTATATTCTGATTACACGTTTACTTCCGACTGGGGTCCGAGTTTCAAGGAAGGATATAATAATGTTAATGGTAAGCAGGCTCTTGCATTCTGTAGAGAAAGACATCACCTTGAATTTGCAGGTGGTGACCGTCAGAGAGGACGTAATCATCAGCATATGATATCCGCAATACTTGATAAGGCAACCTCTCCTTCGATACTTAAGAATTTTAATAAACTTATGAAGAGTCTTGAAGGTGCGTTTGAGACCAGTATGAAGACTAAAAAGATTACAAAGTATGCAAAATACCAGCTGGAAGAGATGCCAAAATGGACTATCAATTCCATTAGTGTAGACGGAACAGGTGGAAGAGAATACACATATTCTTTACCTAGCAGATCATCCTATGTAATGTATCCGGATGATAATACTGTTAATGAAGCTCGTTCTGCCATCAAGAAAATATTAAGCGGACAAAAGTTCAAGAATAAAAAGAACAAAAAAAATAATAACAACAATAGCAGCAGTAATTAATTTGCTGTAATGTATTTAGTTCGGCTTAATAGCGAAGAATAATGTTGAAGAACACATGTAAAAGGATGAAATAGAATGCTTAGTAGATTAATACGAGACGGGAAGTTTTCCACACTGTTTAGGGTTTTACTCGTAATAGCAGATATATTATGTATTAATATCAGTTCATATCTGGCACTGTTAATTCGATTTGAATTGAAATGGAGTTCAATTGAAGCTGAATGTTTAATGGCAGTTAATCGTATGTGTCTGTTTAATACGATAGTTACGCTATTATTGTTTTTAGTGTTCAGACTGTATCATAGTCTTTGGAGATATGCAAGCATCAAAGAGATAGTTAATATATTGATTGCATGCTTTATTGCTGCCGGCATTCATATTTCGTCATTATTTGTGTGTTACAGATATTTTACTAAGAGTTATGTTATAGTGTATTTGATGCTCTTAATTGTATCAGTTATTGCGGTTAGATTTTCATACAGGTTATCGAGACATTTGTTTGGCACTTATGCTCATGGTGGTGCTACGCGTAATACTATGATTATTGGTGCGGGACAGGCCGGTAATATGGTAATTAATGAGATTGTTCTTAGCAGTAAGCTCGATGCACGTATAAAGTGTATTATAGACGATGACCCATCAAAGCATAATACTTATGTTCACGGAATCAAAGTTATTGGCGGAAGAGAGTGCATAATAGAAGCAGCAAAAAATTATAATATTAATGAAATAATAATTGCGATTCCTTCTGCCGGTAAAAAGACACTAAGTGAGCTGATTGACATATGTCGTCAGACAGAGGGACAGCTTAAGATTCTTCCGGGTGTATATCAGTTTGTAAATGGAGAAGCGACGTTAGAAAAACTTCGTAACGTTGAGATAGAAGATTTGCTTGGAAGAGAACCGGTAAAAGTTGATATTGAATCAATTATTAATTACGTAAGCGGAAAAGTAGTGCTGGTAACCGGTGGCGGTGGTTCGATTGGAAGTGAACTTTGCAGACAGATTGCTGCCCATAATCCTTCAAAGCTTATTATTGTGGATATATATGAGAACAGTGTTTATGATATACAGAATGAATTAAGACGCAAATTTCCTGAACTTGAACTTGTAGTTCTTATTGCGTCGGTGCGAAATACTGAAAGAATGAATAGCATATTTGCCAAGTATCGCCCGAATATAGTATATCATGCGGCAGCACATAAACATGTGCCTCTTATGGAAGATAGTCCTAATGAAGCTATTAAAAATAATGTGTTTGGAACATATAAGACTGCTCATGCGGCCAGCAAGTACGGAGTTGAGAAGTTTGTACTTATATCAACAGACAAGGCAGTTAATCCAACCAATATAATGGGTGCTTCAAAACGTATTTGTGAAATGATTCTGCAGTCTTTTGATAAACATTCTAAAACTGAGTTTGTAGCTGTAAGATTTGGTAATGTGCTTGGAAGTAACGGAAGTGTTATTCCTCTGTTTCGTAAACAGATTGAAAATGGTGGTCCTGTTACTGTTACTCATCCGGATATAATCAGATATTTTATGACAATAGAAGAGGCGGTAAGTCTTGTTTTGCAGGCGGGCGCATATGCAAAGGGCGGAGAAATATTTGTTCTTGATATGGGTGAGCCGGTAAAAATCATTGATTTGGCAAAGAACCTTATACGATTATCCGGTTATAAGGTTGGGGAAGACATTGAGATAGAGATTACAGGACTCAGACCCGGTGAAAAGCTATATGAAGAGATGCTTATGAGAGAAGAAGGTCTTCAAAAAACAGCTAATTCTCTCATATATATAGGTAAACCTCTTGAATTTGATGAAAAAGAATTGTTTGAACAACTCGACAGATTATATGAATATGCTTATAATGAAAGTGATGATATAAAATCAGTCGTAGAGCAGATTGTTACAACATACAAAGAAAAAGAAACTGATAAAAAAAGAGACGATGATATATTAAGTTCGCAATTTGAAGAGATAGGAGATAGGGAAAACTTCTCCAGAAAGTTATCAAGGTTTTTTTAGTTAACTAAGAAGAAATGGAGTTGGTTTATTATGGAGAAAATTCTTTTTTCGCCGCCTGATATATCCAAGCTTGAAATAAATGAAGTAGTTGATACATTAGAAAGTGGCTGGTTAACAACAGGTCCAAAGACAAAAAGACTTGAATTAATGATAGCAGGTTATTGTAATACTTCAAGAGCAGTGTGTCTCAACTCAGCGACTGCATGTATGGATGCTACGTTGAGTCTTCTTGGGGTGGGCCCGGGAGATGAAGTTATTACAACAGCATACACTTATACTGCAAGCTGCAGTGTTATAGATCACGTTGGTGCGACCCCGGTGTTACTTGATACAGGGAAAGATTCTTATGAGATAGATTATGACAGCATTGAGGCAGCAATAACGGAACGTACCAAAGTGATTATTCCTGTTGATATTGCAGGTGTAATGTGTGATTATGACAGAATATTTGAGATACTTGAAAGAAAAAAATCATTATACAATCCAACAACGCCGCTTCAAAAAGTTTTTGACAGAGTTATCGTAATGGGTGATTCAGCTCATGGACTTGGGGCTGCTTATCACGGAAAAATGAGTGGTTCTGTTGCTGACTTCACTACATTTTCATTTCATGCAGTAAAGAATTTGACAACCGGCGAAGGCGGTGCCGTGACATGGAGAAACAAAAAAGGTTTAGATAATGATGAACTTTATCGTCAATATCAATTATATTCTCTTCACGGACAAAACAAAGATGCCATGAGTAAAGTGATGCGTGGCGGCTGGGAATATGATATTGAAGGTTTATACCATAAGTGTAATATGACAGACATTATAGCTTCTGTCGGTATTGGGCAGATGAGACGATATGAAAGTTTTCTGGCACGACGTAAAGCTATATTTAAACAGTATAAGGAAGGACTTGAAAGCGAAAAGGTTTCGTTGATTGAGCACGAGAGCGAAGGAAAAACATCAAGTTTTCATTTATGTATGGCAAGACTTAACGGACGTGACAGAGCATTTCGTGACGCATTTATTGAGGAAATGGAGACAAGGGGAGTGCCGCTTAATGTTCATTTTAAACCGCTTCCTCTCTACACGGCATATAAAAGGCTTGGATTCGATATTAATGATTATCCTAATGCATATGAGATGTTTAGTAATGAAGTTACAATTCCGTTGCATACAAAGCTGACAGATGAGCAGATTAAGTATATTATTAATACTTTTAATGAGGTGCTTGATTTGATGAGCAAGTCTTAATTTAGGGGGTTTTTGTTATGTTGCCGGAATGGAATGAGTTACCCGAAGAGATGAAGAATGATTATGTACTGAGATACTATAACGTTCTTAAGGAAAAAGAGAATTCTCTTAGGATAAAAAGAGCATTTGATATTGTTATGTCATTTATTATGATTGTGCTTTTGCTACCGGTTTTCGTAATTATTGCAATTATGATAAAACGGGATTCTGAGGGTGAGGTATTCTACAAACAGACAAGAGTCACGACAGGAAACAGAGACTTTACAATATACAAGTTTCGAACAATGGTAAGCGGAGCTGATAAAATTGGTCCGAAAGTAACTGTCGGAAGTGATATGAGAGTTACTGCAGTAGGAGAGAAACTCAGAAAATACAGATTAGATGAATTGCCGCAGTTGTTCAATGTTCTTAAAGGTGATATGAGTTTCGTGGGGACAAGGCCGGAAGTCAGAAAATATGTTGATGCATATACTCCTTCAATGATGGCTACGCTTCTTCTGCCGGCAGGAATTACGTCACTTGCCAGTATCAAATATAAAGATGAAGCAACACTCCTTGAGAATGCTGTTGATGCTGATGATGTCTATATAAGAAAGATTCTTCCTGAAAAGATGAAGTATAACTTAAAAAGTCTCAGACGCTTTAGTTGTATGTCAGATCTGGCAACCATGATATATACTGTCATATCTGTTTTATAATTACAATAATTGGAGTGGATATATTGTTTGGTAATAATAGTAGTCATAATTATGATGATATAATTGAATTGCCACGTCACGTGTCGAAGACGAGAAAGGCTATGTCAATACATGACAGAGCTGCTCAGTTTTCGGCATTTGCTGCTCTTACGGGGTATGAGGATGCAGTAAAGGAGACTGCAAGATTAACATCATCCCGGCAAGACATATGCTCGGATATGCATGAAGAACTGGATAATAAACTTAGTATGATTATGAGTGTTCCTGTTAGTGAACGCAGTCAGGTCTCTTTGACATATTTTGTACCGGATGAAAAAAAATCCGGGGGCAGTTATGTGAATGTGACCGGGATAATCAAAAAGATTGATAATTACGACAGAACTATCATTATGTCAGATGGTGTAGTTATTAATATAGATTGTGTAACGGATATTACAGATAACACCCTGCATTGAATTGTCCAATATCAAAATGGTTAATTCAATGCAGGGTGTCTTTATGTGTTCCTCAAGTGTTAGTGTCTTCCGGGGATTATTTTGAAATCAGATATTTCAAATTATTTTCCGAAAGTGGTTATTGCAAGTTGTACTATGAATTCAGTTACTACATCTGTGTGTTATTATCTCGTTTAAGTGATTTGATTGCAAATACGGTAAGTATCATTAATGCAATTGCAATTGGAAGAGATATCCATGGGTTTAGTATAAGCCCGGCAACCACATATGATATAAATGATACTTCAGCGGCAAGGAATGCATATGGAATCTGTGTTGAAACGTGATTCAAATGATTACACCGGGCACCGGCAGATGACATTATTGTTGTATCTGAGATAGGAGAGCAGTGGTCACCGCAAACGGCACCGGCCATACATGCAGATACAGACATAATCATGAGTTCATAATTGGTGCCTGAGAATATATTAACAACTATAGGTATGAGAATTCCAAAGGTTCCCCACGAAGTTCCTGTTGCAAATGCAAGAAAACAACCAACAAGGAATACAATTGAAGGAAGAAATCTCATAAGATAGTTAGGAACATAAGCCATAGTTCCTGCAACAAATTCCTTTGCACCAAGGGAATCTGTAACTGATTTTAAAGACCATGCCAATGTAAGAATAAGTATAGCAGGTACCATTGCCTTGAAGCCGGTTACAAGGCAGTCCATACATTTTGTGAATGACAGAACTTTTCGTAAAACATACAGAATAATAGTAATTACCAGACCGAAAAAGCTTCCCAAAACAAGTCCGACAGAAGCATCTGATTGAGAAAATGCAGTAACAAAGTCTGCGCCTTCAAAGAATCCGCCAGTATATATCATTCCGATTACACAACAGATAACAAGACTTATTATCGGAATAATCAGATCAATAACTTTGCCTTTTGTTTCTGTATCATCAGGGTTTTCAATGCTGTCATATGAATTTTGTCCTGATGTAAACAAATCTCCGGCTTCGGCATTCTTTTCGTGTTTCGCCATTGGACCGAATTCAACTTTGAGCAGTACCATTGTTACCATCATTATGATTGTGAGTATTGCATAGTAGTTATATGGGATGGCTTTGACAAATAGTGATAATCCATCTTCTCCTTCGACAAATCCGCTAACTGCAGCTGCCCAGGATGAGATAGGTGCAATAATACATACCGGAGCGGCAGTGGAATCAATAAGATAAGCAAACTTTGCACGGGAAATTTTATGTTTTTCTGTAACAGGGAGCATAACGCTTCCTACAGTAAGACAGTTGAAATAATCGTCAATGAATATCAATGCTCCCAAAATGATGGTTGCAAGCTGAGCTCCTGCCTTTGTTTTGATGTGAGTGCCGGCCCATTCGCCAAATGCTTTGGAGCCGCCGGCTTTATTCATAAGAGCAACCAGCGTACCGAGCAACACAAGGAATATAATAATACCTACATTATAAGAATCGGACAGTACCGAGATAATACCGTCATTAAATATATGAACTACTGTTTTTTCAAATGAACCGCCGGAGTATAAAATACCCCCTGCGATAATTCCTATAAACAACGAACTGTATACTTCTTTTGTGATAAGTGCAAGTACGATAGCAATAATAGGTGGTATCAGCGCGCAGAAAGTTTGATACACAGCAGGAACGTACTCTGTTTTGTTATCAGCTGCCTGTGCATTGGTAACAAGTGTGAACATTAGTACAATTGCAAGGCATACTGAGCTTAAGAGTATTTTTTTTGTTTTCTTCCCCATAAGATAATTCCTTTCTTCGTAAAATGAAATAGTGTTAACAGGTTGTCACATTAATATAATACTGAATAATGAAGGATAATTCAATAAAGATTATTTCTTAGAATTCTTTTAATAGCAATATATTTACATGCGAAGAAAAGCACAGGATGACACTATGGGAAATCGTGGTGAAGTATTTGATTATGCAGCAAATAATTGTGGTATAGAAATAGATGGTTTTTCTGCACCAAAACGTTATTTATAATATGCTAAATTGGTTATTCAGGGTTGTGTAGAAAGACAAAAAAATGTATAATGAACATACTTATAATAATATAGAAATGGGGTTATTTGATGATTAAGAGCAGTTTTTTGGTTAAGAAGATGCTTCGTAATGTTATGGTAACGGCATTTGCGGTTGCCGGTTCATTTTTGTTTAGCGGTAATGTTTTTGCTGCAAACGTTACGGTAACGGTTCCTACAGAGAGAGCAATTTACCAGAGAAACAGTGATAATGTTGCCGATATGACAATAGTTGCGACAGCTGATGAAGGTGCAGTTGTTAAGGCAAAGGTTATTGACGGAAGTAATGATTTATGTGATTGGACAGTTCTTGAAAAGGTTGATGGTTCAGATAATGAATTCAAGGGTATACTTAAGAACATACCGGGTGGCGGCTGGTATGAAGTAGATGTTGCCGCATTTGATGCAACAGGAAAAGAGATTGCTTCTAATTACGTTGAGATGGTAGGTGTCGGAGAAGTATTCATTACAGGCGGACAGTCAAATTCAACTAATTTCGGCGGTGCTAAGACTACTGCTGAAAGTGATTTTGTTTCAGCAATTGATGTTAAAAATAAATGTTGGGTTCATTGTGAAGACAGTCAGCCTAATAATAGCGGATTCAATATCGGTAACGGTGGTGGTTCTCCATGGCCGACAACCGGTGACAAGCTCGTTGAGAGTCTTGGTGTACCTGTTGGATTTGTATCAACCGGTGTGGGAGGTTCTTTGATTGCAGAACTTGCTGATCCGAATAAGAACTACAGACCAATTAAAGAGGCAATTGAGTTTCTTGAGCCATACGGATGCAGAGCATTTCTTATTCATCAGGGAGAGGCAGATTCCGGCGGAATGAATGGCAATCCGGGAACTGAGATGTCAGTTTACAAAGAAACTTTTGAGCAGCTTATTGCTCAGACAAGAGAAGATGCAGGATATGATCTTAACTGGCTTATTGCAAGAGTGTCTTATGCATGGAGTGGTTTCAATAATCCTGACAGAACAAAGGAAGTTACGGAAACCCAAACTTCTATATGTAACAATTATAATATATTTGTAGGTCCTGATACAGACGGTCTTCAGGGAGAAGACAGACATACTGATAATCTTCACTTAAGTGAGCAGGGACTTATTAAGCATGGTACTATGTGGAGCGAATGTATTATTAATGCTTTCTTTACACCACGTAAACTTAATGCGGATGCATCAATTACAGGTGGTAAGATTGAACAGTGTGACAAGGAATTATTCGGTGGACAGACTGTTAAACTTACAGCGGTTCCTGATGAAGGATATTATCTTGTTCCGGGTTCATACAAAGTAACTGATGCTAATGGTGAAGAAGTTGAAATAACTAACGATTCATTTATCATGAGAGCAGAAGATATGACTGTTTTTGCAACTTTTGCAAAACTTCCGCAGTATATGCTTGACCTTGGCGCCAAGATTAAGGAAGCAAAAGCTATTAATGTAAGTGCATATAATAGCGAAAGTGTAGCGGCTCTTAATACAGCCATTGCAGCTGCTGAGAAAGTTTACGGTAATGTTGCATCAACTGAATCAGAAGCAGTAGCAGCAAATAATGTTCTTTCGGCAGCAATTTCAAAACTTGTTCCGATAGCACAATCTACACAGACACCACCGGTGAACAATGTTGACAATACTGTGGTTAAGGAACCTTCAACTAAAAAATACGTTGTTAAGGCTAAAAAGAAATCAATAACTGTAAAAAAAGGTAAGCAGATTAAAATTAAATACACAGTTACCAAAGGCTTTAAGGGTAAGGTTAAGTTCGTTTGTTCCAAGAAGAAAATTGCTAAAGTAAGTTCTAAAGGTAAGATAAAAGGATTGAAGAAGGGCAAATGCAAGATTACAATTCAGCTTATTAAGGGTAAAAAAGTAATCAGCAAAGCAGTAATTAAGGTTACTGTAAAATAATAACGCACAATAATTGATTATCACAGTAGAAAAATAATTAAAAGCGCTATGTCAGGTGTTGGCATAGCGCTTTGTGTATTTACAGTTTTTCTAAAATTAAATAATACTTTGTTTTTATTTACCGGAGTTCTTTTTGGCTCTGTATCTTAATGTGGGGTCAAGAATCTTTTTTCTGATTCTGAGCGACTCGGGAGTTACTTCAAGAAGCTCGTCTGTGTCTATATATTCAAGTGCCTGTTCAAGGCTAAGTACTGTAGGCGGAGTCAGTCTCAGAGCATCGTCGGAACCGGAGGCACGTGTGTTGGTGAGCTGTTTTTTTTTGCATACATTAACTTCGATATCATCTGTTTTTCCGTTTTGGCCTACAATCATTCCGCTGTAAACTTTTTCACCGGCGCCGATAAAAAGTGTTCCGCGTTCCTGGGCATTGAACAGACCGTAGGTTACTGATTCTCCGGTTTCAAATGCTATAAGTGAACCTTGTTTTCTGTAAGCGATATCGCCCTTGTAAGGTGCGTATTCCTCAAATACCGTGTTGATGACACCATTTCCTTTTGTATCTGTCATGAATTCGCCACGGTAACCGATAAGTCCTCTTGAAGGGATAAGAAACTCAAGACGAGTATAACCTGCTCCGAGAGGAGTCATTCCCTGTAATTCGCCTTTTCGCTGGCTTAATTTCTCAATTACGGAACCCTGAAATTCATCAGGGACATCCACATATGCCCGTTCAATCGGTTCAAGTTTATGACCTATTTCGTCGTATTTGTACAAAACTTCTGCTTTGCTTACGGCGAATTCATATCCTTCCCGGCGCATATTTTCTATGAGAACAGACAAATGTAATTCTCCACGTCCTGAAACTTTGAATGCTTCTGTTGAATCAGTTTCTTCAACTCTAAGACTTACGTCAGTATTGAGCATTCTGAACAGTCTGTCGCGAAGATGTCTTGAAGTGACGAATTTGCCTTCTTGTCCTGCAAATGGACTGTCATTTACTATGAAATCCATGGAAATTGTAGGGTCTGATATTTTTTGGAAAGGAATAGCTACAGGATTGTCCGGGGAACATATTGTATCTCCGATATGAAGGTCAGAAACTCCCGATATTGCAACAACATCACCTATAGTGGCTTCCTCGATTTCGATTCGTTTTAAACCGTCAAACTCATACAACTTGTTGATTTTCACGCGACTACATTTGCTCTCATCATGTGCGTTAACGATAACAGCTTCCTGATTAACCCGTATGACACCGTTGTCGACTTTGCCGATTCCGATTCGTCCAACGTAATCATTATAATCTATAGTACTGATGAGGACCTGGGTTCCGGCATCAGGGTCTCCTGTGGGTGCCGGAATGTATTCAATAATCTTTTCGAAGAGTGGTATCATATCTGTTCCCGGTTCGTCTAATGATAAGGTAGCATATCCGCCTTTTGCTGATGCAAAAACAAATGGGCAGTCAAGCTGTTCATCATCTGCATCAAGGTCAATGAACAGCTCCAGCACTTCATCAACAACTTCAAGCGGTCTGCCGTCAGGACGGTCGATTTTATTAACGCAGACAATAACCGGCAATGAAAGTTCCAGAGCTTTTTTAAGTACGAATTTAGTCTGTGGCATAGCACCTTCATAAGCATCAACCACAAGAATTACCCCGTCAACCATTTTCAATACACGCTCAACTTCACCACCAAAGTCCGCGTGTCCCGGGGTATCTATAATATTAATTTTGACGTCATTATATATAACCGCCGTATTTTTTGACAAAATTGTTATACCACGTTCTCTTTCAAGGTCGTTAGAATCCATTACTCTTTTTTGAACAACCTGATTAGAGCGAAACACACCGCTTTGTTTTAGCAGTTCATCTACCAGTGTGGTTTTTCCGTGATCGACGTGGGCTATAATGGCGATGTTTCTTACATCATCTCTGTTTTGTTTCATAATGTAACAATCTCCTATCTGAAGTTAACATAATATATTTAACATGATTAAACGAACATAATAATAGCGTGTGAAAAAACACACGCCCACCATTATAGTCTTCTTATTCAAAAAATTCAAGGGTTAGAGTATACAAATTACCCTTAATCAGCCAATTGCACTTTCAATTGCTTCAAGAAGGTCCTCCCGGTTCACCGGTTTTACAAGATAACCGCTTATTCCCAGGCTGTGACATTGTAAAACATTTTCACGTTCTGAAAAAGAGGTCAGCATAATCACGGGAATTCTCTTGGTTTCGAAATTGTCGCGTAACATTTCCAGTGTTTTTTTACCATTGCATATCGGCATCATGTAGTCTAGCAGAATTAAGTCAGGCTTTGATTTGCCTATGCTTAAAAATGCGCTGGATGCTGATTTTACTGCTTTAACCTGATAAGTTGGAGTGAGCAGTTTTGCGACAGAAGTTAATATCGTAATATCGTCATCAACTATGAGAATATCAGGTTTTTTTGGAGGGATTGCAGATTCTTCCTGTTTTGTGTTTTGTACAGGGTTACTGATAGAATCGCTATTGGATTTGTTAACGGTAGTACTTTGTGGACCGTTAAACGGATTGTTAACAGTAACATTGACACTTTCTATAATATTCAGGTTGCAAAGAGTTAACATAATGTCTCTTTGCAATATATTAATATCGCTGTTTGAAAGGAAGTTTGTATTGCGTAATTTCGTAATCTTGGATGTGAATACTGAATGGGAAAAATAACTTCCTGAATAAATAATAGGAGCTTTATCATACGGTTTAGAATTGAGTCCGTCGCACAAATACAAAATGTCTCCTTTTGAAACATCCGTAAAATCTATTAAAAACGCATCAATAGTAAGGTTTTCCGGAATCTTTTTCAGTTCTGTAGCAGACGGTTTTAATGAAATACACTTATTCTCTTTTGACAAATTATCATAAAGCATTTGAAATGCTTTTGTATTGTGGTGCATTATAATGATATTCTTTACTGCCATAGTATTGCTCCTTTTTTTGTTTGTCGGTCCGGTTACGATAATAGTTAGCTGTTGATATTAATAAACTCGTCTATTAATGAGATTGCGTGAGCATATTCCATTTCTAATGCAAGGTCTTTAATGGTATTAATAAGTGAGTTGGTTTCTTCGTCATAATACACACCTTCAAGTTGTTCTAAGGTGTCATTAATAAGAAGAATATCATTATCGGCCATATAATTTCTGATATCATCCAATATGAACAACAAACTTTCAAGATCTATAGTGCCGGTAATATCTTGTTCAGGAAGAATAGCGGATATTGTATCTTTAAGTTGTTGGCACTTTTGTACCAGAGCCGGTGTTTTAGCTTTTATCGTTTCAATATCACTACTTTTTCCGCAAAGTTCCAGTTCATAGGCGTCGTCTCCTAATTCGTATGCTCCGATAACTCTTGAAGAAGACTTGAGAGCGTGAACATGAATCGTATAATTCTCAATGTCATTATCGGAAAAAGTCTGTATGATATCATCAATTTTTTTGTCGAGTGTGAGGTAATATGTTTTAAGAATATCCAGATAATCTTCATAAGACATTCCGGTGTTGTTTATTGCTTTTTCAATATCAAGTCCTTCGACCTGCGGTAACATATCTCCCATATCTTACCCTCCTGAAAATTTATGTTAGAAAACAACTTATATTATACAATAATTGTATATGATTTGTAAATGACCAGATGGAGAATTATGGAATTAGACCATGCTGGCGGATTATGGTATTTGACAAACTATTAATATATCAGGTAGTATTTAAACTAATTTGTAAAATGATTTGATTAGAATTCACAATATTAAGGTGAGAAAAGAGGTAACTGTCAATATGCGTATGTATTTGATGAGACACGGAGAAACAGAATGGAACAGATTGTTAAAACTTCAGGGGAGGTCGGATATTCCTCTTAATGATAATGGAATCGCGATGGCAAAAAACGCGGCAAAGGGGCTTTTGGACGTGGATTTTTCTGTAATCTATTCAAGCCCGTTAACAAGAGCATTACAGACTGCCGAGATTATTCGTGGTGCCGGGAATATTGATATAATTAAGGATGACAGAATAATTGAAATTGGTTTTGGTGAAAATGAAGGGCGTAAGTACGATAAAACGAAGCCGGAAGAATATCCTGACCTTATTAAGTTTTTCACCGAACCTGATATTTATGTGCCGGCAAATGGCGGTGAAACGATAGAAAATCTAAAAGAAAGAACAGCTAATTTCGTAAAATATATTGCAAAGACCTATGGTGCGACGGATGATAACATATTGGTAACTACGCACGGAGCCACAATCAGAGGTATTATGTCATATATTAAAGGGACTTCTCTTCGGGACTTTTGGAGAGGAGGGGTCCAAAGTAACTGTGGTGTGACAATAATAGAGATTACGGATGAAAGTATTACAATAATTTCTGAAAATATTACATTTTAGTTTTGCAAGCCTGCATGTGTGATATGCAGGCTTTTATTATTTTTGCCGACATGCTATAATTAGTTCGTTGTTTTAATTAGTTAATTTTATGTACATTTTGAAAGGAGAGATACGTAATGAATCAATTAGATCAGTACATTAGAAGTATTCCTGATTTCCCGGAGAAAGGTATTATTTTCAGAGATATTACCAGTGTGCTTGAAAAACCGGAAAGTCTTAAACTTGCAATAGATGAGATACTCGGTAAGCTTGAAGGAGTAGATTTTGACGTGGTGGTCGGTCCGGAATCCCGCGGATTTGTGTTTGGAATGCCGGTAGCATATGAGCTTAATAAGAGTTTTGCAATGGTAAGAAAAAAAGGTAAGCTTCCTTGTGAGACAATTGAAAAAGAGTACGACCTTGAGTACGGTAGTGCAGTTGTTGAGATGCACAAAACTTCAGTTAAACCGGGACAGAAGGTGGTTATTGTTGATGACCTTATTGCAACAGGCGGTACTATAGAAGCAATTATCAGCATGGTTGAGGAACTGGGTGCAGAAGTTGTTAAAATAGTATTTCTCATAGAACTTGCAGGTCTTAAAGGAAGAGAAAAGCTTAAAAACTATGACGTTGAATCTGTTATATGTTATGAAGGGAAATAGGAGGAAAATATTTTGATTGGAATTATAGGTGCAATGGATGAAGAAGTTTCCATGCTTATAGGTGCAATGGAAGAGAGCACTACATTTAATAAAGCGGACATGACATTTTACGAAGGAAATATAGCCGGTAAGGAACTTGTTGTAGTCAGATCGGGAATCGGTAAAGTAAATGCGGCTATATGTGCTCAGATACTTGTAGATAAATACAATGTTGAGGCGATTATTAATACCGGTATTGCAGGTTCACTTGATAAGAGAATTGATATTGGTGATATTGTTTTGTCAGAAGATGCTTTGCAACATGATGTAGATGCAGTTGCTTTTGGTTATCAGAAGGGGCAGATTCCGCGAATGGATACCCTTTCATTTAAGGCGGATGCTAAACTTATTGAGCTTGCAAAGTCCTGTTGTGAAAAGGTATGTACGGATATAAAAGTATTTGTTGGAAGAGTAGTAAGCGGTGACCAGTTTATTGCTGACAAAAATGTAAAGAATACTATTATAGATAATTTTGGCGGATTGTGTACTGAGATGGAAGGTGCCGCAATTGCTCAGACTGCATATCTTAATAATGTACCGTATCTGATTATCAGGGCAATATCAGACAAAGCAGATGATTCTGCAAGCATGGATTACCCTACTTTTGAAAAAAAGGCAATAGCCAATTCGGTCAAGATTCTTACTGAGATGATAAATAACTTCTAATAATTTCCAAAAAATGGTTTACAAATGGAAAAATATGGAATATAATGTTTATTGCAAAATATTTTATTTGAAAACACATTTTTTGAAGAGAAGGGAGTAAAAATCATGCCGGATAAAGTATTTACAAACAATCAGGTTGAAATTTCAGGAGAGGTGGTCAGCCTATTTGAGTTTAGTCATGAGGTGTACGGAGAAGGTTTCTATATGTTAGATATCTCTGTTCCAAGACTAAGTGATACGTATGATATAATACCGCTTATGGTATCTGAGAGACTAATAGATGTTACTAAAGATTATAGGGGGTGTTATTTGGAGGCGATTGGTCAGTTCAGATCTTACAATCGTCACGAAGAAACCAAAAACCGGCTTGTGTTGTCAGTATTTGTAAGAGAAGTTAATATTAACGATATGGTTAGCGATGAAGAAATGAGCAAGCCTAACCAGATTTTTCTTGATGGATATATATGTAAACCGCCTGTATATCGAAAAACTCCTCTGGGACGGGAAATTGCTGATGTCCTTTTAGCAGTTAACAGGCCGTATGGTAAGTCAGATTACATTCCATGTATATGCTGGGGACGTAATGCAAGATATGCTAATACTTTCGAGGTTGGTGGTCATATTCAGGTTTGGGGACGTATTCAGAGCAGGGAATACCAGAAAAAAATAAGTGAGACTGAGGTTGAGCGACGTATTGCTTATGAGGTGTCCGTAAGTAAATTGGAATATGTGGAAGAAAATGTATATGAAGGATAAATTTGCCTTTTTATTGATGATATGCTATATTACATGACATGGGCGTTTTTCTCAGAATAATTCGCGAAGAAACTATAAGTGATACGTATTGATTTGTGTAAGCAGACGGACTGGATGTTGCTTCATGACAGGGAGTTTGGTTCTGAATGTTTATACAACTATGTGGAGGATATCATGAAAGATAACTTTGTTCAGGTAATATATGGCGAAGGACCGGGAAAGACTTCAGCTGCTTTGGGTAAATGTATTCAGGCAGTCAGTCTGGGGTATACGGTTGTATTTATCAGTTTCCTTAAAGGAAAGAATCAGGATGAGTATGAGTGTATAAAAAGGCTTGAACCTGATATGAAAGTTTTCTGTTTTGAGAAAGAAGAGGAACGGTATGAAGAACTGTCCTCTGAAAGACAGGAAGAAGAAAAACTTAATCTTATGAACGGATTCCATTTTGCCAATAAGGTTGTAGAGACAGGCGAGTGTGATTTACTTGTGCTTGATGAAGTGCTTGGTATGCTGGATCTTGGAATGATTACAGTTCAGGATATTTACAGACTGATTGAGCATTGTGAAGGACAGACGGACCTGCTTATGACAGGAAAATGTATACCAAAGGAATTGCTTCAGCATGTTAATTTGGTGGCTGAGATTAAGTTGGTTAAAAGTGATTTAGATTAAGCTTGTTAAGAATAGTACTTGACATAAGTTGAATTGGGTGTTACTATTCTTAATACATATACGGATAGAGGTGCGTTTTTTATCAGTAATCTGATTGATGCATACAGGTGCAAGTGATTTTAGATGAAAGGAAAAGACGCCGAAGAGGATAAGCCCTGTAGCTTGTTTATCTGGGCATACGATTAATAGTCGTATGACTGTCATCATTTTATGATGGAGTGCTATCCCCTAACAATATCATTTTTTGTTGTGAATGAATGTTTAGGCCGGCACTTTATGGTGCCGGTTTTATTGTTATATAGATGCTATATAGCAATAAAACAGCTCCTCGAAGGAGCGCACGATTACATAATTAAGTATAAGGAGGAATAAGTGATGGCAACAATATTTGAAGGTGCAGGTGTAGCTTTAGTTACGCCAATGAAGGAAAATGGTGAGGTTAATTACGATAAGTTTCAGGAACTTGTTGATATGCAGATTGAAGGCGGTACAGATTCTATTGTAGTTTGCGGAACTACCGGTGAGGCATCAACTCTTACTCATGAGGAACATCTTGAGTGTATATCAGTAGTTGCTTCATGTGTTAATAAAAGGGTTCCTGTTATAGCAGGAACAGGTTCGAACTGTACACAGACTTCTATTTATCTGTCAAAGGAAGCTCAGAAAAGAGGCGCTGATGCGTTGCTTCTTGTATCTCCATATTACAATAAGGCTACACAGAAGGGTCTTAAGGCTCATTTCCTTGGAGTTGCCGGTAATGTTGATATACCGATTATTTTATATAATATTCAGGGAAGAACCGGTGTGAATATTGCACCACAGACAATGGCTGATCTTGGAAGAGAAGCTGATAATATTGTTGCTGTTAAGGAAGCAAGCGGCGATATATCCCAGGTGGCTGATCTTATGTATCTTTCAAATGGTGAACTTGATGTATATTCAGGTAATGACGACCAGATAGTTCCGCTTATGTCTCTTGGCGGAAAGGGAGTTATCTCTGTGTTGTCAAATGTTCTTCCTAAAGAAACCCATGATATAGTGGCTCTGTATTTGGAAGGTAAAGTAAAGGAAAGTGCAGAACTTCAGCTTAAGTTACTTCCGCTTATTCATGAGCTTTTCAGTGAAGTTAATCCTATTCCGGTTAAAAAAGCAATGAACCTTATGGGTTATGAAGTTGGACCACTCAGACTTCCGCTTACTGAGATGGAAGAAGCTCATGCAGCTGTTTTGGCAAATGAGATGAAGAAAATTGGAATTATCTAATTGAATATTGAGTATCGTTTTTATCTGATTGATAAGAATTAATATAGTTCTATTTATTTGTATACGAAGGGAAATGATAAGATGGTTAAAATACTTATGCATGGCTGTAATGGTAAAATGGGTCAGGTTATTACTAATATTGTAAGTGAAGATGAGCATTCTGTAATAACTGCAGGAGTTGATGCGTGGGACGGAATTAAGAATGATTATCCTGTTTACAAATCTGTGGCAGATTGTAAAGAAGATTATGACGTTATTATTGATTTTTCCAATGCAAGTGCTGTAGATGCTTTATTAGAGGATGCTGTGGCAGTGGGTAAGCCGATAGTATTATGTACAACAGGTCTTTCGGAACTTCAGTTGTCAAAGGTTGAAGAGGCCTCCAAAAAGATTGCCATAGTTCGTTCTGCTAATATGTCAATCGGTATTAACTTTATTATGAAGCTTTTAAAGGAAGCAGCTAAAAGACTTTCTCCGGAAGGATTTGATATAGAGATTGTTGAAAAACATCACAATCAAAAGGTGGATGCTCCTTCGGGAACTGCTCTTGCCCTTGCTGATTCAATTAATGATGCTATGGATGGTGCATTTGAGTATGTATATGACAGAAGTGAGGTCAGACAGAAACGTGATAAAAAGGAACTTGGAATATCTGCTGTACGTGGCGGAAGCATTGTAGGTGAACATGATGTAATATTTGCCGGGATTGACGAAGTTATTACTATATCACATACCGCATATTCAAAGGCGATATTTGCCAAAGGTTCTGTAACTGCTGCAAAATATGTAGCAGGTAAACCGGCAGGAATATATGATATGTCAGATGTACTTGATTAATTTGTTTCAGATTAATTCACCGGAGTTATTAGTTGTAAAACAGAGAGGTTTATTGTCTGCAATATAGATTAATGAATGGGAAGTAAACTAACAGAATAATAGAATAAAAGTAATTTAACAGAATAAATTAGAAAATTAAAACCGGTCACATGTTGTTTTTGTGTGACCGGTTTTGTATATCAAATCATAATTTTGATTGCATACTTTTTTTCATTGCTTTTTTCATAACATACATTTTTTGATCGGCTCTCTCAAAGGTATCCTGTAAGTTCCTGTCAATGAGTGTATTAACAGTTGCAAGACCGATTGAGATATAAAACGGAAATGAGAAGTGATCGTTATGCTCACTAACCTGTTGATATAATGTTGTAATTTTTTGGTCGATAATTTCATCAGAAGCATTTGAAATAATAACTACGAATTCATCTCCTCCAATTCTGTATGTATAACCTATATCGGAAAACTGCTGTCTTAAGAGAGAACCGCAAGTAATTATCGCCTGGTCACCGTGGGTGTGACCGTATTGATCATTTATTATCTTAAGATTGTTGACATCACACACAAGAAATGACATTTCCGAACAATTGGCAATGTTTTTCTTTTGGATGTGTTCCATGTACTCTATATATGCAGCACGGTTACGACAACCTGTCATTGAATCGGTAGAGGCAAGTTGCTCATAATGCTTGGCTTTGTATCCCATTTTGATATGTTTTTTGGCTGCGTTAATTTCGTTGATTCCAAAGCAGATGGCTATAAGTCCTATACATGGAAGCAGAATAGAGCCAATGTACAGATTCTTTAATACAGAGTATCTGAGAACTTCTATTATCGCGCATATGCAAAGCAGAAGAATTGCTGTCATAAAGAGTTTGGAATTGATTTTCTTTTTTATAAATGTGTATCTGATAATCTGTATCAGTAAGAACAAACAGGTAATAATTAATATTACAACAAAAGCTGTGGATGATTCATAATATGAGATGGTATTGGTTGCATCTAATATGAAAAATGCTATAATTGCCAGACATAACATTATGGTGTACAGATTTTCAAATAACCGATTTGCAAATCCTAAAAGTCGGTTAGTATATAAAAAGAAGGCGCGTAATGTCATTTCTGCCGCAACATAGGAAAAAATCATATTAAATGCCGCATTGGAGGAAAATGTCTGAAGAAATGAAGATTCGGTCAGTATCCAGATTCCGGCCCATATAAGAAAATCTGCCGAACATATTCTGTTAAGATTATTGCCTTTGTTTAGGTTATTAAAAATAAACAGTACTAATAATATGCCGCCAAGAAGCAGGCATAGACCGGCAATAACAATTTCCAAAGCATGGTGTAACAACAAAGTACATATTATGGAAATCTTATCTCCTACGTAGACACTGCCGATGATTCCCTGATAGGCTTCGTTAGGAGAATATACTTCCAGAGTAAATTCTTTATTGCTACAGTTCCTTGGGAGTTTTACAAAAGAAAGATAGCTTCCCTTTGAAGAATCATAATAATTGCCCAGAGTATTCTGTATACGACTGTCGTATATTATGTCATCTTCTATGTACAACTTATAATCCATGTAAGTGCAGTACATGGCAAAATAATCTTCATCTCTGACTATTGGGAGAGTATTATGCGTGACAATGGTTCCATCATTAATATCGTGTACTATAGTAGTAACTTCATACGGAACTTCTTCACCGGCTGAGTTAATATAAGTCCAGCCTGTATAAAGTCTGTTATTGTCGGAGTTGAGAAAACTTATGTCAGAATGTTTACGGGTGTACACAAAAACCATTGCACCAATAACTAACAGTATTGTGGAAATATTCATTATTCTTTTTATGTATTTTACTGTAGTTTTCATTCAGATCCACCTTGCTAAGTTTTATTTTCCATTGAATAGTATACACAAAAAAAAATATTTTGTAAATTGAAACTGTACTATTTATTGAAGGAAAAGGCATATAAATATAATAAAGAGAAAGCTTTGGATGGGGCGTTGTATGCGTTTTGCAAAAATGCATGGTTGCGGTAATGATTATGTGATAGTAGAAGAAGCTGAAATAAAAAAAACTAACCTCAAAAATAACATGAATGAATTAGTAAAAATGATATGTGAAAGAAGAAGAGGGATAGGTTCTGACGGCATTATTATTATAGGACAATCTGACATAGCTGATATTAGTATGAAAATGTACAATGCAGACGGCTCAGTGGGCAAGATGTGCGGTAACGGGATAAGATGTTTGGCAAAATATGCTTTTGAAAATAAGATTACGATAAAAACAGCATTTTCAGTTGAAACTGATGCAGGAATAAAAAATGTAAAATTACGATTTAACAATTTGTTCGTGGGATCTGTAAGGGTTGATATGGGAAGTCCTGTTATAAAAGAAACAGGAATGAAGTACATGTATGATGGAAAAATGTACATAATAACCAATGTGGATATGGGCAATCCTCACGCGGTAATATTTGTGGATGATGTAGATAGTGCACCTGTTTGTGCGGTTGGAAATCATTTATGTTCCCATCCGTCATTCCCTGAGGGGGTTAACACGGAATTTGTGACTATAGTAGATAGTAATAATATCAGATTGAGAGTGTGGGAACGTGGAAGTGGAGAGACAATGGCTTGCGGAACCGGAGCATGCGCCTGTGTTGTGGCCTGCGTTGAAAAATATAGTACTGATAAATGTATCAATGTGCATATGCCCGGTGGCAACCTTCTGATTGAATATAATACAAAAGAAAATGTTGTGTACATGGAAGGTGAAGCTGTTCTTGTGTACGAAGGCATTATTAATATTTAAGGATGGTAAATGAATGGGAAAATCAGCCGGTATGAGTTTATGTGATTTGTTGGAAAAAGATGATTATATACTTTTAAACGGTGATGAACGAATTAATGTACATGCAATATGTTATGATACCAGAGATATGAGTGCGGAATCTGTGTATGTTTGTATTAAAGGAGAGCATTATAACGGACATGACCTGATAAGGGAAGCTATATATAAAGGTGCCGTAGCAGTTGTTGTTGAAGAGAATATTCAAAAATCATATGGTGAAATAACAATTATTAAAGTGAATAGTACAAGACATGCCCTTGCAAAAATGTCTGCAAAATTTTTTGATTATCCGGCATGTGATATGATAATGATTGGGATAACCGGTACGAAAGGAAAAACAACAACGGGATATATGATAAAGAGTCTGCTTGAAGCATCCGGTATCTGTGTGGGGATTATAGGAAGTATTGAGATTGCGTATAAGGATGTTTCAATTCATAATGATAATACTACTCCGGAATCATATATACTTCATAAAACACTTGCTCACATGCGAAGTCTTGGAATAGAAGCGGTTGTTATGGAGGTTTCTTCCCAGGCACTTAAACTTGGAAGAGTTGAGGGAATTGAATTTGATTACGGAGTTTACACTAATCTGTCTAAAGATCATATCGGACCTACAGAGCACAAAGATATGGATGAATATATGAAATGTAAAGCAAAATTATTCGGACAGTGCAGATGTGCGGTGATTAATCAGGATGATTCCTGTTCGGAATATATGATTGAAGAAGCCAACAGAAGTGATGTTTTGGCGAAGATTATATGTTACGGAACAGAAGTGGTTAATAAATTCGAAACAGAGTATGTGTTTGCAGAAAATGTGTGTGCCACAGAAAATATGCCGGGCATGAAGTATAAACTAAAGAACAATCAGAGTGCAACATTAGATAAAAAGTTAAATTGCGATATAACAATACGCCTTCCCGGATTTTTTTCGGTATATAATTCGTTGGCGGCTGTAGCCGTATGGGATGATATTATGTCAGATAAAAAAATGGAACTATCGAATGACAGATATCGTGTTATGGCAAATGTTTTGGAGTCATTTAGTGTGCAGGGCAGAACAGAATTAATGGAATCTGTTTTCGGCTACAGAGTCATGGTTGACTATGCCCATAATGAAATGAGTCTTAAGTCTGTTCTTGTAACTATGAGACAATATACGGAGAAGAAATTGATATGTATATTTGGATGCGGAGGTAACCGTTCTAAGGAGCGGCGTTATAAAATGGGAGAGGTTTCGGCAGAGTATGCGGATGTGACTGTAATAACAGATGACAATCCACGCTATGAAGCTTCTATGGATATTATCAGCGATATTGAAACCGGAATTTTGAGAGTTCTTGATAAAAGTGACTGTATTTCTTTTATGGATGAATTGTCTTGCGGAAAATACATTATCCGTAGCGATAGACAAAAAGCTATACAGAATACTTTGTCAAAGGCAGAGAAAGGTGATATGATAATAATTGCCGGTAAGGGGCATGAGAATTATCAGGAGATACTTGGAATCAGGTATCCGTTAAATGATATGGAAATAGTAAAAGAAATTATCAGACTGGAAAAGTCGGAATACTACCGGTAAAAGAAGGAGTGGGTACTTACGAAAAAGTTATATGCAGATATAATAGTTGATTTATCCGTGGAAAGTCTGGATAGGAGATTTCAATATAAAATACCGCAACGATACGAAGAAAGCATCACTATCGGAACCCCTGTTAAAATACCTTTCGGTAAAGGGAATAGAGTAATAAAAGGATATGTTGTGGGAATATCAGACGTTCCAAAATGGGATACAGATAAAATGAAATATATCACTGAAATAGAAAAGCGTGGAATTTCTGCTTCGGAGCAGTTGCTGACCCTTGCGTATTGGATAAAGGAAAAGTATGGTTCTACTTTTAATGAAGCAATTCGTACAGTTCTTCCTGTTAAGAAGTCGGTAAAAAGTGTAGAGAATCGTATTATTTCTCTTAAACTTGATAAGGATAAGGCAAAGAGTGTTCTTGCAGAACTTGAAGGCAAAAAAAATGCTGCAGCAAGAGTAAGACTGCTAAAGGAGCTTATTGACAGGGAATATGTGTATTTCAGTGAAGTTAAATCAAGAATTAACATTTCAATGCAGACTGTAAACAGTCTTTTGGCGGCCGGAGTTATTAATATAGACAACGAACGTGTATATCGCAATCCGGTTAATAGTGAATCCTGTGCTGATGAACCGGATAGAGATGTTATTAATCTTAACAGTGAGCAGCAAATGGTTGTTTCTTCAATAGTAAATGATTACCAATCAGGAAAGAGAGATACTCATCTTATTCACGGAGTAACCGGAAGCGGAAAGACAGAAGTTTATATGAGTATTATGGATTATGTAATTAGTCAGGGTAAACAGGTTATTATGCTGATTCCGGAGATTGCCCTTACATATCAGACCGTGAACAGATTTTACAAAAGATTTGGGGACAGAGTTTCCATACTTAATTCAAGAATGTCGGCAGGAGAAAGATTTGACCAGTACGAAAGGGCGTCAAAAGGTGAGATTGATATTATAATAGGTCCGCGTTCTGCATTATTTGTTCCGTTTGAAAGGCTTGGTCTTATAGTTATTGACGAGGAACATGAGGATTCATATAAAAGTGAGAAACCCCCAAAGTACCATGCCAGGGAAGTAGCAATAAAAAGAGCGGAATTATC
Organism: Lachnospiraceae bacterium; assembly: GCA_015057405.1. Taxonomy (GTDB): domain Bacteria; phylum Bacillota; class Clostridia; order Lachnospirales; family Lachnospiraceae; genus V9D3004. Next base: position 52,402 of record SVEK01000010.1, read on the forward strand.
AGGTGCAATGGTTATTTTGGGTTCGGCAACTCCGTCTATTGACAGCTACTATAAGAGTGAATTGCCTGAAAATTGTCCTGACAGGTTTATCAGACACGAACTAAATTACAGAGCAGTTAGTCAGGGATTGCCTCTTGTAAATGTAGTAGATATGAGAGAAGAGTTTGCTGCTAAAAATTATTCAATGTTCAGCAATGAACTACGGACAAGTATAGGAGAGTGTCTGAGTCGCAGAGAGCAGATAATTCTTTTTATTAACAGAAGAGGTTTTTTAGGTTTTGTATCATGTCGAAGTTGCGGACAAGTTATTAAATGTCCCCATTGTGATATTTCACTTACCATTCATAATGTAAAAGAAAATGGTAACGCAAGCAGAAACGGAAGTGGACAGGCACAGAAAATGATTTGTCATTATTGCGGATATGAACAGCCAATGATAAAACAATGCCCGTCCTGTGAATCAAAATATATCGGTGGTTTCGGAATCGGAACACAACAGGTAGAACAGATGCTTGTAAACACATTTCCGGGGATACGTGTTCTTAGAATGGATGCAGATACTACATCCGGCAAAGAAGGACACAGCAATATACTCAAACAATTTGCGGCTCACGAAGCTGATGTGCTTCTTGGAACCCAGATGATAGTCAAAGGACATGATTATCCTCTTGTTACACTGGTTGGTGTGCTTGCTGCGGATCTTTCACTTAATATGAATGACTACAGAGCTGCCGAGAAAACATTTGAACTACTTGTTCAGGCATCCGGCAGGGCAGGAAGAGGTCAGAAACCGGGAAAAGTTGTAATTCAGACTTATCAGCCGGATAATTATGCAATAGAGAGGGCAGCAAAACAGGATTACAGGAGTTTTTATGAGCAGGAAATTATGTATCGCAGACTTATGAAATATCCGCCTTGTGCAGGAATGATGTCTGTGTTTGTTGCCGGTGTGGAAGATGATGAAGTTTATAAAATCATTTCCAAAGCTTCACACGTAGCTGAAGAATGTATAAAATCAGGGGTAAAGGCAACTGTTATAGGACCGTCCAGGCATCCGGTATCCCGTGTCAATGACAGATACCGGTATATCATGTATATAAAGGGAGAAAATGTGTCTGACCTGATAGATATCCGTAACTGTATAGATGACGCAATAGGGGATTGCTGCAGTGAAAAAGAGTGTGTTGTGCAATATGATATGACATAAAACTCATATTGATTTATGTACAATGCAAAAGAAACAGTAAATTATATTACATAAGTTAATACAATATGATATAACATTATGTCTATTTTACAGTACAATTTTTTTGAAAATAATGTATAATTACATTTATAATGTATTTTAGGAGGAAAGTTTAATATGAAAAAATGTATTAAAAGTAAGTTAATAGCAGCATTTCTTGCCGTTAATATGGTTATCGGCATTGCTTCACCGGTGGCAAATGAATCATCGGCTGCCAAGGTTGCGAAACTTGGATTTAAAAAAGTTAAGCTGGAAGTCGGACAGAAAAAGAAGGTTGTTATTAAGAATAAGAAAAAGAAGGCAAAGTATACATATAAGTCTTCTGCAGTTAAGAAAGCCGGCGTTAGTAAGTCAGGTTTGATTGTTGCCAAAGCAAAAGGTAAGGCTGTAATAACTGTTAAAGAGAAGTTTAACAAAAAGAACAGATTAGTTGGAAAAGTTACTGTTACAGTTAAAGCAAAGAAGATAAGTAACACACCTGTTGTATCGGTTACCCCTGTTGTAACAGATAATCCTGCAACAGCCATTCCTCAAAGTACACTTGCACCTGCGACTCCTACTGCAACTGTAGCAGCAGTTGATCCGACAGCAGAGCCAACACCGGATGTATATTCAGAGGAATTATTTACTATGTATATTCAGGATATTTCCGATAAAAAATATGAGGTTAACGGTGCAACTTGTGACGTGACCATGCAGTATTTTGAAGGCGAAGCAGAAGGCGAATATTTTAACGGCAATATTAAGAGAGCAAGCTCCAATGTTATCAAAGCATATAAAGAAGGTTACAAGGATGGTAAGTCATATACTACTGCAAGATACATCCTTGAAGGTAAAGACAGCAGCGGTAATGCATGTAGTTTATTCATTGAAGATAACGGTATTATTAATGCTGATAAGTCAATAACAGGAAAACCTACAATTATTACTAAGAATGAGGAACTTGCATGGCTTCAGACTGCTGATATACAGACCAGAGTAATCGACAGAGGCGATGGTAACAAAGAAATCAGTTTTATGTGGAATAAGGATAATACTGAACCGGTTCCATATCCTACAGTAACAAGACCTGATGAGACAAAGAGTTATACAGAGGAATTGTTCAGATTCGCTATAGGAATAGGTGCATCAGATGAAGTTCCGGGTTCTGACGGGGCATCCTCTTCAATGATTAATTTTACATGTAAGACAGCTGAAGGATTTGATAAGTTTGTTGGTGAAGGTGTTGATAATTTTGCTGACACAAGAATGCAGTTTAAAGGTCAGGTTCAAACACTTTCTGCACGTTACATTATGGTTGGAGAAGATGCTGACGGTGATGAATGCACCATATATGTAGAAAATAATGGTATAGATGATAACGGTATGGTGACTGAACCTACTATCATCACAGATAATCCGGACTGGGCATGGATTGAAACAGCACCTTTGCACGGTACTGTAAGCTGGGGAGCTTCGCTTACAATTCATATGTGGTCTACAAAAGAAGCTTATGATGCCGGTCAGGCAGAAAAATAAGACATGCTAACCAATAAGAGCATAAAGATTTGTTATATGAATTAACTTAATAAGAAGTTCAAAAAACTCCTGAGCAGACAAGGTGACGAACCTAAACTGCTTAGGAGTTTTATTTATCCGAAAATATAATCTATCATATGATGTTTTTGTGAGTCTTATTTGAATACTATCTTAAGGAAATTGTACAGTCCGTTTTTCCAAACATCCATATTATGGTCACCCGGAATTGTGTAGTAGTAATGATTTACTTCATTTTCCACAAGTGCGTTATGGTAACGCTCAGGCTCGTTGCGAACCATGCTGTCGTTTGCACCGTTCATAATAAGACAGGTAGTATTATCCATATATTCGTCAGGGAATTTGAATTCTTCTTCTGTGAAATAGCCTGTTTCATATAATCCCCAGTTTTCATATTCAAATATTCCGAAAGCAGGACTAAATGCACCGATATATCCAATCTTGTCAGGAATTGAGAAACCAATATAAAGTGATTCGCGTCCACCCATTGAAAGGCCTGCAATAGCAGTATTTTCACGTCCTGTAAGTATTGAATAATTGTCTTCAATATATGGCATCAAATCAGCCTGTAACTCAAATAGGAAATCAGTCCATGATTTCATGTGTTCCAGTGAAAGGGAGTCAGACGGGTTAGCACCATCATTGGCACGTGCCCTGCAATTTACAAGGACAATAATCATAGGTTCGATTTCGCCTGAATCAATAAGATTACCGGATATGTACATTGGATTACCGTTAGGATCGAGCCAGTCATTTTCATCTCCGTTACCGCCGTGGCATAGATATATAACCGGGTATTTTTTATCTGTTGAGTAGTCCGGCGGAGTTATTACATATGCATGTCTGTCGGTTTCGGTTATGGAAGATGAGTAAGTAATACTGTCCATGGTTCCATATGTTACATCTGCCTTTTGGGTATTAATTCCCTCAGGAAAAGATGTATCAGTAAGAACAAGCGGAGTTCTTGTTGGAAGGGGTGTGTTAGTAGGAACTATAGTTGCAGCCGGTGTTACAACCGGTGCAGTTGTTACCGGAGTTAAAGTAACGTTAGCTGCATTAGATGGTTGTGGTGCTTCTGTAGCAATCGGATTTTTCTTCTTGTTGACGATAACACTTACTACACCTAATTTTTTTGATTTGCCACCGCTTTTTTCCTTGACGGTGATTTTTGTTTTCCCGTCTTTTTTGCCCATTACAACTCCTTTTTTTGATACACTTGCTATCTTTGGTTTAGCTGAAACAAAAGTATACTTGGCTTTTTTCTTCTTGTTTTTAATCTTAATTGTTTTTTTGCTGCCGATATTTACTTTGATGGATTTTGTGGCGAGCTTTGTTCTGGCTGCTGCAGTTGAGTTAATGGCATTGTCAGATAATAAAACAGTTCCTGCCATCATCACTGCCAAAGCAGCGGAGATGAATTTTTTTGTTTTGTAAGTTTTCATATGAAACCTCCGTTGAAAATTATTATTTATATTTTATTAAGTAACCTTATTTATAGGCTATCATAATTTTATGGCATATCTTAATTTGGTGGAAGTAGAGCGGGGATTTTTAAAACATTCTTCTGCAGAAGGTCTTATTACCTCTTTTGAAATCTCTGCATAGTCTCCGCAATTAAAATGTTGTTTAAAAGACTTTTTAACAAGTCTGTCTTCTCCGGAATGGAAAGTTAGTATTGCAACACGTCCGCCGGGATTTAGTACATCCGGTAATTTTTCAAGGAATGCATCAAGAACTTCAAATTCATTGTTTACGTCTATTCTTAATGCTTGAAATGTTCTTGCGGCTGATTTTTTGAGTGCTTCTTTACGGTCATAAGCAGGAAGAAATGCAAGAGCATCCGCTACAGCATTATATAAGGCCTTTGTTGTATTGATGCGTCCGCCGTTTCTCCTGATTTTCATAATCTGTGCGGCAATCTGTGCGGCGTATGGCTCGTCTGCATTTTCAACAAGCATTCCTTCAATTTCAGCTTCACGCATCTTGGCCAGTCTGTTTGCTCCTGTTATTCCTTCGTTAGGATTCATTCTAAGGTCAAGATGAGCATCTGTTTTATAAGAAAAACCGCGTGTAGGATCATCTATCTGCATTGATGATACGCCGAGATCTGCAAGGACAAAGTCAAACTTGCCTGTAACCGTAGCAAGAACGTCAATGTCTGCAAAATTCAGGTTTTCAATTGTCAGAATAGAATTGTCGTATCCAAATGCGGCGAGCCTGTCTCTTGTTTTGACAGATTCTATAGGATCCACATCCAGAGCATATATATGTCCGGTACCGTTCAGCTTTTCAAGCATGTGTCTTGTATGTCCGCCATATCCAAGGGTGGCATCAAGTCCCTGTTCGCCGGGCTGTATGTTGAGGATATCAAGTATCTCATTAACCATAATTGACAGATGCATCCCGGCAGGAGTGCTTCCCTTGCTGATTACTTTTTCGATTGTATCCGAGTATTTTTCCGGATTATGCTCTTTATATTTTTCTTCATATTTTTTAGGGTGGGTTCCGCTGTAGCGTACCCGTCTTTTATGTTCCTGTTCCATAAGGGCTCCCTTTCGTTTATTTGTATTTCAACTCATTATAATATATACAGAGGTAAAAAGGCTACCCCATTTATTAATTTCACGAACATATTATATGATACTCACGGCTCGGTATAATTTGTATAACAGAGGTTAAAATCATTCCTATGTACGATAGATGCAAATCATAACTTGTTCTTGTATCTTAATCTGTGGTGTAATATAATTATGTAGTGTTAAAATGATACTATGATGATGTAATACGATAAAGAGAAATTGATTTTGGAGGTAATGAATATGAAAAAAACAAGAATAATAATAGCCTCTGTGTTAGCAGCTGTTATGAGTTTATCCGGTGTGGCAGAGAACGGAATTGCTACGAAATTTGTATCAGCGGCAAAGAAACCGGCAATTGCAAAGAAAATATCAGTCAATGTTGGAGATACTGTTAGTATTAAAGTAAAATATGCCGGAAAAAAAACAAAGGTTAAGTGGTCTGTAAAGTCAAATGGGAAAAAGACTGTTGTAAAACCGGGTAAAAAGATATCAAAAGGAAAAAAAGCATCTATAAAAATTAAAGGTGTGGCACCGGGTAAAGCAACCGTGAAGGCTGTTATTAATAACGGCAAGAAAAAGATTACTTCAAAATGTACGGTGACAGTTCGTAGTGTGAAAAATGAAACCGATGTTCCTGTAGCGGTTCCGACTAATGCGCCGGTAACGCAGGCACCGGTTATTGTAACGCCTACCAATACACCTGAAGCTACAGTAGGTTCAACCAATGCTCCGACAAACGAACCGGCTGCAACGCCAACAAACGAACCGGCAGATGAACCGACAAATGAGCCGGTTGCGACTCCGACAAAGGAGCCGGACGAAGACATCAAAGATGAACCGATAGTTACTGACCAATTTGAAATTACTTATGACAGGGATGAGAACATCGAACAGATAATAGAGTATACTACTCAGGATTATGAATCCGGAAAAGGTGTTATAGTTGATCCTAAGGTAGGTTTTGCCCGTAATAAAGAAACCGGAGATTTTGACGTTAGTGGCGAGGGACAGGTTAATTTTAAGGTTGTGCCTAAGGAAGGGTATGAAGTAGATACAGTAACAGTCGTTGCAAAGGATGGCAGTGATGAAAAGTATTATTCAAGTATTAAGGGAAAACCGGATACAGAAGTTGACAATTTGTTCAGAGTTACTAAAATTACCGGTGATATTATTATAAAAATTACATTAAAGGTGGCTGACAATACACCTGTAACAGAATTTGTAGGAACATTTGTTGTAGAGGGCGGACATGCTACAATTACAACTTACAAGTCACAGAATCTGTCTGAAGATGGAAAAACCGAGAATGCAACATCAGCTGTTGCCCGTACAAAAGAAGGCGAAGTAGATATTAACGGAGACGGACAGATAAACTTTGTAGTTAATGTAGAAGACGGCTATAAGGCAAAGGTTAAGGTTTCTCCAAGTATTAATTACAAAAACATTAAAGATTCCAAGGAAGACGGATTGCCTGTAAACACCTACAGAATAACAAGAATATACGGTGATATAACTATTACGGTAAAGGTTTCACCGGTTGAATAATCAATATAGGGTGAATAAGCACACAGGATGAATAAAATGGAATATACATGGTAAATTATATCTGATGTATCGCCCCTCTGCTTTAGCAAAGGGGCATCAATAATGTATTAAAAATGGAGGAATGATGATGAAAGTAATATCAACTGAAAAAGCGCCGGCAGCAATCGGACCGTATTCACAGGGGATTATATCCGGAGGATTATTTTTTGCTTCAGGACAAATTCCGATTAATCCTGAAACGGGAGCTATAGAAGGAAGCACAATTAAAGAGCAGGCGGAACGTGTAATGCGCAATATTGGGGAACTTCTTAAGGCAGCAGGATGTGATTATACAGATGTTGTTAAAACAAGTTGTTTTATAGCAGATATGGATGATTTTTCAGCCTTTAATGAAGTGTATGCAGAATACTTTACCGGTAAACCGGCAAGAAGCTGCGTAGCAGTTAAGACACTTCCGAAAAATGTTTTGTGCGAAGTGGAAGTAATTGCAGAAGTAAATGATTAATCCGGAGGAACAAAAAGTGGAAAAGTTAACGATAGAAATGTTTGAAGAAGCAACTGAAAAGGTTAATAAAGTTGTTCTTCCGACTCCGCTTGTATATAGTGATTTTTTTAGCAGACAATGTGGCAATAAGGTGTATTTAAAACCTGAAAATATTCAGCATACCGGTGCCTACAAGATTAGAGGAGCTTACTATAAAATAAGTACTCTTCCCAAAAATGAAAGGGAAAAAGGTCTTATTACAGCGTCAGCAGGGAATCATGCACAGGGGGTTGCTTATGCGGCTCAAAGATATGGTGTAAAAGCAGTTATTGTTATGCCAACATCTACGCCTCTTATGAAAGTGAACAGAACCAAAAGTTACGGTGCTGAGGTAATCCTTTACGGAGATGTGTATGATGACGCTTGTAACGAAGCTTACAGACTTGCACAAGAGAACGGTTATACATTTATTCATCCGTTTAATGATATAGAGGTATGTGCCGGTCAAGGTACAATTGCCATGGAGATAATAAAGGAACTTCCTACGGTGGATTATATTCTTGTACCAATTGGTGGCGGAGGCCTGGCAACCGGTGTCAGTACTTTGGTCAAATTGCTTAATCCGGGGATTAAAGTTATAGGGGTTGAGCCGGCGGGAGCAAATTGTATGCAACAGTCGATAAAAGAAGACAAAGTAGTTACTCTTACCACTGCACAGACGATAGCGGATGGTACTGCAGTAAAGACCCCTGGAGATATAACATTCGAATATGTTAAACGTAATATTGACGAAATCATTACCGTTGAAGATGACGAACTGATAGAAGCTTATCTTGATATGGTAGAGAATCATAAAATGGTATGTGAAAATTCAGGTCTCTTAACGATAGCTGCGTTGAAGCACCTTACTTTCAAAGAAAAAAAGGTTGTGTCAATATTAAGCGGAGGAAATATGGACATAATAACAATGTCCTCCATGATTCAGCACGGACTTATTCAGCGCGGGAGAATATTTACCGTGTCTGTGCTTTTGCCTGATAAACCGGGACAGCTTGCCCAGGTGTCAGAAGTTATTGCCGGGGAACAGGGCAATGTAGTTAAACTTGAGCATAATCAGTTTGTAAGTATTAACAGGAATGCAGCAGTGGAGTTAAGAATTACTTTGGAATGTTTCGGTATGGACCACAGGGACACAATAATGAACAGGTTGGAAATCGAAGGGTATCGTCCTAAGCTTGTTCGTACCAATTTGTAAAAAGTGATGGTATAGATATATGATTGAAATGATAGAATCATTTGATTATACAATTCTTGATTGGTTTATATCAATTCAGAATCCTATATTAACTTCGGTTATGAAAACCTTGACTAATGTCGGTGAATGGGGAATACTCTGGATATGTATTGCAATCGTTTTGATTATTAAGAAAAGTACAAGACATATAGGTATTACGGTGTTGCTGGCACTTATTTTGTCGGCTGTTGTGTGTAACGGTGTGTTAAAAAATGTTGTTGCAAGACCGCGTCCGTGCTGGCTGCATCCTAAGATAAATATGCTTATAGGTATTCCTACAGATTATTCTTTTCCGTCAGGTCATACGTCGTCATCTTTTGCGGCAGCAGTAGCAATGCTGGCGTGGAATAAGGTAATAGGCATACCGGCTGTCGTGACGGCGTGTATTATGGGAATTACAAGACTGTATTTTACTGTGCATTTCCCGACGGATGTAATTGCAGGAGCTGTTATTGGAGCAATGCTTGGTTTTGTCGCATATACAGTGGTTAACAGGCAGAAGCGAAACTTGACTTTTGATTAATGTATGATATACTATGAAAACGTTGTATAATGATGTAATAATGCATCCGACGTGGGGGAATCTCAAGAAGGATAAAAAAAAACAAAAATGGAGTGGATTACTATGAAGAGAATATCAAAGAAGGCTGTATCTGTTGTTATGACTTTCGCGATTGCAGCAAGTGTGTTTAATGTTCAGACATCAGATGCAAAAGCCCCGAAATTGAGTACAAAAAACATTAAGATTAATGAAGGCGGCAAGAAAGTTCTTAAACTTAAGAATGGTTCAAAAAAAGCAAAAGTAACATGGAAAATCAATAAGAGTAGTATTGCAAAGCTTAGTAAAAAAGTTACTAAAGGTAATAAGGCTTCCGTTACCGTAAAGGGTGTTAAGAAAGGTAGTGCAAAGATTACCGCTATTTATAAAATTAAAGGTGGCAACAAAAAGTTTACCTGTAATGTTAAGGTAATGAAAAAAGCAGTGCAGGAGGCAACAGTGACACCGGCAGGCAATAATATTGTTACGGCATCACCTACAGTAGTTCCTGTAGTAACACCTACAATTCAGCCGACAGCTGTTCCGACAGAGACACCAACACCTACTGCAAAAGTTATTACAGCTGATGAAGCGGTTAATGTTATAGGTAATATTCCGTCAGATTACAAGACAGTCAGAGACGATGTTGATTACGGTACATTTGAAGGAATAAAATATCACTCTAATATTACCAATTCAATGAGATCTGCCAATGTATTCCTTCCTGAAGGCTATGATGACAGTGATTATGAAACATTATATCCTGTTGTTTATTTGATGCACGGAATTGGACAGTACAGAGGTCTCTTTGGTATGAGTGTTGATCAAAGCTCAGTCGCACATATTGCCGGTAACGCAGTAGCAAACGGACTGACTAAAAAGTTTATTATTGTATGTCCGGATATTCGTGTGTCAGATACAAGAGAAACAGATAACCCTGATCCGAATAACCCGAATGAAGTAAAAACACATTCTCTTGCTAATTACAAGTTCTATGATGATTTCAGAGAGGATCTTATAAACAACCTTATGCCGTACATGGAGGAGAATTTCAACGTAGCAACAGGTCGTGAAAACACTGCTGTATGCGGTTTCTCAATGGGAGGAAGAGAAAGCCTTTATATCGGAATATCAAAACCTGAGTTCTTTGGTTATGTTGGTGGTTTGTGTCCTGCATTTGGATTGGTGGATTATGAGAATGCTAATGTAGCAATGGGTGAAGATTCGTTATTCGGTGCACCTGAGAATCTTACACTTCCAAAGGATTATATTAACAATACTTATATACAGATAACTGCCGGTACCAATGATACCGTTGTTAATAAGCAGCCGCTAGAGTATTATCAGATTCTTCAGGAAAATAATGTTCCGATTCTTTATGCCGAGGTACAGAACGGATATCACGGAGACAATACTTATGATCCGGGATTCTATAACTTTATCCTGAACGTATTTCCGTCAGAAGAAGCGAAACAATAATATTTTGATTTATACTACAGGTCAGCAGTAATTAATTATAATTTGTGAATACTTATTTGTATAGAAAAGAGGATAATAATATGATTAAGAAACCAACCGTACTTATGATTCTTGACGGCTACGGACTCAATGAAAGAGAACAGGCAAATGCAGTGGCTGAAGGAAAAACTCCCGTAATGGATATGCTTATGGATAAATACCCGTTCGTAAAGGGTTATGCAAGCGGACTTGCAGTCGGACTTCCTGACGGACAGATGGGTAATTCTGAGGTAGGTCATATTAATATGGGTGCCGGAAGAATTGTATATCAGGAGCTTACACGTATAACAAAAGAGATAGAAGATGGAACGTTCTTTACTAACGAAGGACTTATGGATGCAATCAATAATTGCAAGAAAAATGATTCATCACTTCATATGTATGGATTGTTATCAGACGGAGGAGTTCACAGTCATAATACTCATCTGTATGCACTCCTTGAGCTTGCCAAGAGAGAAGGACTTAAAAAAGTATATGTTCACTGTTTCTTAGACGGTAGAGATACTCCGCCGGCTTCAGGTAAGGATTATGTTCAGGAACTTGCTGATAAGATGAAAGAAATCGGCGTTGGTGAGATTGCAACTGTTATGGGTCGTTATTATGCGATGGATAGAGATAACAACTGGGACAGAGTTGAAAAGGCATACGTTGCAATGGCTAAAGGTGAAGGAATACAGGCAGAAGATGCAGTTAAAGCAGTTGCAGATTCTTATGAGAACGAAGTTACGGATGAGTTCGTTGTTCCTACAGTTGTATGCAAGGACGGAAAGCCGGTTGCAACAATTAATGAAAATGATTCTGTTATTTTCTATAACTTTAGACCTGACCGTGCAAGAGAGATAACGAGAACATTTTGCGCTGATGATTTTGACGGATTTAACCGCGGAGCCAGAATGGATATCACATATGTATGTTTTGCAGAGTATGATGTGACAATTCCTAATAAGGAAATTGCTTTTAAGAAAGTTGAGATAACCAATACATTTGGTGAGCTTATAGCTGCTAAAGGTATGAAACAGGTAAGAATTGCCGAGACTGAAAAATATGCTCACGTTACATTTTTCTTCAATGCAGGTGTTGAAGAACCGAATGAAGGAGAGGATAGAATCCTTGTTCCGTCCCCTAAAGAAGTTGCTACTTATGACCTTAAGCCTGAGATGAGTGCTTACGGAGTTTGTGATAAGCTCGTGGAGGCTATAGAATCCGGCAAATATGATGTTATCATCATTAACTTTGCAAATCCTGACATGGTTGGTCATACAGGAGTTGAGGAAGCTGCAATTAAGGCTGTTGAAGCAGTTGATGAATGTGTTGGTAAGGCATATGATGCATTGATGAAAGTGGATGGTCAGATGTTTATCTGTGCTGACCATGGGAATGCAGAGCAGCTTGTTGATTATGAAACAGGTGAACCATTTACTGCCCATACAGTTAATCCGGTTCCGTTTATCCTTGTAAATTATGATGAGGATTATACACTTGCAGAAGGCGGATGCCTTGCAGATATCGTTCCTACTCTTCTTGAAATGATGGAGATTGATAAACCGGTTGAGATGACAGGAAAATCATTACTTGTCAGAAAATAATTTACAAAAAAAGTTGTTGAAATATATAACCAGGTATGCTAGAATACCCTTTGTGTGATAATGTGTTTGTAATGTAATTTAGGAGGAAAAGTAATGTTAGTAGTATTAAGAACGATAGCAACTGTTTTATATATTCTCGTATGTGTTGCACTTATTATTGTTGTACTTCTTCAGGAAGGAAAGTCAGCAGGACTTGGTGCAATCAGCGGTGCGGCTGAGACATATTGGGGCAAGAATAAGGGAAGATCAATGGAAGGCGGATTACTTAGAGGTACTCAGGTGCTTGCAGGAATGTTCTTCATTTTATCACTTATTCTTAATCTTAACTGGTAAGATTGTGTAGTAAATGATTAGAGCCTAACCCCTTGTGTTAATCGCAAGGGGTTTTTGTCGTTATTCAGGCAGGGGTTATATTTCGCCGGGCGGGAATTTTGTATTGAGTGTGTTTAGTGAAATGATAAGAGAGGTAGTTAATGAAATCTTTGTATGATGAAAGAAAAAACATGATAGATGAGTATATTCATTCTAAAGAATATAAGCCAATAAAATTAAAACAGATGGCAATGATGTTAGGTGTTCCGTCGGAAGATAAAGCTGAGTTTAGACAGATTATAAGAGAACTTACAGAGGATTGTCGTATAAGCATAGATAAACATGGAAAAATAAGACCACATGTTGATGAACTGATTAGCGGTACATTTTCACAGACTCAAAGAGGTTTTGGTTTTGTGATTCCGGATGAAGAGGGAGAAGATATATTCATACGAGAATCAGATACAGGCAACGCCATGCATGGGGACAAGGTTAAGGTAAAATTGAATAATTTTTCACGTGGTAAAAGACGTGAAGGGAGTATTGTTGAGATAACCGAAAGAGCTGTGACGACTGTTGTTGGAACTTTGGATAAAAGTGATAACTTTGCTTTTGTTATTTCTGATAATGTAAGGCTAATAAAGGATACATTTATTCCAAAAGAGAAGATTGGTGATGCCAGGGATGGACAGAAAGTTGTTGCATTAATTACCGATTATGGCAAAGGAAAGAAAAATCCCGAAGGAGAAATTATAGACATTTTGGGGTATCCTGATGAAGTTGGTGTGGATATTTTATCTATAGCAAAAAGCTTTGGGTTGCCGGATTCATTTCCGGCAAATGTAATAAAGGAAGCAAAACGTGCACCTGTAAAAGTTGTCGAAGAAGACATTCAGGGAAGAAAAGATATAAGAGATTGGTTAACTATAACTATTGACGGGGAAGATGCCAAGGATCTTGATGATGCGGTAACGTTAACATTTGAGAATGGAATATATACTCTGGGTGTTCACATAGCAGATGTTACACACTATGTTAAGGAAGGCAAGCCTCTTGATAAAGAAGCATTGAAAAGAGGTACAAGCGCATATCTTGTGGATAGGGTAATTCCGATGCTTCCAAGAGAATTGTCAAACGGCATCTGCTCCCTTAACGAAGGGGTTGACAGGCTTTGCCTCAGTTGTATAATGCAGTTAGATATGAGTGGCAATGTGATTGGGCATGAAATAGCGGAGACGGTTATTAACGTTAATCACAGAATGTCTTATACAGTTGTTAACAGATTGGTTAGTCAAAGTGAAGACAGTATCCGTGAAGAGGAATCAGCAGAGTATATAAAATATAGAGATATATATGGGATGTTAAAACTGATGGAAGAACTTGCCCAAAAGCGTATAGATATACGTAAAAAACAGGGTTCGATTGATTTTGACTTCCCGGAAAGTAAGATACTTCTTGATGAAAAAGGTTGGCCGGTTGAGATAAAACCATATGAACGTAATATAGCAACGAGAATTATTGAGGAATTTATGCTGATAACCAATGAAACAATAGCGGAGGATTATTTTTGGCAGGAACAGCCATTTTTGTATCGTTCCCATGAGAATCCTGATCCGGACAAAATACAGGAATTGTCATTATTTATAAGTAACTTTGGATTTCATATGAAGAGAACGGGTACCAAGGTTCATCCGATGGAGGTTCAGAAGTTGCTTGCAGGAATAAGAGGAACCGCAGAAGAAAACCTTATCAGCAGACTTGCCCTTCGTTCTATGAAGCGAGCAAAGTATACTCCGACAGCAGACGGCCATTTTGGTCTGGCAATGAAATATTATTGTCATTTTACTTCGCCAATCAGACGATATCCTGATTTGCAGATACACAGAATTATTAAGGAAAACATTCACGGTGAGCTGTCTGAGAAGAAAAAGGAGCATTATCATTCCATTCTTCCGGGTGTTGCAGAAACCTCCAGTATGTTAGAAAGACGTGCTGAGGAGGCAGAAAGAGAAGTTCATAAATTAAAAAAAGCTCAATATATGAGCAATCATGTTGGAGAAACATTTGACGGAATAATATCAGGAATAACGGGATGGGGAATATATGTAGAACTGCCTAATACCGTCGAAGGAATGGTAAGACTTGAAGAACTCTTTGATGATGAGTATTATTATGATGAGAGTAATTATCAGATTGTTGGCAGATATTCAGGAAATGTTTATTCCCTTGGACAGAGGGTAAAAGTTAAAGTTTTACATGTAGACTTAGACGTTCGAACAATTGATTTTGTGTTTGATGCGTAGTAGTTATCTAATGTGTTATCAATCCCGTGTGTCAGCCTATGGGGAGTCAAAGGTTAATGGAAAGGAAGAAAGATTACTATGGCAAATGAAGCAGTCAAATTAATTGCTAATAATAAAAAGGCTTATCACGATTACTTTATAGAAGAAAAATATGAAGCCGGTATTGCACTTCACGGGACTGAAGTAAAGTCTCTCAGAATGGGGAAATGCAGTATAAAAGAATCTTTCATGAAAGTTGAGAAAGGTGAAGTTTTTGTATACAATATGCATATTAGTCCATACGAAAAGGGCAATATATTTAATAAAGATCCTCTCAGAGTAAGAAAACTTCTTCTTCATAAAAGTGAAATCAGAAAGATTGCCGGGAGTATGTCTCAGAAAGGATATACACTTGTTCCTCTCAGAGTATATCTTAAAGGAAGTCTCGTTAAAATTGAGATTGGGCTTGCCAGAGGTAAAAAATTATATGACAAGCGTCAGGATATTGCTAAAAAAGACCAGAGAAGAGAGGCTGAAAGAAGTTATAAATTGTCAGGAAAAATGTATTGACAACTATTTTTATTTGACATACAATGTATTTACTTTTACGGGGTAGTAAAGGTTTCGACAGGGTATTAGAAGTCGGAGAAGCAAGCCGTAGGATGATGCGTCAAATCTCAAATTAAATATAATCGCTGAAGATAATTTAGCATACGCTGCCTAAGTGCAGCAGTCCGCTCTAAGGCACCTACACCTTAGAATCCGGGCTTCATCCATGTAGGAAACGACATGCACAAAGCTTTGAGTGTATGGGCGTATTATGAAGCTACTGAAACTGTAACCGTGCTGTTCCGGGTACAGCGTAGGGAATGTATATAGATCAGCTAAGCTTGTAGAAGGACGATGGAAGGTGCTTTGGACGCGGGTTCGATTCCCGCCTATTCCATATTTTGTTTTATGGTTGATGCTTATATGGATTATTACCAAAACTGCACATTTGGGAAGAGATGCGGACAGATTATTCTGTCCGTTTTTGTTGATTCACAATAAGTCTTATGGTATAATCTGTTTGGTCGTAATATTACAATAATATAAGGAGAGATAAATATGATATGTCCAAAATGTAAAAGCTTAGTAGAAGATGGTTCTACGTTTTGTAATGTGTGTGGAGCACAGGTTACTAATTCGCAACAGCAATCACAACCTGTTCAGTCTCAAACTGAAGTGATGCAGGATAGTCAAAACGTTGCATTTGACCAGAATGTTGCAAACAATCAGAGTAATACATACAATCAGGGGTACCAAGGTGCTCCGTACGGAGGAAATTTTATGGAACAGACACCTAAAAAATCACGCAAGGGGCTTAAGATTGCAATTCCGGTTATTGCAGCAATTGCAGTGGTTGGCGTTGTAGCTGCAGCTAATGCTTCAAAGATTAAAAACTTTGTTAGTAAGACATTTCAGTCACCTACTGAATACTATAAGTCAGTTGAGATGGAAAGCATTGATAAAGCATCAGAGGGATTCGAACAGTCTTATGGTATGATTGTTGGTGCGTTTGATGATTTGGATAGTAAGTCATGTTCAGTAGATGTTGGCTTTGAACTCGGCTCTATGGCAAAACAGTATATCAATATGGCAGCTGCTTCATCAGGTTATGATTTGTCATGGCTTGACAACGGAAAAATCGGTTTAACCATTAATTCTGATGAAGGAACATATGGAATCAATGGTAAAGCTTCAATTAATGATACAGATATTGTTTCTTGTGATGTGGTATATTCTGCCGATGAATCTAAAGTATACATGGCAGTTCCTGAAGTATGCGGAAAGTATTTTTCAACTGTTGCAGAAACTGAAGTAGATATGAATTATGTTACACAATTAATTAAGAGTTGCGCAGATGCTCTTCCGGATTCTGATGTGGTGGGCAATATTATTGCAAGATACGGTAAAACCATTATTGATAGTATTGACAATGTAGAAGAAGAATCCGCAGTGCTTGAAGCAAACGGAGTAAGCCAGGATTGTACAGCATATTCTATGGTTATTGATACTGAAACAGCTAAGAAAATGTTGAAAGCAATTGTTGAGGAATTAGGCAAAGATGATGATATTAAGAAAATAATGTGTGAAAACTATGATGCTCTTGTTAATGTTTTCGCTAATAGCAATTTGCCGGGCATGGCAGAAGGTGACGTTTCAATCCCTGCTGTATCAGGAAAAGATATGTATGACCAAATGATGGCTGCTCTTGAAGGCGCAAAGACAGCTATTGATTCATTAGATATGGGTCAAGAGACGCTCAATATGACTGTTTATGTTAATAACAAAGGCGAAGTATGTGGTAGATTCATTAAGTGTTCAGCATTTGATATTGATTACAGATTCCCGATGGACGGAGATAAATTCGGAATGTTATTTGCAATGAATGAGAATGTACAGAACACCGGTATGTCAATGACAGGTTCAGGAACTTATGCTAATGAAGTTATGTCAGGTGATTTTGTTATTAATACAGGGGATGCGCAGATGCCTGAGATTGGCTGCTATATTAAAGATTATGATTTGAAAGATGCTGAAAACGGATACGCTAGCGGAACTATTGGATATGAATTTGGTCCATTATTAACTCAGGCCGGAGTTCCGGGATTTGATAATGCTGTTTTTGAATATTCATTTGAGACTAAAAAAGATGAAATGGGACTTGTATTTTCAGCAAAATCTAATGCGGAAGATGAAGAACCGCTTGTAGCTGTGTCACTTGATACAGCAGTTACAGATGCTGAAAAAGTATCAATTCCGGACGCAGGCAATGTAGTTGATATTCAGGATATGGAAGCAGTAGGTTCAGTTATGTCAGAAATTAATCTGGACAAAGTAATTAGTTCGTTAGAGGCTGCAAAGGTAGACAATAGCATATTGGATATCATTAAGCAGTATAGTCAGATGATTACAATGGGAGCATCTTACTAGTTAATAAGGAAAAAGTATGATAGAGATATGTGATATCAATAAAAAGTATAAGAATAAGACGGTTCTAAAAGATGTTTCTCTTTCAGCGCAAGAAGGGAAAATGATAGGTATTCTTGGAGTTAACGGTTCGGGTAAGTCCACATTGTTATCTATACTTGCAGGAGTCTTAGATGCAGATAGCGGTAAAATGATGTATGGAGATACGGATTTGTTGGAAAAGAATAACAGGAAACATCGTTCATCTATTGTAGGATATGTTCCACAGGCTAATCCGCTTATTGAAGAATTAACTGCGTGGGATAATCTGTTGTTGTGGTGTGATAGGGAAACGGTTAAAAGAGAACTGTCTGACGGTTTGCTGGTTATGCTTGGAATTGATGAGTTTATTAAAGTGCCTGTATTTAAAATGTCAGGCGGCATGAAGAAACGACTTTCAATAGGATGTACTGTGGTTAATCGTCCGCAGATTCTTTTGCTGGATGAGCCGTGTGCGTCTTTAGATATTGTTTGTAAGGACAGTATTTATAATTATTATGATAATTATCTGGCCGGGGGTGGCACGATTTTTCTTGCCACCCATGAGCTTGAAGAAATTGAACGTTGTGACAAGTGTTATATAATCAACGAAGGAATAGTAAGTGAGTATAACTTTGATAACGATATTCATAAACTTGCCGGTTTGTTGTCGCGGTAAAATAAAAGCACATCAGAATGTGTTTTGAACAAAATAAATAGAAGAGCATATGTGTGATATGAATGAAAAAAAAGATATTATATCAGGATATATGGTTACCAATGTCAGAAGAATGGTTAAACTTTGTCCTGCTATAATCATTGGTCTCAGTATTCTTTGCTTTAGCGTCTTAATTGGCGCTAAAGTTTTCTTAGGAAATAGTATTGAAGAAAGTAGAAAAAAGTTAGTTATAGGTGCTGTAGGAGATGTTAAAAATGATTTTTTTGAAAGCGGTCTTACAGCATTATGTAATTTGGACGCAACGAGATTTATTATTGAAATAGTATCTCTTGATATAGAAGAGGCTGAAAGCCTGATTCGCGAAGGTAAATTAACTTCATATATGGTTATCCCTGAAGGCTTTGTTAATTCTGTTATGTACGGTGACAATGATAAGGTGATAACTTATGTATGTGGAGAAGGTGACAAAGGTCTTACTTCAATCATTATGGAAGAAATTGTGGAAACATTTTCAAATTATATAACTTATTCTCAATCAGCAATCTACGCATCGTCAAAACTAAAAAAAGATAACGGCATGGGAAGTCTGTCTGATAAAGAACTACTTGATATTAACACAAGATATATTAATCTGGTTCTTGGACGGGAAAAAACATGTGAATTGGAACTGATAGGTGTTGGTAATGAATTGTCTACTGTCGGTTATTATTTTTGCGGTTTGTTGGTAGTTGTATTTATGTTATTTGGGATAAGTTGCAATCTTTATTATAACAGGAGAAGTAAACAGATACAAAGGCTGTTATACAGTAAAGGACATGGTTTCTTGAGACAGATTATAGACGAATATGTCCCGGTCTTGTTAATAAATCTGGTTGCCGCATTAATAATTTGGTTCGTCTTATCCGTGCTTGTAAATGAAGGTTCTATAAATATTTTTCAATTGGAAATGAATCCGATACGTAGTTTTTGGCTATTTTTGCCTAAAATGATTCCGGTTATAATTCTGATTTCCATAATGCAGTTATTGATATATGAAATTACACAAAATATGGTAAGCAGTATCTTGCTACAGTTTATAGTAAGTATAAGTATGGCGTATGTTTCCGGCTGTTTTTATCCAAAACAGTTTTTCCCTGAAGTACTGCAGTTTGTCGGAGATATGATGCCTGCCGGAGTGTGTATTAATTATATGTCATCATGTATAACAGGAAATAGTATGTTCGGAAGTTTGATATATATGATTGTTTTGAGTGCAATAATGTTTTTTGGTACGATATTGTTAAGACAAATAAAGATTCGGGGAGATATTGCATAAGTGAATGAATTATTAAAAAAAACAAGAAGAGCTGCAGCATGGTTTTATATGTTGAATAAACGTCTGTTTCGCAGATGGAGTTTCCTGATTATCCTTGCGCTTGCCCCTGTTATGGTATGGGTAATGAGTATTCTGGCTTATGAAGACAAGGGTGTAATCAATATCACAATATATAGTCGTGACAGCCTTAGTAGTGTGTCAGAAATAATACAGTCGGATTCTGTGATTAATATAGAAACATCACCTACAGAAGAAGATGCCGTGGAAAAGGTTAGACGGGGTGAGTGTGACGGAGCATGGATTTTTGACAGCGAATATTATGATATAATTGATGCTTCCGTAAAGCGATATATGGTTAAGCCTGTAGTAAAAGCAGTAATGCGTGAAGACACACTTGCCTTAAAAATGGCAAGAGAAAAACTATATAGTGCAATATACAAGGATTATAATTATGGTGTATATAAACAGTTTGTAAAACAGGAACTTAATATATCGGATGAAGCAAAGATAGAAGAAGTCTACAAAGACAAAATAGTTCCTGAAAAGTTATTTAAGATGGTTTACCTTAGCGGAGAAGAAGTGGGAGATAATGATAACTATCTTCTTTCACCCGTGAGAGGACTACTTGCAGCATGGCTGGTTTTATTTGGTCTTGTAAGCGGAATGTATTACATGCAGGACAAGCGAAACGGCTTGTTTGACAGAATGGGAAATGGTAATGAGTGGCTACGTGAAGCTGGCTATCATTTGGTTATTCTTATAGATGCAGCTATAATAATGGGTATTACAATGTGTATATCAGGACTTGCAACTTCATTTTTTAATGAATTAAAATGTATGCTTGTATTTGTTTTAATGGTAATGGCATTTTGCTGTATAATCAGAAAAGTATGTATAATTCCCCAGGTTATCGGTATGCTTATTCCACTATTTACAGTGATTATGCTGGGGCTTGGTCCGGTTTTTATTACGTTGAAGGAATTTGTGGTTTTTAAGTACATTAATCCGACGTATTTATATCTTATGTCGATTCATTCATCAGTTACATTTTATGAACTGTGTGTATATTGCTTTTTTATGAATGTAATCTGTTATTTACTGTATAAGTTGAGAAGTAATACTAAAATTTAAATAAAATGAAATATGTTCACATTTCACACACAAAATTATTATATATTGGTATGTGTTAGTATATGAACTCTCGGAATCTTTTGAATATAGATTTTCGAGATGGATTTTCGAGATGGATTTTTATCTCGCAACGCAATTTTCGCAGTGCATACACGGTGTGTACGACGAGATAATTAAGGCAGTGGGGTGAAAATATAGCCGGAAATCTATGTTTATATAAGATTACGAGAGTTCATAGTATGTTATAAGGAGGAAAATGTAGTGATAGAAGTTAGAAATCTTGTGAAAGACTATTATGGTCATGTAGCAGTTAATAATCTTTCTTTTACAGTTAACCCGGGTGAGATTGTAGGATTCCTTGGACCAAATGGTGCAGGTAAATCAACTACAATGAATGTTATTACAGGGTATATATCAGCATCGTCAGGACAGGCAATTGTTAATGGATACGATATATTCACGGAACCGGAAAAAGCAAAAAAGAGTATTGGATATCTTCCGGAACAACCACCTTTGTATCCGGATATGAAAGTTGTAGAGTATCTTATGTTTGTTGCTGATTTGAAAAAAGTTAAGAAGTCTGAAAGACGCAAAATGGTTAAGGATATTATGGAATTAACAAAAGTGTCGGACGTTTCGGGAAGACTGATTAAGCATTTGTCAAAAGGATATAAGCAAAGAGTTGGTCTTGCCGGTGCAATTGTAGGATATCCTGAGATACTTATTCTTGATGAGCCTACTGTAGGTCTTGACCCAAATCAGATTATTGAGATTCGTCAGCTTATTAAGAGCCTCAGCACAAAACACACGATTCTTCTTAGTTCACATATTATGCAGGAAGTAAGCGCTGTATGTGATAAGATTATTATTATTAATAACGGAGAACTGGTTGCTTACGATACTCCTGCCAATATTGCAAAGGTTATGGAAGAATCAAGAGAGCTTATTGTTACTGTTAAAGGCGATGTTAATTGTTCAAAAAATGTGATTAACAATATTGAAGGTATCAGAGAGTTCAGATGTGAAAGTGCTTCGGAAATGCTATGTACTTACTATATTAAAGTTGAAGAAGAATATGATATAAGAGAACAGATTTTCTTTGAAATGGCACGAGTTAATTGTCCGGTTATAGAGATGAGACAGCATGAGGTTTCTCTTGAAGAAATATTCCTGTCGCTTACTCATGGAGGCAGCAATCAGAACAACCGAAGAAATAATATGAAAAGAGTAATGGAGGTAGAAGAATAATGTTTGCACTATACAAAAAAGAATTAAAAGCATATTTTACTTCTATGATAGGACCGGTATTTTTGGCTATTTTGCTCGTTATTATAGGAATTTATTTCTTTGTTGTAAATATGCTCAATATGATAGCTGACTTTTCAGTTGCACTTAATGCCATAACATTTCTTGTTATTCTCATTATT
Source organism: Lachnospiraceae bacterium (assembly GCA_015057405.1). Taxonomy (GTDB): domain Bacteria; phylum Bacillota; class Clostridia; order Lachnospirales; family Lachnospiraceae; genus V9D3004. The sequence continues at coordinate 74,865 of SVEK01000010.1, forward strand.
CCAATTATTACTATGAGAATACTTGCAGAAGAAAACAAGCAAAAAACAGACCAGCTATTGCTTACGTCACCTGTATCTGTTGGTAAGATTGTTGCAGGTAAATATCTTGCATTACTTACTTTATATGCAATAGATATGGTGATTATATGTGCGTATCCGATGATTATGGCTAAATTCGGCGATGCAGAAATTGCAAGGTCATACAGCGCGATTTTAGGCTTCTTCCTTATGGGTGCTGCCTATATAGCCATAGGAATGTTCATTTCATCTCTGACAGAAAGTCAGGTTATAGCAGCTGTTGTATCATTTATTGTAATGATATTCACGTATATTATGACCAGTATAACGAACCTGTTGCCGACAGATCATTTATCTGTATGGATAGTAATGGGGGTTGTTACTATATTTGTTGCTATTATTGCTCATGGGATGATGCACAATAAAATAGCAACAGGAATAATTTTTGTTTTTGGAGAAGCAGCTTTTGCAACTATATATTTTGTAAAGCCTGAATTGTATGACGGACTTATCGGAAATATAGCAGGATGGTTTTCTGTTGTTGACAGATACAAAGATTTTTCCATTGGAATTATGAATATTACATCACTTGTATATTATATTAGCATTGTTTTTGTATTCTTGTTTTTGACAATCATGAGAATCAAGAAGAAGAGATGGAGTTAATGAGTTTTTGATGCTGATATATGTTTAGCGGAAGGAGATTAATATGAATAATAAAGATAATGGTACCAACAGGAATTTTAAGCAGGGAATGTACAATTCAATAGTAATAGTTATAGTAATTGCTATTGTTATTTTACTGAACCTTTTTGTAGGTCAGCTTGATATTAAAATTGACCTGACTAAAGAGAATATTTATACGTTAACAGATGAAACGATTGCGCTTGCAAATGAGCTTGAGGATGAGATTCAGATATATTTTCTCGCAAAAGAAAATACTGAATATGAAGTATTACAGAATGTTATTAATGAGTATGGAAAGCTTCCTCATATAACAACTCAATGGAAAGACCCTGAGTTATATCCTCAGTTTGCATCACAATATACAGACAGCGAAATAACCGGAAATGATGTTATTGTTGTTAATAAGTCCAATAACGAAAGTAAGTTCATTCCTTTTGAAGATATGTATATTCAGGACTATTCGATTAATTATTCGACTTATAATTATGATTATAACAATATTCTTGACGCCGAAGGTCAGATTACATCGGCAATTCAGTATGTTACATCAGGAGTACGTACTAAAATGTATGTAGTTACTGCACATGGAGAGACTCCGATTGAGACAAAGGTTTCGGAACTGATTGCCAAAGCAAACGTTGTTATTGAGGAGTTTGATGTTAAGTCTGCAACAGCAGTGCCGGAAGATTGTGACATATTAATGATGAATGGTCCGGTAGAAGATATTACAGACGATGAGTTAACAATGTATAAAGATTATCTTGATAAGGGCGGAAAAGCAATGTTCAGTGTTGCGTATACTCCGGAGCCTACAGATAACTATAAAGAATTAATAGAATATTATGGAGTAAATATACAGGATGCAATCGTATGTGAACAGGAAGGTTACTTCCTTCAGAATTATCCTACGTACTTATTGGCAGGATTTGTATCTGTAACTGATGAAATATCTGCTGATTATGATGACAGCAATTTTGTCATAGCTCCTGTTTCAAAAGCACTTAGCGTGATTGACAGTTCAGAACTGAGAAGTACGCTTACGGTAAAACAGATTGTTGCTTCAAGCGAAGAGTCATTTGCAAAGATTAATGCAGAATCTGAGACAATTGAAAAAGAAGAAGGCGATCTTGACGGACCGTTTGATGTAGTTGTTCAGGCTTCTGACACGTACAAAGGAGCAACATCAAAAGTTGTAATTTTTGCAAGTCCGTTTATGTTCAAGGATGATTTTGTTGATTATTATTCTAATTCAAACGTTGATTTGCTTATTGATTCCATTGACTGGATGAAGGATGGACAGGAATCATCTATAGCAATACCTCAGCGTAATCTGGATGACACTTACCTTGAGGTACCGATGGAATCGGCTACATTATGGGGTATTATTACCATTATAGTTGTTCCGTTATGTTTCCTTATTGTAGGATTTATTGTATGGTTTCTTAGGAGGCAGCGTTAATGAAAAAGAGTCAGATTATTACAATTATTCTTTTGGCGGTTCTTCTTGTCGGACTTGGGGTCGGATATATTATTATGAAGGATTACAAGACTGAAAAAGAAATGAAAGAAGCAGCAGAAGAAGAAACAACAACAATATCGCTGGGAGCTGTTAACTCAGAAGAGATTACCGCTATTTCCTACAAATATAACGATGTCCTTGTAGAGCTTGTTAAAGAGGGTGATTCGTGGGAGCACAAGGAGTCAGGTGCTCCGATAGATGAAGAGAAAAGTCTTATGATGACTGATGCTCTTTCTTCTATTGATGCAATAAAGGTAATAACAGATAATACGGATAATTTAGAAGAATACGGTCTTGATAAACCGACAGTTAGTTATACTGTTACTACCTCAGCCGGTAAAACATACAGTCTTTCTTTTGGTCTTAAGCTGACTACAACAGAGAGTGCTTATTACGCATTATATAATGATGATAATAAAGTATATTCCATGTCTGCAAATTATTATGAGCCATTTGCAGTAACCCTTGCTGATATTACTGCCATTCTTGATGAGATTAATGTTGATGCAGATAAAATTACAGGTGTAGATGTTAGTACAAAAGAGGGTTATGAACTTTCTGTAGAGCAAATTGAAAACGTTGCTGAAGATGAGTATTATACATGGGAGATAAAAAAGCCTTATTCTAATGTAATGGCAGATACTGACAGGTGGAAAGTTAAGCTTAATGCGTATGGTTCCATGCAGTATAAAAAATGTGTTGCCTACAATGCAGAGCAGTATACTGAGTATGGTCTTGATGACCCATATGCTACAGTTAAGATTGATTATTATACGGTTGAAGGAGAAGATGCTGATGTTGAAGTAACACCGGCACCGGATGCAAAACGTGAATATGCTCAATTTATTCTTGAAATAGGTGATGAAGTTACGATTGATGACAGTACGTATTATTATGTTCGTCCGGATGGTTCTTCCAATATATATGTAATGGATGCAGTTGAAGTGCTTAATTTGTATAATTATAAAGCATATGAAGTAGCAGATTCATGTATATATTCAGAACTTGTAGACGAAATATACGGATTTGATGTGGAATATGGTGACGTAAAACTTGTGATAGAACGTAAGGATGAAAAGCCTGTTTCAACACCAAAACCGGGAACACCTAAGAAAAAGAAAGATACAATTAATGTATATTATGTAAACGGCAAAAAAGTTGAAGAAGAAGATGCATTGAATTTGTATTCATTTGCTTATCTCCTTGAATGTTCAGGTGAGGTAAATGCAGAAGATGAGATATTAAATGCTAAACCTGCCCTTCAAATAACGTACTATCCTAAGGAAGGTGAGGATGTTGTTGTTAAGTATCTTCCGTATAAAAACGAAAATTTCTACCAGATAGACAAAAATGGTATGAAATACTTCCTCACGGATAAAAGAGGTATTGACACTCTTATAAAGAACTACGAGGAATTTATTAATAACAAACTGTAAAATATAGCCGTATTGATAGAGATTTGTAAAAGTGATTTGTAAAATACAGATTGAGATGAGAGGAGAACCGGATGCTGACTTACTTGCACGTTAAGAATCTTGCAGTTGTAGAGGATATAGAAGTTCATTTTGGAGATAAACTTAACATACTTACGGGAGAAACCGGTGTTGGTAAGTCGGTTATTATCGGCTCCGTTAATCTTGCTCTTGGAGGAAAATTGTCAACGGATATGATACGTTCGGGAGAAGATTATGCTCTTGTAGAGATGGCATTTGAACCTAATGAATATCAATGGAAAGATCTTTCGGAATACGATATTATACCTGAAGATAACCAGCTTATTATTACTCGAAAATATGTTAATGGGCGAAGCTCCTGTAAGGTAAACGGTGAGATAGTAACTCTCAACGTTCTTAGACAGATTGCCTCTGTTCTAATTGATATTCACGGACAACATGAGCATCAGTCACTTTTATATCCGGAAAAGCAGCTTGAGATAGTTGACAGATTTGCATTTGACAGAGTCGGACCTGTTAAAGAGGCGGTAGCAAGATTATTTAATGATTATATTGCCGTAAAAAAAGAAATTGATTCGGTAAGCATTCCGGAAGAAGAAAGACAGAGAGAAGTAGATTTTCTGGAATATGAAATAGGTGAAATAGAAGCTGCTAATTTGAAGGAAAACGAAGAAGAAAAACTGGAAGAACAGTACAAAAAGCTGAACAATTTCGGACGAATAATGGAAAGCCTTGGAAGTGTATATGCAATTACCGGTGATAACGGTGGAGTTTCTTATATGCTTAACCAGGCGCTTACCAATATGAATCAGGTGGTAGCTTTAGATGAAAATATGTCTGATTTTCATTCGACGCTGATTGACGTAGAAAGCATATTGTCTGATTTTAACAGAGAGGTTCAGGCATATATTAATGATAATTCCTTTGACAGTGAAGAGTTTGCAAGAATTGAGGATAGGCTTGACTGCATAAGAAAAATATATGCAAAGTATGGTGGTACATACGAAAAGACTATGAATCATTATGAAGAAATGTGCAAAAAGCGTGAGTATTACAACGATTATGATAATAATATTATTATCCTGAAGGAAAAGCTCACTAACTTGGAAGAAACTTTGCAGGCAGAAAGTAAAAAGCTTTCCCGGATAAGAGAAAATGCATCTGAAAAGCTTGCGGGATTAATTGACGATTCGTTAACTGATTTGAACTTTAGAAAGTCTTGTTTTACAATACAAATCGGACATAAAGATTGTTATTCTGCCAATGGAATGGATTTTGCAGAGTTTATGATTACGGCTAATCCGGGAGAACCGGCCCGACCGCTTGTAAAGGTGGCATCAGGCGGTGAATTGTCAAGAATAATGCTTGCTATTAAAACTGTGCTTGCGGACAGTGATGCTATTCATACGCTTGTATTTGATGAAATTGATGCAGGAATAAGCGGAAGAACGGCACAAAAAGTTTCAGAAAAGTTGGCGGGGATAGCTAATAATCATCAGGTTATTTGTATCACACACCTTGCTCAGATTGCCGCCATGGCAGATGAACATTATGTTATAGAAAAAGTAGTTGAAAATGAGAGAACTAAAACAAATATACGACAGCTGTCGTATAACCAGTCTGTTGATGAACTTGCCCGTATACTTGGCGGAACCAAGATTACGGAGTCAGTTATATCTAACGCAAAAGAAATGAAAGACCTTGCCGCGATGTGGAAGGGCAATGTAAAGTAGCCTTTTCCAATTAGACATAAACGCTGCCGGCTACATTAGGGAATAGAAAATTGCCGGTTTATAATATAGTGTTCATAGAAGGGTTTTGTGTTATTTCGGGCATATTTATTATGATTTTCGGACATAATATGGTAGATATTATGTTCGGGAGCGTGGTAACATATGAAACGGCTTAAGGTATATCGGATTATTCTTATTGTAGTTTTAGTAATTAATTTATTATTTCTTGGATATTCATATTATACCGGTGTTGAATCGGGGATTCCGTCTTCTTTGAAGGTATATGTCGGAAAGGAAAGCAGGTTTGATTTCGGTCTTCCTGTTGAAGCAGATATTACCTGCGATACGGAAGTTCTTGCTATTAATAATGCAAGCAATGTATCGGATAAGTCTAAAAATATTCATTTTTCTCTAATGGAACCATTTACAGTAAAATCTGATAAAAAAGGACGCTACGAGGTATCGCTTCGTCTTTTTGGACTTCTTAACTTAAAAAAGGTCTCTATTGATGTTATTGAGGTAGCTAATGTTATTCCTTGTGGCAATACGGTTGGAATCCGAGTTGATTTGGATGGTCTTCTGGTTCTTGGAACCGGAGCAGTACAGGGAATGGATGGTTTGGAATATGAACCTGCATATCAGGTTATCAGAACAGGAGATTATATCGTAAAGGTCAATAACAAAAAGATTACTTCCATTAAAAAAATGCAAAGAATACTGCAGAATTCTGATAAAGATGAGGTCGTTCTTACTATACGACGCAACAACGTGCTTAGTAAAATTAAGTTGCCTGTTATTGAATCGGAGAATGGGGAAAAAAAGCTTGGTATATGGGTAAGAGCAGATACTCAGGGGATAGGAACTCTGACGTTTGCAATGGAAGACGGCTCATATGGTGCACTCGGTCATGGGATAACTGATTCTGATACAGGTGTGCTTGTTGATGTCGGTAAAGGTTATCTGTACGAAACGGAAATTGTACAAGTTGTCAAAGGAAAAAAAGGCGAACCGGGCGAAATAATGGGGATGATACTTGAAACAAACTCCAAAATGCTGGGGACAATAGAGTCTAACACCCATCTTGGCATTTCAGGAATATTAAAGTCTAATCATGGTTTGGGACAAGCAACTGCTATACCGATAGGTTTCAGACAGGATATAAAAAAGGGAAATGCAACTGTAATATGTCAGGTAGATGATGCTGTTAAAAGCTATAAAAGCCGTATCGTAGAAATAGACCGGGGAAGTGAAGATAACAAAGGGTTCATTATAGAGATAACTGATGAAAACTTATTGTCTAAAACAGGAGGAATTGTAAGAGGAATGTCAGGTAGTCCCGTGATTCAGAATGGGAAACTTGTGGGTGCCGTGACGCATGTAATGGTAAATGATTCTACCCGAGGGTATGGAATATTTATTGAAAATATGTTGGAGCATTGAGTCCGTGCGGCGACATGAGGAAAAGACACCGAGTAAGCTTGCTTACAGAGGTGTCTTTTGTGATATGGAGACATACGGCGAAAGCCGTACATGAGCAAGTAGCGAAGCGGATTGCGAATGCCGCACGGCTAAGAGTGGACATGTACGGCGAAAGCCGTACATGAGCAAGTAGCGAAGCGGATTGCGAATGCCGCACGGCT